>NZ_JBSXNX010000011.1:0-134071 GCF_056857855.1 Maricaulis sp. B-26
ACTTACAGCAACACTCCGGCATCAGCCGGCATCCTGCACCCCTCATACCGCCAGGCCGGAAGGTCGTGGCACTATCGGTGTTTCGTCCTCCCCCGCCGGGGGAGGTGTCCCGCAGGGACGGAGGGGGATGGTGCAGGATGAGGCGCCGAATACCCCATCGACCCGCGGCCTTGCCGCGGCCCACTTCCCCCGGCGGGGGAAGACGATAACGGCTCTGACACCCGGGACCACCGGTCCCGCAAGCGCGACCGCGCGCCGGCCCTTATGGGCCGCCGCATCGGAGGCGTCCGCGAAGCGGACTGCCGTGAGATCAAACACTTTCCCCTTCGAAACCGCGCTAGCCGTTGCGGAAGCGGTTGGTGATCGGGTAGCGGCGGTCGCGGCCGAAATTCTTGGGGCCGATCTTCACGCCGGGCGGTGCCTGGCGGCGCTTGTATTCGGCGCGATGGAGCAGGTTCTCGATGCGGCGCACTTCCGCTTCGTCATGACCGTCCGCCACCAGCTCGCGCACCGAACGCTCCTCCTCGACCAGGCCGTAGAGGATGGCGTCGAGCACGTCATAGGGCGGCAGGCTGTCCTCGTCCTTCTGGTCCTCGCGCAACTCGGCCGAGGGCGGTTTGGTGATGATGCGCTCGGGGATGACCGGGCCGGCCGGACCCAGCACGCTGGGACGGGTCAGCGCATTGCGCCACCAGGACAGCTCGAAGACCTCGGTCTTGTAGATGTCCTTGAGCGCGTTATAGCCGCCATTCATGTCGCCGTAGAGCGTGGCATAGCCGACCGCCATCTCCGACTTGTTGCCGGTGGACAGCACCATGGGGCCGAACTTGTTGGAGAGCGCCATGAGGATGACGCCGCGGGCTCGGGACTGGATATTTTCCTCGGCCTCGTTCGGCTCGGCATCGCCGAATTGCGGCGCCAGCGCCGCGTTGAAGGCCGCGATGGTCGGCTCGACATCGACGATGTCGTAGCGCACGCCCAGCAATTCCGCGCAGGCCTTGGCGTCCTCGAGACTTTCCGCGGAGGTGAATTTCGACGGCATCATCACCGCCCAGACCCGCTCCGGGCCCAGCGCATCGGTGGCGATCGCCGCGCTCAGCGCACTGTCGATCCCGCCGGACATGCCCAGCACCACGCCGGGAAAGCGGTTCTTGTCGACATAGTCGCGCAGGGCCAGGACCATGGCGTTCCAGTCGGCCTCGAGACCCGACATGAGCGGCGCCCGCATACCCCCGCCGGCGCGCCAGCCCTTCGACGTCCTGACCCATTCCACGCAGTCCACGCGTTCTTCGAAAGCGGGAAGCCGCTGGACCTCTTTACCGTCGCTGTCGCGCGAATAGCTGGCCCCGTCGAAGACCAGTTCGTCCTGACCGCCGACCTGGTTGACGAAGATGAAGGCCTTGGGGCTCTCCCAGGCGTCGAACCAGCGCGCAAAGGCCGCCGAGCGCTCGCGCTCGATGGTACGGCGCCAGGGGGAACCGTTGATCCCGATGATCATCTCGGCGCCCTGCTCGATCAGCGCCTGCGGCACGGTATCGAACCAGAGGTCCTCGCAGATCGGCAGGCCGAGCCTGATGCCGCGCCATTTGACGATTTCCGGAACCGGTCCGGCCTGGAAGACACGCTTCTCGTCGAAGACCGCATAATTGGGCAATTCGTGCTTGAAGCGCAGGGCGACGAGATGGCCCTCGTCGAGCAGCGCCACAGCGTTGTGAAGCTTGTGGTCCTGATACCAGGGCAGACCCACGATGATGGCCGGCCCCTCGCGGGTTTCCGTCGCAAGGTCTTCCATCGCCGCCTTGCAGGCCTCGACCGCAGCCGGCTTGAGCACGAGGTCCTCGGGCGGATAGCCCAGCAGGAACATTTCCGGGAAGACGACGAGGTCGGACTTGCGCGTCCGGGCGTCGCCGAGGGCGGCTTTGGCCTTGGCGAGATTGCCCGCCACATCCCCGACGACGGGGTCGAGCTGGGCGGTCAGGATGGAAATCCGGTCAGACATGGCAGCGACTTAGACCGCAGTTAGACAGCTAGCAAGCCTATCAGCTTCCGTATTTGCGCGCACCGTCGATGGTACGGGCCGCATCGAGCGCCCGCAGACCGGCAATGCCGGGCACGGCGACCGGCGCACCGTCACGCACGGAGGCGATGAAGGCATCCACGGCAGCTCCCAGCGAATCCTTCGCCATAGGGTCGTCGGCGAAATCGGCGTTGAGCGCGTAAGGCGTGGTGTTCTCGAACGTCTTGGCGATGAAGTCGATCTCCAGCACGCCGGTCTCGTACTCGACCCGCATATGCCGGTCGCGGCAGTCATGGACCCGGCTTGAGGTCAGCTCCGCCACACAGCCATTGTCGAAAGCCAGCGTCGCCCTGGCGACGTCGGGATGACCGTTGCGGCCCTCATCGACAATGCCTTCCACCTTGTTGACCGCGGACCCGGCCAGGGCGATGGCGAGATCGAGATCGTGCACCATCAGATCCAGCGTGACCGAAACGTCGAGATTGCGGTCCGAGGCCGGCCCCATGCGCCGCGCCGTGATCCGCTTGGGCGTCTCGGGAACCTTGAAGAGCCCCATCGCCATGAAGACGAAACGCTCCTGGTGACCGACCTGCAGCACGCAACCGTGCGAGGCCGCCAGCGCGATCAGCTCGCGCGCTTCCTCGACACTCGAGGCGATCGGCTTTTCCACGAGGACGTGCTTGCCGGTAGCGAGGGCCGAGGCCGCCGCCTCGAAATGGTGCACGGCCGGGCTCGCGACGGTAATGGCGTCGCAATCGGCGATGAACTCGGCGAGATTGTCGTAGGCCCTGGCGTCGTACTTCCCGGCCAGCGCCCTGGCGCGATCGATATGGGAATCGTAGACGCCCACCAGCTCGGCACGCGGATGCGTCGCGTACTTGCCGGCATGATAGCCGCCGAACACACCCGCACCGACGACGCCGGTGCGCAGGACCGTCTCTTTAGAAGCCATGGACTTACCTCTCGCGATTGCAGGGTGAATAGCCGGACCGCGTAGGGGATCAAGGCTTGCGTGCATCACCACTTGTTTCGGCCCGTTGCGATTCCGGGCCTGACGGAGCGGAAATCATGGCCGACCGGCTTGCGCGCAGCCGTTGGCGCTCTACCATGACCGGCCATCCCATGGTGCAAAGCCTGGCGCCCCGGCCCGGCCCCGTCGCGCACCACATTATAGATACATCTCGACATAACGCGGTCCCAAGGCCGGACATCGAAAGGGAGAACGTCGATGAAGTCTCGCGAAATCCACCTCAAATCCTACCTCAAGGGCGATCCGAAGCCGGAAAATTTCGAGCTCGTCGAAACAGACATCCCGGAACCGGGCGAAGGCGAAGTCACCGTCCGCAATCTCTATATCTCCGTGGACCCCTATATGCGGGGCCGGATGAGCGGGATCCGTACCTATGTCGACCCGTTCAAGCTCGACGCCCCGATGGAAGGCGGCGCGGTGGGCGAGGTCGTCGCCAGTAATTTCGAGGGCCTCAAACCCGGTGATCACGTCAATTCCATGTTCGGCTGGCGCGAAGCCTACACTGCGCCGGGCAAGGTGCTGCAGAAGATCGACACCAGCCAGATGCCGCCCCAGGCCTATCTCGGCATTGCCGGACTGACCGGGCTCACCGCCTATGTCGGCCTCCGGCGCATTATCGACCTCAAGGCCGGCGAGACGCTCTGGATGTCCGCCGGTGCGGGCGCGGTCGGCTCGGCCGGCATCCAGTTCGCCAAGGCGATGGGCGCCACGGTCGTCGCCACGGCGGGCGGCAAGGAGAAATGCGACTTCGTCACCTCGATCGGCGCAGACGCAGCCATCGACTACAAGGCCGAGAAGGATCTCGCCGCTGCCGTCCGAGCGGCCGCACCGGGCGGAATCAATGCCTATTTCGAGAATGTCGGCGGCACCCATTTCACAGCTGCGCTCGACACGCTGAAACAGTATGGCCGCATCGCGGCGTGCGGCATGATCCAGCGCTATAACGACGCCACGCCCGCGACCATCACCGACAATCTCACCTTCATCGTCGGCAAGTCGCTGCGCATCCAGGGCTTCATCGTCACCGACCATGCCGACATGCTGGAAGACTTCATCGCCCATCTCGGCAAGTGGACCGCCGAAGGCAAGATCAAGCCGGCCGAGACGGTGCTTGACGGCATCGAGAACGCGACCGACGCTTTCCGCGGCCTCTTCTCAGGCCAGAATACCGGCAAGATGCTCGTGAAAATCTGAGCGGACGCGTTCGGAAATAGAAGAGGCCGGCCGCCATCACGCGGCCGGCCTCTTTCATGCCGGTAGCGTCCGGGCGCATCCCCGTCCGGTCAGCGCCGGGTCAGCCGTCCGAGGGTCCAGCCCGCCGCGCAGGCGGCGATAACCGGCGACCAGGTTTCTCCCGCACCTGCGAGAAAAGCGATGCCGTAAACGGTCAATCCCGCTGCAAGTGCGAACGGGAGCATGCGAATCGGTCGATTCGCGAGCGGCTGATTAACCTGTGGTTCACCATGAAACATGGCCCTCAGGGTACGCAAAAACGCGACCAAAGGCCAAAAACAGGGCTTATCCCAGGAAAAATGCAGTAATTTGGGCCGGATTCGCCTGTTGTCGCTTGCAAAGGGGTCCAGTTGTTGGCCTTGATGGATCGTCAACGAACACGCGGCGACCCGGCCTGACACGATGACCGTGTCTGTCGGACCGCGACCAACCGGGGGGAACCCTATGAACAAGTCTGATCTCGCCAAAGCCGTTAGCGACAAGACCGGCCTGTCCCGCGCTCAAGCGGGCGACGCTGTCGACGCTGCCATCGAAGCCATCGTTGGCTCGGTGAAGGGCAATGACAGCGTTCAGCTGGCCGGTTTTGGCACCTTCTACGCCAAGCACCGCGAAGCGCGCGAAGTGCGCAACCCGCGCACCGGCGAAAAAATGATGTCCAAGGCTCGCACCCAGGCGGCTTTCCGTCCGGCTGCTGCCCTGAAGGACATCTAATCAGTCCAACGGGTTCTGATTTGGAAACGCCGCCCGGAGCGATCCGGGCGGCGTTTTCTATTGCCGGTGTTCAAGAGCGGCGCGATCAGGCCGCATTGGCGGCCGAATTGCCGGCGCGTACGCGCTTCAGCGACTCCGCGATACGGAAGGCCATGTCGAGCGCCTGGTCGGCATTGAGACGCGGGTCGCACTGCGTGTGATAGCGCTCGGCCAGGTCCACCTCGGTCACGGCCTTGGCACCGCCGACGCATTCCGTCACGTCGCGGCCGGTCATCTCGAAATGTACGCCGCCGGGATAGGCACCTTCCGAGTAGAGCACATTCATGAAACTCTCGAGCTCGGTCAGGATGCGATCGAAATCACGCGTCTTGTAGCCGCTACCGGTCTTCACGGTGTTGCCGTGCATCGGATCGGACGACCAGACGACCTGCTTGCCCTCGCGCGTCACGGCCCGGGCCAGCGCCGGCAGGGTCTCGCCGACATTGTCCGCGCCCTGGCGCACGATCAGGACGAGCCGGCCGGCCTCATTGTCCGGATTGAGCGCATCGATCAGCTCGAGAAGCTCGTCCGGCTTCATGCTCGGACCGCACTTCACGCCGACCGGATTGGAAATCCCCCGGGCGTATTCGATATGGGCGCCGTCCAGCTGGCGCGTCCGCTCGCCGGTCCACAGAAGATGCGCAGACGTTGCGTACCATTGGCCGGTATTCGGATCGCGGCGGGTAAGCGCCTCTTCGAAGGGCAGGTGCAAAGCCTCATGCGAGGTGAAGAAGTCCACCGCCTCGAGCGAGGGCGTACTGTCGCGGCCGATGCCGCAAGCCTTCATGAAGTCGAGCGCCTCTGAGATCCGCGTCGCCGTTTCGGCGTAGCGTTCGGCAGCCGGACTGTCCTTGACGAAATCCTGTGTCCACTGGTGGACATTGTGCAGATCGGCATAACCGCCCGACGCAAAAGCCCGCAGCAGGTTGAGCGTCGAGGCCGACTGGTCGTAAGCACGGATCAGGCGCTGGGCGTCGGGCTCGCGGGCCTCGGGCGTAAACTCCAGCCCGTTGACGCTGTCGCCGCGATAGCTCGGCAGGGTCACGCCGTCGATCGTCTCGCTATCTGACGAACGCGGCTTGGCGAACTGGCCGGCGATCCGCCCGACTTTCACGACGGGCTTCGAGGCCGCAAAGGTCAGAACGACCGCCATCTGGAGCAGGACACGAAAGGTGTCTCGCACGCCTTCCGTCGAGAAATCCTTGAAGCTCTCCGCGCAGTCGCCGCCCTGGAGCAGGAAGGCCTTGCCCGCCGTGACTTCGGAGAGCTGGCGGCGAAGGCGGCGCGCCTCACCGGCAAAGACGAGCGCGGGGCGGGCCGAGAGCTCGTCCAGTACGGCGTCGAGCGACGCTGCGTCCTTGTAGGTGGGCATTTGTTCGACGGGTTTGTCCCGCCAGGATTTCGGTGACCAGGTCATTACTCGGCAGCTTTCAATTCAGGTGGTGTCCATTTCTCCTTCATGGTCACCAGTTCTTCCGCACTCGTCGGATGCACGGCACAGGCCGCATCATACTGATCCTTGGTCAGTCCCGCCTTGACGGCGATTCCGGCCAGCTGGATCATTTCGGGCGCATCCGGCCCGACAATATGCACGCCCAGCACCCGCTCTGTCGCCCCGTCGACGACGAGCTTCATCATCATGCGGCTAGCCTCGCCGGTCAGGGAGAGCTTCATGGGACGGAAACTGGTCTTGTAAATATCGACCTGCGCAAATTCCTTGCGCGCCTCCGCCTCCGAGAGGCCAACAGATCCAACGGGCGGCTGCGTGAAGACAGCAGACGCAATGTCATTGTGATCATAGGCGGTCGGACGCCCGTCGAAAACCGTCGCCGCGAAGGCCGCACCCTCACGGATGGCAACGGGGGTAAGATTGACACGATCGGTGACGTCGCCGACCGCGTAGACATTCTCGGCGCTGGTCCTGGAATAGGCATCGACGCTGACCGCACCACGCTCATTGGTCTCGACGCCGGCCTTGTCCAGACCCAGCTCGGCCACGTGCGGATTGCGACCGGTCGCATACATGACGACATCGGTATCGACATGATGGCCATTGTCGAGGTGGACGCGCTTGCGACCATCGCCGAGGTCTTCGATGCGCTCGAAATTCGTGTGGGTGATGACGCGCACGCCCGAGCGGACAAGTTCCTCATGGACATGGCTGCGAATATCGTCATCGAAGCCGCGCAGTACGGTATCGCCGCGATAGACCTGGCAGACTTCGGCGCCCATGCCGGCGAAGATCTGCGCGAATTCGCAGGCGATATAACCGCCGCCCGCGATCACGACATGTCCGGGCAGCGTCTCGAGATGGAAGGCCTCGTTCGAGGTGATGCCCAGTTCGGCACCCTCGATGTCCGGGACAAAAGGCGTACCCCCGACAGCGATCAGGATCTTGTCGGCCGTGACCGTCTTGTCCGATTTCACCAGACGCAGCGTGTGCGCATCCTCGAACACGGCCCGATCCTCGATAATCTCGACGCCGGAATTGTGCAGGTTGCGCATATAGATGCCGGAAAGCCGGTCGATCTCCGCATCCTTGGCACTGATCAGCTTTTCCCAGCTGAAGGAGGTCTCTCCGACGCTCCATCCATAGCTCTCGGCCAGTTTGAACTGCTTCGAGAACTCGCTGGCATAGACCATCAGTTTCTTCGGTACGCAGCCGCGGATGACGCAGGTGCCGCCAACGCGGTATTCCTCGGCGATCGCGACCTTGCCCGCGCCGTATTGCTTGGCCATCCGTGCGGCCCGGACACCGCCGGAACCGGCGCCGATGACGAAGAGGTCGTAATCGTATTCAGACATGTCGCTTTTTCCTGTCGTCGCTTCCGGCTGGAATATAGGCACCGAACCTCGCCGCTGCACGCGGCTTCACGGCATCGGCATCATCACGTTGCAGCCGGGCCACGCTCGCGGCGCCAGCTTGCAGGCAACGGAGCGGGCAGCCGCCCGGCCTAGAGTTCCATCACGCGGGCTTCACCGTCTTCGCCGACGATGACAACACGGGCGAGGTTGATGAAGAGGCCGTGCTCGACCACGCCGGGGATGTGGCAGAGATTGTCCGCCGCGGCCGCCGCATCCGGGATCGCGGTGCAGGAACAGTCGAGAATGTAGTTTCCGCCATCGGTGATCAGCGGTTCGAGCCCGTCGCCCTTGCGGCGCAGCTGGACATCGGGCGACGCGACGCCGGCCTTCCTCAAGGCGTGGTAGATCTGCTTCGCGGTCAGCGAAAAGCCGAACCGGTCGACCTCCACCGGCAACGGAAATCTGCCAAGGGTGGAGACCAGCTTGGTCTCGTCTACCATCACGACCATGAGATCGGAGGCCTGGGCGATGATCTTCTCGCGCAGGAGGCAGGCACCGCCGCCCTTGATCAGCTGGAAACGGCCGTCCACCTCGTCCGCGCCGTCGATGGTCACGGCGATATTGTCGACATGATCGACATCGATCAGCGGCACACCGGCCTCTTCGGCCACCTCGGCCGTGCGCTGAGAGGTCGGCACGCCCTGCACTTTGAGACCGTCTTTCACGCGCTCGCCGAGCAGGCGCAGGAAGATTTCCGCAGTCGAGCCAGAGCCCAGCCCCAGCGTCATGCCGGTTTCGATATAGTCCAGGGCTGCGGCGGCTGCCCTGGCTTTCTGACGTTCCGCGCTCATCCGTCCACGCCTCCGAGCAGGATGTATTTGAGTTCGGTGAACTCCTCGACGCCCCACTTTCCGCCCTCGCGGCCGATGCCGCTTTCCTTGACCCCGCCGAAGGGGGTCGAGGCCGCGCCGACCATCGGCGCATTGACGCCGATCATGCCGTATTCCAGCCCCTCGGTGAGACGATGGATACGGTTCACGTCACGGGTATAGAGATAGGCGGCCAGGCCGTAGGGGGTATCGTTGGCCAGCTTGATGATCTCGTCTTCGGTCTCGGCACGGTAGATCGAGGCCACCGGTCCGAAGATTTCGAAACAGGCCAGGTCCATGTCCGGCGAACCGCCCTCGATCAGGGTCGGCGCGTAGAAGGAACCGCCGAGCTCGTCGATCAGCGGCTTGCCGCCGGTGATGATGCGGGCACCCGTTTCGCGGGCCTGCTTGACCAGCGCATCGACGCGCTCGACCGCTTCCTTGTGGATCAGCGGGCCGATATCGGTGTCCTTTTCGAAACCGCTGCCCGGCTTGAGCTTCGAGACACGAGCCTCGAGCGCGGCGACCAGTTGGTCGGCGATCGCCGGATGAGCGATGATCCGGTTTGCCGAAACGCAGGTCTGGCCGGAGCTGCGGAATTTCGAGGCGACCACGCCGTCGGCCGCCGCTTCGACATCCGCATCGTCCATGACGATGAAAGGTGCGTTGCCGCCGAGCTCGAGCGCCACGCGCTTTACGCCGTCGGCCGCCTGGCGCATCAAAAGCTTGCCGACCTCGGTCGAGCCCGTGAAGCCGATCATGCGGACATCCGGCGAACTGGTCAGGACTTCGCCGATACCCTTGGCATCGCCGCAGACGACGTTGAACACGCCGTCCGGGATGCCGGCCTGTTTCGCCAGTTCGGCCAGGGCAAGTGCGGAGAGCGGGGTTTCGGGGGCCGGCTTGATCACCATCGTGCAACCCGCTGCCAGCGCAGGGGCGCATTTGCGGGTGATCATGGCGTTCGGGAAATTCCACGGCGTGATACAGCCGACGACGCCGATCGGCTGTCGGATGGTCCAGCCGCGCGACCCCGGGAAGGGCGTCGAGATCGTCTCGCCGTGAATCCGCTTGGCTTCCTCGGCCGACCATTCGATGAAAGCGGCGCCGTAAACGATCTCGCCCTGTGCTTCGCGATAGGTCTTGCCCATCTCCAGCGTGATCAGCGTGGCGAGATCGCCGATATTCTCCATGATCAGCTGGTGCCACTTCATGAGAAGCTTGGCGCGCTCGAAGGGCGAGGTCTTCTTCCAGCCCTCGAAGGCCTCGCTTGCGGCAGCCACCGCCTTGCGGGCGCCCTCGGCACCAAGGTCCGCGACATCCGCAAGGTGCTCGCCATTGGCCGGATTGGTCACAGCGAAGGACTGCGGAGCGGACGCCCAGTCACCGGCGATGAAGCTGTCGGTGCGGAACAGGGTCTTGTCCTGGAGACGATCGGTAACACTCATGTCTAGCTGTCCTTCTTCACTTTGCGGGCCGTCTTGGCGCGCCGGAAACGCGCCGCCCACCCGGATTTCTCGATCTGCGGCGTACGTGCCAGTGCGAGTGCATCGGCGGCCACATCCTGTGTGACGACGGTACCGGTCGCCGTGAAGGCGCCCTCGCCCACCGTCACCGGCGCGACGAGGCAGGTATTGGAGCCGATGAAGGCGCCGTCGCCGACCACAGTGAGGTGTTTGTCGAAGCCGTCGTAATTGCAGGTGATGGTCCCGGCTCCGATATTCGCCTCCGCACCGATGCGTGCATCGCCGATATAGGAAAGGTGGGAGACTTTCACGCCCCTGCCGAGCTGCGCTTTTTTCACTTCGACGAAATTGCCGACCTTGGCCCCCTCGCCCAGCTCCGCGCCGGGCCGCAGCCGCGCAAAGGGGCCGACCGAGGCGCCAGCCTTCACATGTGCGCCCTCGATATGGCTGAAGGCATGGATCGTCGCGTCGCTCTCTATGGTGACGCCCGGTCCGAAGAATACATTCGGTTCGATCACGACGTCATTGGCGATCTGAGTATCATAAGCGAAATGCACGCTCGGCGGATCGATCAGCGTCACGCCGGCCGCCATGGCTGCGGTCCGGGCCCGGACCTGGAAGGCGGCTTCGGCCTCGGCCAGATCGGCACGCGAATTGACGCCGAGAACTTCGTCCGCCGGTGCAGTGACCGCGACCGCCTTCAGCCCGCGCGCTCGCGCCAGCCCGACCACGTCGGTGAGATAATATTCGCCATTGGCATTGTCGTTGCCGACCTCGCCGAGCAGGTCCAGCAGCAGGTCGGCCGGTGCGGCGAGCACACCCGAATTGACGAGACCGACCGCGCGCTCCTGCTCCGAGGCGTCCTTGAACTCGACGATCCGGTCGAGCGTGCCGTCCGGCCCAAGAATGAGACGGCCATAGGCAGCCGGGTCTTCCGGCTCGAAGCCGAGTACTGCGACGGAGGCCCCCGCCTCCAGCGCGGCGAAAACCTTTTCGACGGTCTCCGGCGTTATCAGTGGCGTGTCGGCGTAGAGCACGATGGCATGGTCTTCGACGCCGGCGAGCGCGTCCTTGGCAGCGAGGACCGCATGCCCCGTCCCCAGCGGCGGATCCTGCAGCGCGGTCCGCGTTCCGAGCCGCTCGGCCGCGTCTTTCACGGCCGGCGAATGAGCACCGTAAACGGTGACGACGGTTTCGGCCCCGCAACGCGCGGCAAGGTCCACGGTCCAGTCGAGCATCGGCCGGCCACCCACAGCGTGGAGAACTTTCACCGTCTTCGATTTCATCCGCGTGCCCTGACCGGCGGCGAGAATGATGGCGGCGCGGGAATGGGACATGCGGAAGACCTCGTCGGGGCAGGCTGTGCGACACTGTATGTCAGGCGCTATAGCCTATCGGCGCAAGGCGCGTAACCATGCTTCATCGCCTCATCCACCGGAAAAGGTTGTGAATATGATCGATCCCCGCGACGCAGAGCTGTTTTCCGGCGCCTCGATCGCCTTCGATCTGGACGGGACGCTGGTCGACACGGCGCCGGATCTCGTGCGGGCGCTGAATGCCGTGATCGAGCCGGAAGGCCTTGGCGCGGTTCCGCTCGACGATGTCCGCGCCATGGTCGGCCGCGGCGCGCGCGCACTTATCGAGCGCGCCTTCGCCCGCGAGTCGCAATCGATCGAAGACGCGCGCGCTGTGGCGCTCGTGGAGCGTTTCATCGAAATCTACAAGGCCGATGTCGCGGCGGAGAGCCGGGTCTTCCCCGGCGTCGAGGACACGCTCGTCTGGCTGCGCGAACGAGGCGCCGAGCTGTCGATCTGTACCAACAAGCCCTCCGTCCTGTCGGACCTGCTGATCGCGGAACTCGGACTGGCTGACCATTTCGTCCGCATCATCGGACCGGAGCGCACGACGGCGAAGAAGCCGGATGCGGCGCACGTCCTTTCGGCGCTGGGAGAGCGGAGCGGACCGGCAGCCCTGGTCGGCGACAGTGCGCCGGATGTCGGCGCGGCCCGGGCGGCGGGGATTCCGAGCATCGTGCTGAGCTATGGTTATAGCGAAAAACCGGCCGGCTCCCTGGGAGCCGACCGGGTCATTCATGCGTTCGAGGATGTGCCTCGGGCCCTCGCCGATCTGTGGCGGGCCTGAAAGTGTCCTAGGCGGTGCGACGCTCGCGGCCCGTATCGTTCGCGGGGCGCGTCGGCATGCCGTTGACGAGGTTGGAGCGGACGTCGGTGCGCGCGGAACGCATGGCCGGCATGAAGCCCGCCTCGACCAGGTCCACCGAAACATCATAGCCACGCTCAGCCCAGTAAGCTTCGATGCGGGCTTTCAGTCGGCGAGCACCTTCAGGCGTGCACAGATCATTACTCATGAACAATACCTCCTACTCGGCCGGGGATTCCCACGGCCGGGAATTGAGTCCAATCGGGTGATTGACGAGACGGGCCCGAGAGCCGCGATCTCAACTTGGGGCAGGCTGATATACGCGGGGGCCGGATATGACGAGAGCATGACGGTGTGGCAAGTTGTCGCACCCAAAATGCGGGGCATCTGTCATTCAACTTCCACATGTAGTTGACCCCGGAAAAGTGTGTGCTTATACGGCGCCTTCCGGATTATTCGGGCGATTAGCTCAGCGGGAGAGCACCTCGTTCACACCGAGGGGGTCACTGGTTCAATCCCAGTATCGCCCACCATTCCACCCTCCATTCCAGACCCGTCCGCCCTGCATCGGACCGTTCGGGCGCACAAACGCGACTCACACCGGGACGGCATGTCGCAGGCAAACCCTGCCCGCAAGACTTGCGAAACGTTCTCAAAAGTGACACCAAGGTCCCAGATCAAAGGCTTATTGGGTGTCTCATGAAATTTGCGACTTATCTCGTTGCCGCCGCGGCTTGCGGCCTCGCGGCCTGCAGCGGCCAGACCGGATCCGGCTCTGAAGAACAGGCAGACGAGCCGCGCGTCGTGAATGTGTACAGCGCGCGCCACTATTCCAGCGATGCGGCGATCTACGCGGCCTTCACCGAACAGACGGGAATCGAGGTGAACCTGATCGCCGCCAATGGCGACCAGCTCATCGAACGCGTCCGCGCCGACGGCGAACGCAGCCCGGCCGATGTCATCATCACGGTCGATGCCGCCCGGCTGCACCGCGCCGAGGAAGCCGGCCTGTTCGCACAGACGGACTTTTCCGAATTCACCCCGGCCATCCCCGACCACCTGATCGATCCGGACGGCTACTGGATCAGCTTCGCCAAGCGCGCCCGCGTGCTCGCCTATTCGAACGATCGCGTCCAGCCGGGCGAGATCGCGACCTATGAAGACCTGGCGGCCCCGGTCTGGAACAACCGCATCTGCGTTCGCGGCAGCGGCAATGCCTACAATCAGTCCCTGCTCGCCTCCCTTGTCGCCCGTCTGGGCGAGGACGGTGCGGAAGCCTGGGCCCAGGCTGTCACCGACAATATGGCGCGCGAGCCGCAGGGCGGCGACCGCACCCAGATCCACGGCGTCGCGGCGGGCGAATGCGATGTCGCGGTCCTCAACCATTACTACTATGCGATGATGGTGAATTCCGGCGATGCCGCCGACAACGCGGCAGCAGCAGCCGTCACCCTCTTCTTCCCGAATCAGGAAACCTCCGGCGCCCATATCAATGTGTCCGGAGCCGGTATCGCGGCCAATGCCCCGCACCCGGAAGAAGCGCGCGAACTTATCAGCTTCTTTCTCTCCGAGGACGCCCAGCGGATGTTCGCCGAAATGACCAACGAAATCCCGGTCATCGAGAACACGGAGTGGGAGAATGCCACCCTCGAGGCGATGCTGCCCTTCGTCGAGGACCAGCGGAACGTCTCAGAACTCGGCGACCACAACGCCACCGCCCAGCGCATCTTCGATCGCGTCGGCTGGCAGTGACGGGAAACCGCGCGACAGGATGGCTGCCGGACCGGGCGATCTCGCTCACGGTCCTGGCAGCCCTAGTCTGCGCCGCTCCGATTTTTGCGGTCGCCTGGATCGCCCTGACCGGAGAGACGGGTGACTATCTGCGTCACCTGGCCGGTACGCGTCTGCCGGTCTACCTCGTCAATTCCGCCTGGGTTGCCGCCGTTGCCGCCGGTGGCGCCGGCCTTATTGGCACCGGGCTGGGCTGGCTGGTCGCACGGACGGATTTTCCGGCCCGCAGGCTGTTCAGCTGGGTGCTGATCCTGCCGCTCGCCATCCCGGCCTATGTGGCGGCCTATGCCTGGCTCGATCTCAGCCAGGCCGGCGGCGCCCTGCACACGGCCACGAACGGCCTCTTCCCGACCATCCGGGGAGCGTGGGGCGCGGGCCTGATGTTCGCCCTCGTCCTTTATCCCTACGTCTACCTGCTCGCCCGGGACACGTTCAGCGGCCAGTCCGCGGACGCCTATCATGCCGCCCGCACGCTGGGCGCCGGGCCTGTCACCGCCTTCCTGCGGACCTCGCTGCCCATGGCCCGCCCCGCGATCGCCGCCGGCCTGGCCCTGGTGATCATGGAGAGCCTCGCCGATTACGGCACTGTCTCCCATCTCGGCGCCCCCACCCTCTCGATCGGTCTGATTCGCGCCTGGAGCGGTGCCGGCTCCCTGGTCGATGCGGCACGTCTCTCGCTCATCCTGGTCGCGATCGCGGTTGTCGTCTTCGGCCTCGAGCGCGCCCAGCGCCGTCGCTCGCGCAGCGTGACCGCCTCCGGCCGTCACCGTCCGGCACCGCGCATCGAGCTGCGCGGAGGCCGGGCCCTCCTGGCCATGCTGGCCTGCAGCCTCCCTCTCGCGCTCGGTCTCGTCATTCCGATGTCGCGCCTGGGATGGCTGGCCCTGAATACCGAAGCCGCAACCGGGCTCGGCGCAGCCAGCCTGCACAGCCTCAGTCTCGCGCTCATCACCGCCGTGCTCGCCGCCATTCTCGGCGTGGCGACGGCTTACGCCCTGCGCGGGAAGCGCCTCGTCGCGATCGTCGCGGCGCGCGCGGCCGGTCTCGGCTATGCCGTGCCCGGCGCCGTGGCTGCCGTCGGGGTTATCGCAATCCTGTCCGGCGTTCAGTCGATCCTCGACCCGGCCTGGCGTTCCCTGACCGGCTCGGTCTTCCCGATCCTGCTCACGGGCGGCGCAGCGGCGCTCGTCTTCGCCTATCTCTCGCGTTTCGCCGCCGCAGCCATCAATCCGTCGGAGACGGCACTCGCGCGCGTCACCCCGGCCCTGGACGGCGCTGCGCGGACGCTGGGCGCCTCGCGCTCCCGCACGATCTGGCGCGTGCACTGGCCGCTGATCGCCGCGGGCGTGACCTCTGCGGGCCTGCTGGTCTTCGTGGAAGTGCTCAAGGAATTGCCGGCGACCATGATCCTGCGGCCGTTCAATTACGACACGCTCGCGATCATCGCCCACAACTATGCCAGCGACGAGCGGCTGGGCGAGGCCGCCCTGCCTTCGCTCCTGATTCCACTGGTGGCCCTGCTTCCCATGATCTTCGTGGCCCGCTACCTCTCTCGCACACGGTCGTCGGAGCTGGGGTGATGTCGCAATACCGGTCGGTGCTGAAAATTCGCGGCGCGGAGCGTCACTATACGCGCGGTCACGCCGCCCTGTCCGGTGCCGATCTCGATCTGCATGCGGGCCGCATCACGGCTCTGCTTGGCCCGTCCGGCTCAGGCAAGTCCACGCTTCTTCGAGCCATCGCCGGCCTGGAACGCCTCGATGCCGGCACGATCGCGCTGGGCAAGGCAGTGTGGAGCTCCGGAAAGGCGCACCTGCCGCCGGAAAAGCGCCGGGTCGGCATGGTCTTCCAGGACTATGCGCTGTTTCCTCACATGACCGCCCTCGCCAATGTCGCATTCGGCCTGACCGGGAAAGACGCGAAACAAAGGGCCATGGCCCAGCTCGACGCGGCCGAACTCGCCCACAAGGCACAGGCCTATCCGCACGAACTCTCCGGCGGCGAGCAGCAGCGCGTTGCGCTGGCGAGAGCCCTCGCCCCGGCACCGGCCATCGTCCTGCTCGACGAGCCCTTCTCCGGACTGGACCGGCGCCTGCGCGGCGAATTGCGCGAGCGCACGGTCGACACGCTTCGCAAGGCTGGCGCAACGGCCCTCATCGTCACCCATGACGCCGAGGAGGCGATGGCGGTCGCCGACGAGCTGGCGCTGATGGAAGCCGGCCAGGTCATCCAGACGGGCGAACCGGACCAAGTCTGGTTCCATCCGGTCAGCGCCGTGGCGGCGCGCTTGCTCGGCGATGTAGACGTGGTCGCGGCGCGTATTCGGAACGGTCAGGCCGAGACGCCTCTCGGAACGGTCGCGGCGGATCATCTGCCGGACGGGGGCAATGCGGACGTTCTGATCCGTCCGCGCGCCATCCTGCTGTCCGGTCAGCCTGACGGCGCCTTCATGGTGAAGCGCCGCCGCCCGGCAGGTTCGCATATCGTGATGGATGTCGAGGATGCGACGGGCCGGATCTGGACGGCCCATACACTATCGCCCTCACCGATCGGCGAGGGCGACAGGGTCGGGGTCACGCTGGACCCCAGATTCGTCAGCGTCGTGTCGGTCTAGGCAACGGCCGACAGCTTCTTCGCCCGCTTTTCCTCGATACGCGCACGCGCGATCTCGTCGGACACGACGTTGGACGGACGGCCTTCGCTCTCCGACTGGTCGAGGATTTCGGCCAGCGTCTGCTCGAGGCCATCAAGCTTGCCCTTGACCCATTTCGGATCGAAGGAGCCGGCGATCTCACCCATCACATTGATGATGCCGCCAGCATTGATCACATAGTCCGGCGCGTAGATCTTGCCGCGCTTCTGCAGTTCGGCGCCCATGTCGCGTGTGGCGAGCTGGTTGTTCGCCGCACCGGCGATCACCTTGGCGGAGATACGGTCGATCGTGTCCGGATTGATAACGGCACCGAGGGCGCAGGGCGCGAAAATGTCCACATCCTGGTCGTAGATCTCGTCGAGCCCGACGATCGTGGCACCATGCTCGGCCTTGAGGGTCTCGAGGCCTTCCTGGTTGATGTCGGTGATAAAGAGTTCGGCACCGGCCTTGGCGAGATGTCCCGCCAGGTAGGAGCCGACATGGCCCGCCGCGCCCTGAATGGCGATCTTCACGCCAGCGAGATCGCGCTTGCCCAGGCCGCGCTCGGCGCAGACCTGGATGCCGCGGAACACACCTTCGGCGGTGATCGGCGACGGGTCGCCGGACGCGTCCTTGCCTTCCGGCAGGCCGACGACGTGCTCGGTGGAGCGGCGCACGGCCATCATGTCATCAGGGCTGACGCCGACGTCTTCGGCGGTGATGTACTGGCCGCCGAGGCTCGCGACGGCGCGGCCGAAGGCTTCGAACAGCGCCGTGCGGTCAAAACTGCCTTCCGGCTTCATGATCACGCTCTTGCCGCCGCCGATCGGCAGGTCGGCCATGATGTTCTTGTAGCTCATGCCCTGGGACAGGCGCAGGACGTCCTCCAGGGCAGCGTCGGAATTCGGGTAGGACCACATTCGGCAACCGCCGCAGGCCGGGCCGCTGGCCGTCGAGTGGACACCGATGATGGCCTTGAGCCCGGTGACCTCGTCGGTCGCGAAAAGAACTCGTTCGTGATTGTCGAAAGACGGGTGCTCGAAAACACTCATAACCGGCAAACCTTGTTCAGCATGGGCAGCGGGTCGCTGCACGATCGGGCGCCGGAATACCCCTTCCGGGCCTCGCGGACAAGCGGTGGAAAACACCCTGAAACCGCGTCAGCTCAACAATTCTCTTATGCGGCACCGCAGCATCGGGAGAATTATTTCCCCGAACCACGGGTTTTTGCGCAACCAAGCATTATTCCGCCACGAAGGATGCGGAAGCGGAAGATAATCCGGCCCGAAGGCCTCGGCATCCCGGACGGTTTCCGTGAGCGTTTTTCGCATTCGCGAACCGAGATGGAAGCGCTGGGCATATTGTCCCACCAGCAGGGTCAGCTGGACATCGGGCAAGGACGACCGGACTTTTTCCTGCCAGAGCGGCGCGCACTCGCGGCGCGGCGGCAGGTCGCCGCCCTTGGCATCGAGACCGGGAAAGCAGAAGCCCATCGGCGCGATCGCGATGCGGCTTTCATCGTAGAATGTCGCCTCGTCCACCCCCATCCAGTCGCGCAAACGGTCGCCGGAGGGATCGGTGAACGGCTTGCCGGATGCGTGGACGCGGGTTCCCGGCGCCTGGCCGACGATCAGGATTCGTGCCGTGGCGCTGGCCCGGATGACCGGACGCGGTGCATGAGGCAGGCTCTCCGCGCAGGCCTGGCAGGCGCGAATATCCGCGAGCAGGGTTTCGAGATCAGGCGCGGCCAATCCGCCAGACACCCTTGAAATTTTCCGGATCCTCGACCGGCTTGCCCTTGCGCAGAATGGTCACCTGCCCTGACTTGGCGAGCCGGATCGCGGCCTGCCGCACATGCCCGAACTTGCGATTGAAGCGCTCCGGGTCGACGGCCTTGGCTACATCCGCCGGCGCTATGGACCGGCCTTCGGGCGCGGCTGCGACCAGTTTCAGGATCGCGGCTTCGATCGGATCGTTTTCAGCTTCTTCACTCATCTGGGCCTCTCAAGCCTTGCCTGGCGGCAGGGAATAGGTCGCGTGGGCCTCCGCGATCAAGTCACCGCTCTTCACGGATATGATATCGCAATCGGTGACCGCCAGCCGCTTACCCAGTTTCAACAGGCGGCAATGCCCCACTACGGGTCCGGGCGGCGCCTTGCGCAGGAAGTTGATCGACAGATTGGTCGTGACCGCGAGCGCCTGCCTCCCGACATGTCCGAGGATGACGGCATAAGCCGCGAAATCCGCCAGCGTGAACAGGGCCGGGCCATTGACTGTCCCGCCCGGCCGCAAATGCCCCTGCCCGGCATCCAGCCCGATGGTCGCCCGGCCGGGCTCGATCGACTCGATACTCAGCCCACCACGGCTCCATGCCGGAAACACCTCGTCCAGATAGGCGCTGACGGCCTCAGCCGTCATCTCGACCTGATAGTCCATATCGTCCCTTCCGCTCCGCCGGCCCTGCACGACAGGCAAGACAGGCGGTTCTTGTTATTGTCTGATTGCGCCCAGCATTCCCGCCACCCGCCCTTGCGGCAAGTCGAAAAGCCACCACCACCAGAGGACCGCCGATGCGCCGCGATCATCGCCCTTACTGGATGCACCGGGCCTGGGAAGGCTTCGAGAACCGCTGGACGCAGCATTTCCTGGCGCCGCATTTCGATGCACTCGGCAAGGATCCGAAAATCGTGCGGCCCTGGCATGTCGAGGTCTTCGGCCCGAATATCACGGCGGGCGATCACATCCACATCGTCGCCGGACGGCACGACCCGGTGCGGCTGACCGTCTGGGCGCCGCAGACCCAGGCGGGGCGGATCACCATCGGCGACTGTGTCTTCATGGCCGGCGGCACGCGCATACTCGCGGCCGGCTCGATCGAGATCGGCGATGCCTGCCTGATCGCCAACCGCGCCACCATCACCGACTGCGACTGGCACGGCATTCACGACCGGGTCGATCCGGACCCGCCCTGGAAGCCCGTCAAGCTGGGGAGGAATGTCTGGATCGGCGACGGCGCCTTCATCGGCAAGGGCGTGACAATCGGCGACAACTCCGTCGTCGGCGCTCGCTCGGTCGTCACGAAGAATGTCCCGCCCAACACGATCGTCGCAGGAACACCGGCGCGGGAAATCCGCCCTATCGACCCCGATGCCCCCATGAACACGCGGCTGAACCTCTTCGCCGACAGCGAGGGCCTCGACCGTTTCATGGATACCGCTTACCGCCAGACCCTGGGCGGCAATTCCACCCTCGGCTGGCTGCGCAGCAAGCTCTTCCCGAAGCGCGGAGACTGAGGACCTCAGAGCCCGAACAGGCCGCCCGGCAGAGCGCCGACGGCGGCGCCGGTCATCAGCGTGGCCAGCGTGCCGGACACAAGCGCTCTCGGAGCGAGATCGAGAATATCCTCCCGCCGCGAGGGCGCGATCGCGACCAGGCCGCCGGTCAGGATGCCGACGCTGGAGAAGTTGGCGAAGCCGCACAGCGCATAGGTCATGATCAGCTGGGTCCGCGCGCTCAGCTCATCGCCGGTCTGAGCGAGCTGGTCGTAGGCATAGACTTCGTTGAGCGCCGTCTTCAGTCCCATCAGAGACCCGGCCTGGGTCGACTCGGACCAGGGAATTCCGGCAAGCCAGACGATGGGTGCGAAAATCCAGCCGAGAATGCGGTCGACGGAGAGCGGCGCACCGGCGAACTCCGGCAACAGTCCGAGGATCACGTTGAGCAGGGCCACGAGCGCGGTGAAGACCAGCAGCATGAAGATGATGTTGAAATAGAGCCTGATACCGTCCGAAACGCCAGTGGTGAGCGCGTCCATCGAGGAATGATAGATCTTTGTCGGCACCTTCTCCTTCGTCGCCATCTCCTCGGAGACCGGCTCCGCCGGCATCATCAGGCGCGACAGGAGCACAGCCGCCGGGACCGAGATCAGCGAGGCCGTGAAGATATGGCCGGCCGCCCCGTCGATAATCCCGGAAAGCTGGCTCACATAAAGCGCCATCACCGAGCCGGCGACCGTCGAAAACCCGACCGTCATGATCAGGAAGAGGTCCGGCCGGCTCATGTCCGGCAGGCGCGGACGGATCAGGACCGGGCTCTCCGTCATACCCAGGAATATGTTCGCCGCCGCACCGAGGCTGGCTGCACCCGAGAGGTTGAGGAGTCGCCGGAAGGCTGCCGCGAAACCGCGCACCAGGATTTCCAGGATGCGCCAGCGCCAGAGCAGTGCCGAGAGAGCGGACAGCACGATCACCATCGGCAAAGCCTGGAAAGCGAAAAGGAAAACGCCCCCGGCCGCATCCGGGTTCACCTCGAAGGGCATCTCGCCGCCGGCCAGATAGCCGAACACGAATTGCGCGCCTTCATTGGTGACCTCCTGCAACACGGCCACCACACCGGTCAGCGATTGCAGGAAGGCCCGGAACGGCGCGAGCGAGTAGAGCAGCCAGGCGATCAGGAGCTGCAGGCCGATTGCCCCGACAAGGAGGACGAGGGGCAGGCGTTTGCGCGGCCCGAGCAGCCAGGCGATCCCTGCAAGCAGGAAAAGCCCCACGAAGCTGCGGAGCTGCAGCGCGATATCGTCCATGAAAACCCCCGGGGCGCGGTAAAGCGGGACCATATTCCGGCGGCATGACCGACTGCAAGCACTTGCCTCAACGCGCAGGGCGCGGAATGCTGAGCGCATGAGCGACCAGCCCATCAAGACACCCTGCGTCAAAGTCTGTTTCGTCGATCCGAAGGCGGAGCTGTGCGTGGGCTGCTTCCGGACCATGGAAGAGCTGGGCCGCTGGACGCGTTACAACGATGCCGAGCGGTCGGAAATTCTGGCGGAACTGCCGGAACGTGAGGATGCCTATAGAGCGGAACGCGCCGCCAGACAGGGATAATCTCATGCGAGCCTTGATCACGCGCGCGGCTTTGCCGGCGCTCGCACTCGGCCTTTTGCTGATCGGCCTGCGCCTGATCACCTGGCCGCTATGGAATGGAATCGACCCGGTCCTGCGCACCCTGTTTATCGCAATCGTCCTCGGCCTGCTGGGACTGTCCTTGCTGGGCGCGGCCCTTGCGCCGGACGGGATGCGGCATCGCAATCTGGCGGCGTGGCTGTCCGTCAGCGCCGCTATCGCCGGTTTCGCCATCCTCGATCGGGACTATACCGACCTGCAATATCAAGCGGTCTGGGGCGCCGCGCCTGCTGATGGCGCAGGCGGCCGCCGCTCCGGCAATGGCGTTGAATTGTCGGGTGGCGCGATCGTTCTCGAGCGGCGTTTCGACGGGCACTTCTATCTCGATACCGAAATCAACGGCGCGTCCGTGACCTTTCTCGTCGATACCGGCGCGACCGGCGTCGCGCTCAGCCTCGCGGACGCCCGGCGCGTCGGCATACGGACCGATCAGCTCGACTATAATGTGATGACGTCAACCGCGGCCGGTCCGTCAATGGCGGCGGCGGTGCAGATTAGCGAACTCGGCCTTCCCGGACGCAGCTTCCGGAACGTCCCGGCGCTGGTCATGCGCGGCGGCCAGCAATCGCTCCTGGGGATGAGCGTGCTGGAGCGCTTCGAGTCGGTCGAAATACGCCGCGACCAGCTGATCCTGCGCCCCTAGGCGGCACCGGCGGCCAGCCAGGCCTCCCGGATCAGCATGACACCGACGATCACCAGCCCGACGGCAAAGAAGCGCTTCAGCGTCTTCTCCGGTAGCGTGTGCGCCAGTTTCGCGCCGAGCGGGGCGACGAAGAAGGCGGAACCGGCCAGCAGGGCGAAACCGGGAAGGTTCACATAGCCGAGCGAGAACGGCACGGCATCCTGCCCCCAGCCATTGAGAATGAAGCCGACGGCGCCAGGCACGCCGATCGCGACGCCGAAGCCGGCCGCGGTCGCAACCGCATTGCGGATCGGCTTGCCGCACAAGGTCATCAGGGTCACGCCGAACACGCCGCCCCCGATCCCCATGAGCGCGGACAGGATTCCGATCAGGCTGCCCAGCCCCCAGCGCAGCGGACCTGCAGGAAGGTCGTTGGCAAGACGCCAGTCGGGCCGGCCGAAGAAGAATTGCGCAGACAGGATCACCGCCATCACGCCGAACAGACCGGTCAGGAAATTGCCCGGAAGCAGGTGCGCGATCCGGGACCCGGCCAGCGTGCCGACCACGATCCAGGGTGCCCACCCTTTCAGGACCTTGAAGTCGACCGCCCCGTGCCCGGCATGAGCGGCGACGGAACGCAGGGAGGTAGCGATGATAACGGCCAGCGAAGTCCCGACCGCAACCTGCATGGCGCGCGGATCGTCATACCCCAGCGCGCCGAACGAGAAGTATAGGGCCGGCACCATGACGACGCCCCCGCCGATACCGAACAGGCCCGCAATCAGGCCCGCGAACGCGCCCGTGGCCGCCATGGCCAGTACCAGCACCAGAATGTCCTGCATTACGCCGCCTCGTCTGTTCGGCCGATGGCGGCAAGCGCCTCGTCCAATACCTCGATCCCGGCGCCGCGACGCGGCGCTTTCTCGGACAGTATGCGACGCCACATGCGCGCGCCCGGCTGCCCGGCGAACAGGCCGAGCATGTGTCGGGTCATGTCGTGCAGGCGCGTACCGGCCTTGAGCTGGGCCGCAATATAGGGACGATAGACCTCGACGGCTTCGAAGCGTGTCGCGACGGCCGCTGACGAACCGAAGATGCGCGTATCGACCTCGGCCAGGACCCAGGGCGTGTGATAGGCGGCTCGCCCGAGCATCATGCCGTCCAGCCCCTCGCTTTCGGCAAGGCCCTGATCGATCTCCTCAATGCCCCCATTGAGGACGATTTCCAGCTCAGGCCGCGCGCTCTTGAGCCGGCGCACGAGAGCATAATCGAGCGGCGGCACGGTGCGGTTTTCCTTCGGGCTCAAGCCCTTCAGCCAGGCCTTTCGCGCGTGGACGGTAAAACTGGTAACGCCCGCGGCGGAAACCGTATCGACGAAGTCGAAGAGAGCCGTTTCCGGTTCCTGATCGTCGACGCCGATCCTACATTTCACCGTGACCGGCACGCTGACGGCTTCCTGCATGGCGCTGACGCACTCGGCGACAAGCGCCGGCTCCTGCATCAGGCACGCACCGAAACGGCCAGACTGCACGCGATCCGAGGGACAGCCGACATTGAGATTGATCTCGCAATAGCCAAAGCCTTCCGCGATCCGGCTGGCTTCCGCGAGGTCGGCGGGACCGGATCCGCCAAGCTGGATGGCCACAGGGTGCTCGGCCGCGTCGAAACCGATCAGCCGCCCTCGATCGCCATGGATCACAGCCTTGTCGACCGCCATTTCCGTATAGAGCAGCGCCCGCCGGCTCAGGACGCGGTGAAAGGCCCGGCAATGCCGGTCCGTCCAGTCCATCATCGGCGCCACGGAAAAGCGGCGGTCGGGGAGCGAGACCTCAGTCATGGCTGCCCAATAGCGCAAGGCGGGTCGGCAACCAATCCCCGTCGCGCAACGCGGCAGCTGCCCGAACATTCAAATTCGATCCGTTTCATTCACCCCGCTTCAATTCGGCCGTGCTTCGATAGGGCGTCAGGGAGGCGATCATGGCGAAGGCAGTTTTTCACAAGCATCAGCGCGTCTATGTGCGCCCGGTCGGGACCTGGGCGCTCGTCGAACACGTCAAGCCGCACTGGGTCAAGGATGTCGAGGAACCGGTCCGCGTCTTCTATGATTGCGGTCTCGGACGCGACTTTACCGCCGAGGAACTCTCAGCCGAACAGGTCGAATCCCTCGACGCCGGCCGCTGGCGCGTCCTTCGTGCGAAGAACAAATGGCAGTCCGCCGAGGAATGCGGGCATCACCCGGCGCCGGGCACTTTTCCCGTCGTCGTCACGGAATCGATGGACTGGGGCGGCTGGCGCGTGCCCGCGGCTGAATATGATCGAGACCCGAGCCGGATCGAGATCCAGGCCCGGCTGATCGCCAACAGTCCGCGCCTGCTGGATGTCGCCGAACGTCTCGCCGACCTTGCGGAAGAAGAAGGCGACCTGCCTGCCAGTCTGACAGAGGTAGCCAAGGCCGCCGGCGAGATCATCCATGAGATCAATTCGAAGCCGGACGCCAGGTCCGGTCGCGGCGGGCAGCGCGCCGCATAGACGGCGAGCACTTGTTTTAAGCCACTCCTAACACTTTCGTCCGTAGACTGGCGACCTTGTCCGCTATTCGGAATTCGCCATGTCACTAGTCGAGCAACGGAATCGTTTCCTGTCGTTCGCGTTCGCCGCAGCCGACATCCTTGTTGAAACCGATTCCGACGGGATCATCCGCTACGCGGCCGGCGCAACCGCTGCCCTGGCAGGAGCGGACGAGACGACGCTCGACGGACGCGATTTCGCGACCTGTCTGGATCAGACCTCGCGTGCCATTTTCCGCGCGGTAAGCCGCCGCCTCACAGCTGGACGCCGGATCGGTCCGGTACGAGTCCGGACCGGCGCTCGTGACGCCCGGCTGACCGGCTGGCGGCTTTCCGATGACTCCAATATCTGCTGGACCCTCGCTTTCGAAAGCGGTTCCGAGCCCGAGGAACTGGAGCCCCAGGCCTTCGAGCGTCGTGCCCGCGACGCGATCGAGAATGCCCGCGACAACGAACACCCCTTCGCCCTCTCCGCCCTCCTGATCCGCGGCGTTCAGCCGATCGAGGAGCGCATCGGCCTGCCCGAAGCCCTGCGCCTGGAGGAAGCCATTCAGGCGAGCTGTGCGAATTTCGTCGGAGAGGAAGGCGTGTCCCGCCGGGTCGGTTCCGAACGCATAGCCCTCGTCCACGACGCGAATGCGCACATCGAGGCGTTCCAGGCGGAAATCCGCGATCTGCTTGAAAGTTTCGGCCTTGGCGACGCCCATGTACATGTCGACTCGATGGGCGACGCGCCGGACATCGAGCCCGAGCTTGCGGTCCAGGCATTCATCCATGCCGTCAACGAGGCTGGCGAGAGCGAAGCCGCGCTCGACATTACCAGCCTGCATGAAATGGCCGACAAGATCGCAAAACGGGCTCGCAAGCGGATCAATGAGATCCGGACCACGATCGCCGGACGCGTTTTCGAACCGTTCGCTCAGCCGATCGTGGACCTCGAGACCGGCAAGATAGCCCATTACGAACTCCTGCTACGCCTGCCTGACGGCCGGCCGGTCGAGGAGAATGTCGGATTTGCCGAGAGCACGGGCCTGATCTGCGAAATCGATTACGCGATGACCGAAATCGCGGCCCATTTCCTGCGCGATGATTTCGACCGGCCCAGCCTGGCGGTGAACCTGTCCGCGCGCTCGCTCTCGAACATGGCCTGGAGCAAGAAATTTCTGGCACTGGTGGCCGACCTCAAGATCGACCGCAACCGCCTCAGCTTCGAGCTGACCGAGACGTATCAGGTCAAGAACAGCAAGGCCGCCAACGCGGTTCTCCAGAAGTTGCGCGAACGCGGCCACAAGGTCTGTATCGACGATTTCGGCGCCGGGTCGGCAGGGCTACACTATCTGCGCTCTTTCGACGCCGACGTGGTAAAGATCGACGGCTCCTATGTACGCAATGCCGGTCGGAGCAAGCGTGACACCATCCTGATGGGCGGCATGATCAGCATGTGCCAGCAACTCGGGATCAGGACCGTTGCGGAAATGATCGAATCCGAGACGACCGCTGCACTGCTAAAGTCGATGGGCGTCACATACGGACAGGGTTTCTATTTCGGTAAGCCTGTTCCGCTAGAAACGCTTAAGGACAAGTCGAAGAGCGCGTCGCGGGCCGCGTGACGCCGAAGGTGATAGGCCATGGCCGCAGATTTCAGCCGAGTGCGCGTCCTCATCGTTGACGACAACGGCTACATGCTGACCATCCTGAGAACGATCCTGCACGGGTTCGGAATCAAACAGATTCTGGAATCACGCGACCCGGCGGACGCATTCGATATGGTGCGTTCGGACTCGGTCGACATCATCTTCACCGACTACCAGATGGATATTCTGGACGGGCTCGATTTCGTACGCCTCGTCCGGACAGCCGACGACAGCCCCAACCCGCTTGTCCCGATCATCATGCTGAGCGCCTATTCCGAGCGCTCGCGTGTCGAAGCCGCCCGAGATGCCGGAGTGACGGAATTCTGCTGCAAGCCCGTCACGGCGAAGGAAATGTTCGCCAAGATCGCCTCGGTGATCAACGAACCTCGCCCCTTCATCCGGAACAAGTCCTATTTCGGCCCGGACCGCCGGCGCGGCCGGCTGGACGAGGGCGAGTACAAGGGTCCGGAACGCCGCAAGAGCCGAAAGTCCGCGACCCAACTGGTCGGGGATGGCAATAAGGAAACAGGGACGGGTTGACCGGTCCCCCGAGCGGCGGACAGGCCCGCGATCTCCTGTCGACAGTACAGGCAGACGCACCTTAACGTGAGACCATGAATCAGATGCGCTTCGATCCACGCCTCCAGGCCGGCGGCGCGACCGGCGATCCGTTCCGGGCTTCCCGCCCGGAGGCGGATGAGTCGGAGTCGAAGGATCAGCGCAAGCGTGGTTCCGGTGCGCTCTGGATCATCCTCGCCATCATCCTGTTTTCCTGCGCCTATGGCGGCATCCTCCTGGTCAAGATCCAGCAGGAACGCGAAGCCCTGATCAGCGAAGCAGAACGCTCCCAGGCCAATGCCGCCGGCTATCTCGCCGAGCGCGTCACAGCCCGCATCGCCGAAGCCCGCTACGCCCTCACCTTCGCCAGTGCCGATATCGGCGATGCCAGTGAGGGTGAAATGGAAGCCCTCGCCCGCGCGCGCCTCGAAGCCATCACGGCCTCCGAGCTGGTAACCGGCGCCGCCCTGCTACTTCCGGGCGACCGGATGATTGCCACTCAAAGCGGCGCCGAGAATATCCGCGCGATCGCCGGGACCGCGCTCGAGGCGAGATCGGGGCTCACCACGGAAATTGTCGACGACCGGGCCGCCCGCCTCGTTCTTGCCGTTCCCGTCCAGCTCGACGACGGAAGCGTCGGTGCCTTCGTGGCGCGGCTCGATGCCGACCAGGCCTTGCCGGACTGGGGCTCCGACCGGGTCGTGGCGCTCGCCGATGCAGAGGGCGGCATGCTGGCCATCCGGCCTCGCATGTCCAGCGCCCGACCGGGAACGCCCCTGCCCTCACGCTTCGGATTGTCGACGGATTTCGTGCAGGAGCTTGCCATTGGCGGCGGCGGTGCGACCTCAGATGCGAATTTCGGGGAAGAGCGCGTGACCTTCGCGGTCGCGCCGATCGCCGGAAGCGATCTGAACGTCTACGCGCTCGGTGCGATGCGTATCAACCAGAACGCCTGGTACCGCACGATCTCGTTTTACGGTCTGATGTTCATCGCGCCGATCTTCGTCGCGCTCGGTCTGTCGGCGCTGATCTTCATGCAGATGAGCCGCCTGAAATCGACCCGCCAGCAGTTGGCCGACAATGAACAGCGCTTCCGCGTCGCCATCGAGGGCGCGCGGTGCGGTGTCTGGGACTGGAATCCCGATGCCGACACTGTCTTCGTGACGGATTCCCTCGCCCGGATTCTCGGCCTCGGCGAGGCGGTGGAGTGCACCGGCGCCGAATTCCTCAAACTCTTCTCCAAACCGGATCGCGAACGCCTGCGCGCGGCCATGCGTGGCGCGCCAACGGGCGGAGAGGTCGACCTGGAAGTACTGGCTGCCCATGCCGCCGTCTGGCTCCAGATGCGGGGCCGCGTGCTTTCCGGCGATGCCGGCAGCCAGGGCCCGCGCATCATCGGCGTCGCCATCGACGTGACCGAACGCAAGGGCGCCCAGGCTCGGGTCGCGGCCGCGGAGTCGCGACTGCGGGCCGCGCTGGAATCCATGTCCGAAAGCTTCGTGCTGTGGGATTCGCGACAGCGCCTCGTGCTCTGGAACCGGAAATTCCGGGATCTGTTCGACTTTTCCGAAGGCATGCTCAAGCCGGGCATGAGCTATGACGCGGTCGAGCAGGCCGCGGCACGTGCCATCAAGGCCGTCTATGGCGGGGCAGACAACAAGCAGGCCTACGAAATCGAGCTCGCCGACGGACGCTGGCTGCACTATTCCGACCGCTCCACCGCCGATGGCGGCATGGTGAGTGTGGGTGCCGACATCACCGACCTCAAGCACCACGAGGCGGCGCTGACCGAAAACCAGGCCCAGCTACGCAAGACTGTCGAGGACGTGAAGCGAAGCCAGGCCCGGATCGCCGACCTCGCCCGAAAGTACGAGGAAGAGAAGATCCGTGCCGAGGAAGCCAACCGCTCGAAGAGCGAATTCCTCGCCAATATGAGCCACGAGCTGCGCACGCCGCTCAACGCGATCAACGGCTTCTCGGAAATCATGCTGCGCGAGATGTTCGGCCCGCTCGGGGACGAACGCTATGTCGGCTACATGAAGGACATCCTCACCTCGGGCAAACACCTGCTCGAGCTGATCAACGACATCCTCGACATGTCCAAGATCGAGGCCGGCAAGATGCAGCTCCAGACCGAGCCGACCGATGCGGGCGAGCTGATCGAGCAATGTCTGCGCATCGTGCGTGGCCGGGCCGAGGAGAAGCGCCTGCAGCTGCGGGCCGACGTCTCCGACCTGCCCGAGATCGAGATCGATCCGCGCGCCTTCAAGCAGGTCATGATCAACCTGATCTCGAATGCCGTGAAGTTCACGCCGGAAGGCGGGCGCGTCACCGTGCGTGGCTTCCTTTCGGGCCTGGGCGTCGCCTTCCAGGTGTCGGATACGGGCATCGGCATCGCGAAGGAAGACCTGCCGCGCCTCGGACGCCCCTTCGAACAGATCGAGAGCCAGCACTCCAAGAGCTATCAGGGCTCCGGCCTCGGTCTCGCCCTGTCCAAATCCTTCATCGAACTGCATGGCGGTTCGCTGAGCATCGACTCGACGCTCGGTGAAGGCACGACCGTCAGCGTGGTCATTCCGATCAGCCAGGACCAGCCGCTCGATGCCGAGACGCTGGCCGCGCTGGGCGGAGACGAGGACGTGCAGGGCGAAACGGATGCGATGGATCTCGACAGCGAGATCGAACAGGCAGAGAGCCTGGCCACCGAGGCCATTCTCGATGAATTCGACAGCGATGACGAATTCATCGACGCCGACGATCCGGTCCGCATCGCAGAGAATAAATAGCGCCTAGTCGCGTGGCGCCTCGCGGCGGCGCGGACGGTGCTCGCGCCGACGGGCACGCGCCGCCTCCAGCGCCGCTTCGCGGGTCTCCTGGTCGAGCTCCGAGACGATCTCCAGAACGACAGCTTCCATCCGTGCCTCGATCTCGGCCCGACGCTCGCGCATTTCGGCCAGGGCCTCGCTCACGGCCTCGGCGTCGAATTCCTCGGCCATCATCAGCGCATGCAGATCGGCGCGATCCTCATGGAAACTGCCGGAGGTCTCTCGGAGTGTGCGCATTTCCGAGCGCAGGCGTTCGAATGCCGTCTCGCGCACGTCCGGCGGCAGGGCCCGCACGAAGCCCTGCATGTCGAATCCGTCGTGACCGCGGCGCGACCGGCGTCCGTCATGGTCGCGGTGATGCGAGCGCCAGTCGGGGCCGTCCGTCGCACGATGCAGGACATATCCGCCCAGCATGCCATTCACAAGCACGGACAGGATCAGTGCGATAATCCAGGGCGTCGAGGATTTCATGCGTCGCCTCCCAGCCAGTCCACCCAGTCCTCATCGAACCCGCCGAAGACCTCGGCATAGATGGCGTCGGCTTCGCTGCCAGTCCCGACCGTCAGAGCGCCGCTCGCAAAGCCGATGAAAACACCGACGAGAAGCGAGGCGGCCACGGCGGCCGGTGCGATCCAGCGCGGTGCCGCCGCAGCCGGAAGCTCCGGCAGGCCCTGCAGGATGCGGCGTTCGAGAAGGTCGGATATGTCCGCCTCGGCCGGGCCAAGAATTGCATCAAGCTCCCGCGCCTCGGCCAGCGCCATCGCCGCCAGGTCCGGATTGGCGGTGACGAAGGCTTCCGCATCGGCGCGCTCGGCATCGGGCCAGCGCTCCGGCTTTGCGCCATAGGCTTCGATTATCTGAAAAAATCGCTCTTGCTTCATGATGTTACACCGGGCCGGTTCGCACCGCCTCCTGTATAGCTTGCCATCAGCTCGGGAGCATCCCCGATCAGCAAGCTTCGTAGTTTTCGCCGCCCGCGGGCCAGCAGGGATTCGAGTGCCTCGACGCTGATATCCATTTCAGCCGCCGCGTCGATATTGCTCATCTCCTGGAAGTGCACAAATTCGACGGCTTCACGCTGGCGCTCCGGGAGCAGCCCCATGGCTTCGGCGATCCGGTCGCCGGTCTCGCCACGTGCCATTCCTGCCTCCGCGTCGGGACTGGTATCGACCTGTTCGGGCACCGTATCGGTCAGCACCTCGCGCCGCTTGCGCAGGCGATCATGGCAGAGATTGATCGCGATGCGCGTGATCCATGTCGAGACCCGGGCGCGACCGGCCTGCCATCGCGGCGCCGCCTTCCAGACGCGCAGGAAAACGTCCTGGGCGACATCCTCGGCTTCCATGGCATCGCCCAGCATACGGCGGGCGGTGCCCACGATGCGCGCCAGATTCTGCTCCATCAGCTGACGGGCTGCGGCCCGGTCGCCGTCTGCGATCCGGGCCATCAGCCTGTCACCGTCAGGGTCGGCAGAAACGGCCCGACGGGAGGCCGGAGCGGAAGTCGAATCCTGTCCGTCCGTGTTGAAACCCGTCATGCCGCGTCCGTCGAACATGCGTGGGGGTCAGTCCCGCCACCAATGCCGGCGATCCTGACGGCGCTCGACCGCCGCGTCCAGCTCGGCAGGCTCGATGACGCCGTTCTCATCGGCATCGAGCCGATCGAACATCCGGCTATCGCCGGAAAGGAATTCCGCGCGGGAAATCCGCCCGTCCCCGTCCGCATCGGCCCTCATGTGCCGGCCACCCTCGGGGCCGCCGCGCCGGTGCCGCATGGGTGCGTCTTCGCCATCCGCTTCCATCTGCGAATGAAGGCGCTGGCGCACGGGAGACTGGTCGGCCTCGTCGAGATATCCGTCGCCATTGCGGTCCATCCAGGCGAACATCTCGGCCTGCAGCTGGCTGACCTCCTCGCGGGTGATCGAGTTGTCGCCATTGGCGTCCGCAGCGCGCAGCATCATCATGCCGCGGTGCATGCCATGCCCCTCACGGTCACCGCCATGATGGCCGCCACGCTGGGCGTGGGCCGCGCCTCCGGCGAAAACCAGGGTGGAACTCGCCAGAAGCAGGATCAATCGGGAATGTTTCATCGGTGAAGTCCTCGTGTTCAATGCCTCGCTATGAGTTGAACGCAACACCGGCGAAATTCCGTCGCGACCTAGTGCATTTTACCGACACGCCGCTCGAAGATATTGCGGACACGGGTCGTACGGCCCGCCAGCGCATCGGCAAGGGCCTCGAGCGAGTCGGCGCCTGCATACCCCGCCAGCAAGGCCGCGAACCCGGCGCTGGCCCCTGCCGGGTCGAAACCGGAGCCGTGCGCGGTCCGGATCAGCTGCAACAGACCGAGATAGAGATGAAGACTGTCGGCGAGGATGCCCGCTTCGTCCTCCGGCAGCGCTCCGGCCGCCGCGAGCGCCCGTAATGCCTCTGCCGTCGACGGTCGGACGACGTCCTTTCCGGCAGCATGGACCAGCTGCAGCGTCTGGGCCACGAATTCGATGTCCTGGATACCGCCCGCGCGGGCCTTGAGATCCCAGTCCGACTGGGCCGGCTTGGCCGCCTCCAGCCGCTTGCGCATGTCCAGCGCATCCTGGCGAACGCCCCGCGCCTCGCGCGTCCGCTGCAAGGCGTCGCGTATCGCCGCATGGACGCGATCGGCCAGCGCCGCTTCGCCGGTGATGATCCGCGCCCGGGTCAGCGCCATCATCTCCCAGGTCCAGGCTTCGTTCGGGTAATAGGCTTCGAAACGGGCAATACTGACGGCGACAGGCCCCGCCTTGCCCGACGGGCGCAACTGCATGTCGACCTCGTAGAGCTCGCCCTCCTCCGTCGGTGCGGAAAGTGCGCTGACGAGGCGCTGGGCGTAGCGGCCGAACCAGGATTGCGCGTCCGCCTCGCCTTCATGGATGATCATGATGTCGAGATCGGAATCGGAGGCGAGCTCCCGCCCGCCGAGCTTGCCCATACCCAATACCAGAGAGCGGCCGGGCATGGCGCCGAAACGGCGCTCCGTTTCGCGTCGGGCCGCCAGTGCCATGGCCGCCACACTGGCGTCGGCGACGGCGGAATAGGCAAGGCCGGACGCTTCCGCATCGACCGTCCCGCGCAGGACCTGGGTGCCGATCCGCAGCTTTTCCTCGCGCACGATCCGGCGCGCCTCGTTGAGACTGTCCTCATAGGTGTCGCACCGCTCGACAGCCGCCATCATCCGCGTCCGGAACTCCCCCGGCGGGTCATCTCGGACCGGGACCGAGAAGCGGTGATCGAGCATGGCGTCGAGCAGGTTTGGCCGCCGGGCCAGATCCGTCGCCATGCGGGGGGCCAGCGTGAGCACGCCGATAAGATCGCCGGCCAGTCCCGGCTCGTTGGACAGCAGGGCCAGCGGCTGCACGCCCATGGGAAGGTTCTCGAAGAAGGCGCCGAACCGGGTCAACGCCGCGTCCGGCTCCCCGGTAGACGCCATCCGGTCCACCAATTGCGGCGCAATCCGTGCGAACAGCGTCCGCGCGCGAGAGCTGCGCACGGCGCGGACGCGGCCGGCCGACCAGGCATTGAGCCGTTTCCAGCTCGCTTGCGGATCGGCAAAGCCGAGACGCGACAGGGTTTCCAGCGTATCCGGCGTCGGCTCGACCCCGGTCAGGATCAGCGAACCGGCTTCGGAGGCCAGCGCTTCGTCCGCCTCGAACTGGTCGGAGAAATGCCCGTGCACCCGCCGCAGGCAGGCCTCGACTGCGCGTTCGAAACTCTCCAGCCCGTCATGCCCCGCCATATGGGCGATGGCGAGCCGGTCCCCGTCCCGTTCGGGCAGAGTCTGGCTGGCTTCGTCCTGGCGCATCTGGATACGGTGTTCCCAGGCCCGCAGTAGCCTGTAATCCGCAGCCAGCGCTTCCGCCGCCTCGGCCGGGACGATATCGGCGGCCACCAGAGCCCGCAGCACGTCCAGCGTTGCCTTCACGCGCAGGCTCTTGTCCCGCCCGCCGAACACAAGCTGGGGAATCTGGGCGTAGAACTCGATCTCGCGAATCCCGCCCCGGCCGAGCTTCAGATCGTGCCCCGCCGGACGGATTTCGGCCCGGCGTCCGACCGTCTGGATCTGCCGGGCGAGCCCGCGGATATCGTCCACGGCCGCAAAATCCAGCGATCGCCGCCAGATGAAGGGCTGCAGCAGGTCGAGAAATCGCTCGGCGGCTGCGAAATCGCCTGCACAGGGCCGCGCCTTGATCCAGGCGGCCCGTTCCCAGGTCTGCCCCAGGCTCTCGTAATAGTTCAGCGCGGCGTCGGTGGAGATCACGACCGGGGTTGCACCCGGATCCGGCCGAAGCCGCAGGTCCACCCGGAAGACATACCCCTCGGACGTCACGTCCTGCAGCGATCGCGTCACCGCCTGAACCAGGCGGGGCAGGCGTTTGCGAGGCTCCTCGCTCTCCGGGAGAAGCAGGGCGTCGGGATCGTAGAAAAGGACGAGATCGATATCGGAGGAATAATTGAGATCGCCCGTCCCCATCTTGCCGAGGGCCAGGACGAACAGTCCGGGCAAAGGGTTCTCGGGGTCTCCAACCGGCACGGCCCGCCCCTGATCTGCAAGCAAGCGGGCATGTCCGTGCAGTGCTGCGGCGACCGCGCCGTCCGCAAATCGGGTCATCGCCGCCGTGACGGCATCGACCTGCCAGACCCCGGCCAGATCGGCGAGGGCGACGACAAGATGGATGTCGGCCTTGGCCTGACGGAGGGCCGCGTCGAGGGCCGCAACATCCGGCGCTGCGCTGCCAGCTGTCCGGGCATTGGCGATGGCATGCTCGACGAGCGTTTCCGGGTCCTGCGTGAGACAGGCGGCCAGGGTCGCAGGCCTGCGCTGCGCCAGACGGGCGATATAGGGCGCAGCCTCGAAGACCGAGAGCAGGAACTCCCGGACCGGCGCAACCGCCTCCTGGATCTCCTCCGCTAGCCCTCCGAAGGCATGGTGTGCGCCCTCGCCGGGCTGGCCGGGAAGTACAGGCGTTTGCGCGGAGAGAAGTGCGGACGTCATGCCGCCAAACTGGCGTGATCCGGGCTGCAGGTGAAGACGTCTATTTCTTCGGCGGCGCTTTCGGGAAGACCAGCGCGGCGCGAAGCCCCGGCCCGTGTCCGCCTGCGACCACACCCGGCCCTTCGCCGAGTTCGAAACGCCCGTTATGGACGTCCACGATCGCCTGGACGAGCGAGAGGCCGAGACCCGAGCCCGGCTGGGTGCGCGAGTTGTCGAGCCGCACGAAACGCTGGGTGACCCGCTCGCGGTCCGCATCGGGCACGCCCGGACCGGTATCGGTCACGGAGAACTCCACCTCGCCATCCGCGGTCTCGCGCAGACGCAGCGTCACCGCACCGCCCGAGGGCGTGTACTTGACCGCATTGTCGAGAATATTCGCCAGCGCCTGCGAAAGCAGGCCGCGATCGCCAAGTATGGCGAGGCCGGTCTGGATCTCGCTGTCGAAACTCAACCCTTCATCCTCGCAGACCGGCTCGTAGAGCTCGGCGAGATCCGCCGCGACATCCGCCGGATCGAGTTCGACGATGGAGGTCCGCCCCTCGCCCGATTCGAGCCGGGACAGCGAGAGAATGGAGCTGAAAATGCCCAGGATTTCGTCTGTGTCGGCGACGGCTCGCTCGAGCGCCTGCTCGCGCGCCTCGACATCGCCGTCCTCGCGGAGGGCGTCGTCGAGACGATTGCGCATCCGGGTCAGCGGGGTGCGCAGATCGTGCGCGATGCTGTCGCCGGTCTGGCGCATGCGGATCATCAACGCCTCGACCCGGTCGAGCATGTTGTTGAAATTCTCGGAAAGCTCGTCCAGCTCGTCGCCGGTATAATTGCGCGGTGCACGATGTTTGAGATCGCCGGCCCGGACGCGGCGCGCCACATTGTTGATGCGATCGAGGCGGCGCACGAAACGGCGGCTGATGAAGATGCCGCCCGCAACACCCAGGGCCAGCGCCAGCGCCGACGCCGCCAGGATGGTGTTGAGCATGCGCGAGATGAGGCGGTTTTCCTCATCCACATCGAGACCGACGAAGAGCTGATATCCGGACGGCAGGTCCACGATGCGGCCCCGCGCCATGCGGTCGTCCTTGTCCGTCTCCTCCTCGATATCCCCGGCGGGCGGGCGCCGGTAGATGAACTGGAGACGGCCTTCGCTGTCGGGCTGCTCGTCGGGCAGACCCGAGAGATTGCCGGACAGGCTTCGTCCGGTCGGGTGGACGAGCAGGTAGAGATAATCGGCGCCGCCGCCGACCGTTCGCTGCAGGATGTAGCGGTTTACCGTCGCGATTCCGCCGGCCTCGAACCGGTCGTTCAGCGCCTCGACTTCCTCATTGATGGAGGCGTCGGCACGGCGCAGCACCATGCCGGCCGAAGCGGCATAGACGAAGCCGAGAATGACGAAACTCGACAAGGCGAACAGGCCCGCCGACAGAAGTGTCTGCCGGAAGGCCGTGGTCCGCAGAAATGCCGTCCGGCGCCCCCGCACGCCGGCTTACGCCTGCAGGCGGTAGCCGGCACCGCGCACGGTGTGCAGCAAGGCGCGCGGGAAGGGTTTGTCGATCTTCGAGCGTAGTCGGGAAATATGCACGTCGATGACATTGGTCTGGGGGTCGAAATGATAATCCCAGACCTTTTCGAGCAGCATGGTGCGGGTCACCACCTGGCCGGAATGCTTCATCAGGAATTCCAGCAGGCGGAATTCGCGCGGCTGCAGCAGGATTTCCTCCTCGCCACGAACCACCTTGCGGGCCAGCAGATCCATTTCCAGATCCCCGACCACGAGTTTGGTACGGACGGTTTCCGGATCCCGGCGCCGGGCCAGGGCCTCGACGCGGGCGAGAAGCTCGGCGAACGCATAGGGTTTGACGAGATAATCGTCTCCGCCGGCCTTGAGGCCCTCGACCCGGTCGTCGACCTCGCCGAGCGCGGACAGGATCAGAACCGGGGTACGGTCATCGTCCGCCCGCAGGGTCTCGACCATGGTGAGACCGTCCATGCGCGGCATCATGCGGTCCACGACGAGAACGTCGTATTCCGCTGCCCGGGCCATCTCGAGCCCTTCCTCGCCGTCGGCGGCATGATCGGCGACATGGCCGGATTCGCGCAGGCCCTTGCGGATATAGTTCGCGGCCTCGCGGTCGTCTTCGACAATCAGGATGCGCACCCCGGTTCTCCCTTATTCTTCTTCGCTGATCTGCAGGGCGACATAGCGTTGACCGCCACGCCCCTCGACCAGGAGCAGGATGGCGCTGCGGCCATCGCTGCGAGCGTCCTCGATCACGGCGCCGAATTCGTCGGGCGTCGCCACTTCATTGCCGCCGGCTTCCAGAATGACGTCACCGGCGACGAGACCCTTGCGGGCCGCCTCGCTGCCCGGATCGATCCCGTCCACGACAAGACCGCTGACGGAGGCGCCGAGATCGCGGGCTTCGCGCGATTCTTCGTCCAGCGGGGTCAGGCGCATGCCGAACCAGCTGACTACCGGCGCGTCCTCGCCACGGGCCGGCATCTGGTTGAGTTCCTCGTCGGAGGGACGTTCGCCCATGGTGACGCGGAGGTTTCGCTCGCGGCCGTCGCGAAGGACGCGGAAGCGGGCCTGCTCACCGACGGCGATATTGCCGACGCGGCGGGTCAGATCACGCGCGTCCTCGACAGCCTCGCCGTCGATTTCCAGCACCACGTCCTGGCGCTCGAAACCCGCCTCGTCGGCCGGACCGCCGGAGACGATGGAGCTGATGATCGCGCCGGTCGGCTCTTCGAGGCCGAGCGCCTCGCCGATATCCTCGGTCACGTTCTGAATGGATACGCCCAGCCATCCGCGCGCAACGCGGCCGTCGTCGAGCAGGTCGTCGACGATCCGCGCAGCGACGTCGGAGGGGATGGCGAAGCCGATACCGACATTACCGCCGGTCGGCGAGAAGATCTGTGAATTCACCCCGATCACATTGCCGTTGAGGTCAAAGGTCGGACCGCCCGAATTGCCGCGGTTGATCGGCGCATCGACCTGGATGAAATCATTATAGGTGGAGTTGCCGATCGGGCGGCCGATCGCGGAAATGATACCCGCCGTCGCCGTGCCGCCGAGACCGAAGGGATTGCCCACTGCGACCACCCAGTCGCCGACGCGATAGTGCGGGTTCTCTTCCAGCGTCACGAAGGGGAATTCGATATCCTCGTCGACCTTGAGCAGAGCGAGATCGGTCTGCGGGTCGAGACCCACGATCCGCGCCGGATAGCTCTCGCCGTCGGCAGTGCCGATGGTAATCTCGTCGGCATCGGCCACGACGTGATTATTGGTGACGATATAGCCCTCGGCCGAAATGAAGAAGCCGGAGCCCAGAGACTGGCGCGGCATGATCGGCTGATCCGGGCGGCCGCCGAACTGGCGCTCGAGCCATTCACGGAACTGAGGCGGCAGGCCTTCCATGTCCGGGCCAAGCTCGGACACGTCCGGGGTGCCGCTTGCCTGAATCGTGACGACAGCCGGGCTGACGCTTTCGATCAGGTCGGCGAAGGACATCGGCGCGCCGGCCGGCACGGCCGAAGCGAAAGGCGGCTGCTGAGCCTGCGCGGTCGAGTCGATATGCTGGACAAGACTTCCCCCCACCACGACGGAGAGAGCGAGAAGCGAAACACCGCCGAGACGACGCATGCGATCAACTGACATCATGAGATTGCACGACCTTTCTACTGCGAACTGGGGTCAAACCTGGGATGCGGCACTTATCCGCCGCGTGACTTCAACATTACAATAACATTACAAACGGTAATTTGTCCGTCATGTTGGATTGACGCGCCTCAATCGGGCTCTGCGAGGCGGGTCCGCACGACGACGGGATTGTGCAGCGTGCGGTGCACCGGGCATTTGTCGGCGATCTCCAGCAGGCGCTCCCGCTGGCTCTCGTCGAGCTCGCCCTCGATCTCGATTTCGCGCTCGATAATGTCGACCTGCCTTTCCTGACCGTCGACGCAATCGCGGCAATCCTCAGCATGTCCCTTGGCGTGGTCCAGCGTCACCGAGACCCGGTCCAGCGGCCATTCCTTGCGCTCGGCATACATGCGAAGCGTCATCGAGGTGCAGGCGCCGAGTCCGGCCAGCAGGTACTGGTAGGGCGACGGACCGCTGTCATCGCCGCCCACGCTCGCCGGCTCGTCGGCCAGCGCCACATGATCGCCGGTCACGACATGATTCTGATAGCGACCCTGCCCCGTCTCCGCGACGAGAACGCGATCGCCGGCCGGCGCTTTCGGCACGTCGGACATGTCGTCCCCGGTCACGTATCGTCCCGCCCAGGCGGCGATCATGTCGGCAATATAACGCGCATCGCCATGATCGGTCAGGAGGTGGTCCGCCCGGTCCAGACTGACGAATGATTTCGGGTGTTTGGCGGCGACGAAGAGACGGGTGGCATTCTCGATGCCGACGGTTTCGTCGATCGGCGAATGCGCGACCAGGAGCGGACGCTTGAGCCCGGCCGCCGCGTCTTCGAGCGAATGGCCCTTCAGATCGTCGAGGAATTGCTTCTTGATGGTGAAGGGCCGTCCCGCAAGCTGTACATCGGCGAGCCCCTTGCGCTCGATCGCTTCGACATCGCCTGAGAACTCATTGATCACATGCTCGGCATCCGCCGGTGCCGCGATCGTCGCGACGGCGCGGACTGAATCGAGTTCCTGCGCGGCGGCGATCACTGCCGCGCCGCCGAGACTGTGCCCGACCAGCAGGGCCGGTGCACAGTAGTCATCCCCGAGAAACCGCGCGGCCGCGACGAGGTCCTGGATGTTGGAGGAGAAGTTCGTGTTTGCGAAATCGCCGTCCGAATGCCCCAGCCCGGTAAAATCGAAGCGCAACACCGCAAAGCCCAGCTCGGCCAGACGGCGGGAGATGCGGGTGGCCGCGAATATATCCTTGGAGCAAGAGAAGCAGTGCGCGAACAGTGCGAAGGCGCGCGGCCGGCCGGACGGCAGTTCCAGCCGCGCCGCCAGAGTATCGCCCTGGGATCCCGTGAATTCGATGCGCTCTGATTGAGCCATGTCTCGCCTCCGTCGCTTCCCACAGAGGTAATGGCTCAGGCCGGCACGTCAAAGGCGCAATCGATGACAATCGCGTCAGACGGTAGCGTCAGACAGGCGGCTTATTCGGGCGCTTCGCCCTCGCCCTGCCAGACGCCGGCTTCGCGCAGGGCCTCGGCGACCTCCGGGGGCATATAGGTCTCGTCATGCTTGGCGAGCACCTTGTCGGCCACGAGGACGCCGTCAGTGTCGAAACGCCCCTCGACGATGACGCCCTGCCCCTCGCGGAACAGGTCCGGCAGGATGCCGGCATAGGTGACCGTAACGTCCGAAGCCCGGTCGGTGACGACGAATTGAACGCCCTGGGTTTCCGCTTCCGTCACCGTTTCCTCTTTCACGAGGCCGCCGACCCGGACTCGATCCTCCGTGCCCGGATGCGCCGCCGCGACTTCGCTGGGCGAGTAGAAGAAGACGATCCCGCTGCGCATGGCGGTCAGACCGAGCGCGACCGCGGCGACGAGAACGACAGCGGCCGCACCGATGGTGATCAGGCGCCGGTTACGATGACGCATCGAACGTCTCCTGTCTGCGGAATACGAGAGCGAGATTATTGGCGGGCATGTCCCGCCGTTCGGCAAGCGCGAAGCCCGCCCGCTCGAACAGTCCCACCACATCGCTTAGCGCGCGCACGCCCCAGGACGGGTTTCGGGCCTGAAGATTGCGGTCGAATTCCAGGTTCGACGGCGCAGTCTGGCGGCCCTCCTGATAGGGTCCGTAAAGGACGACGCAGCCGGTGCCGGTCACGAGCCGCCCCGCCCCGTCGGCCAGCCCCTCGGCGGCTCGCCAGGGCGCGATATGGATGACATTGATGCAGACCAACGCATCGACCGTGTCGAAGGCCTCGGCCCAACCGTCCTCGGTCAGGTCGATCGCGACCGGCGCGGCGATCCGTCCGGGACATTCCGAGGCCCAGGCCGCCTGGCTGACGCGCGAGGCTTCGTCCAGATCGCTCGGCTGCCACCGAATGTCCGGACGCGCCTTGCACGCTGCCACGGCATGCTCACCGGTACCGGAGCCGATCTCGAGAACACGGGCGTTTTCGGCCAGTACATCGGACAGCACCGCCGCTATCGGGGCCTGGTTGCGCGCCGCGCTGGGCGAGTACAGACGCGCACCCGCCTGATCGCGGTCTTCCATCGCTGTCGTCGGTGTCGGTGTTTCACTCATGGCGCCGAGTTAGTCCGGGAGCATCCGGGGTGCAAGTCGCAGCGACCGGTCGTGACGCTATGCCGCGGCGGCTGCCGAGCCACGACGGCGCAGCAGATCCGCGAGGTCACTCCGGTTCGCGGCTTCCATCAGGCGGGCCGTGATCTCGAGACCTTCCTGGGCTGCCGTCCGGTTCTGTCCCTCGCTGCTGGCGACGAGATCGACCAGCATCGCGCCGGCTTCCTCGAGTCGTTTTTCCATCTGGTCGGCCGTCCGCTTCTGCGTGCTCGCAATGGCCGCCGCTGTCGCATGCTTGCGGCTCTGGGCCATGAAGAAGAGCAGCCCTTCCGCCTTGTCGATCGCCGCTTCGCTGGGCAATTGCGCCGGGATGATCCGGCCGCTGCGGCCGCGCCGCGGCTCAGGCAGACCGGCATCGAGCGCGAGCGATACCTTGTTGAATATCTTCTCGGCATTGGTCGACGCCTCGGCGCGCAGACCGAACAGTGAGCGCCCCCAGCGCCCGTCCTTGCGGATGCCGAATTCCGTGGTCATACCGGTCGAATAAGCAACGAAACGGTCGAAGGTCTCGAAGCAGACGCGCGCCTCTTCCATGGTCTGCGGCGGCTGTTTCAGCCTCGCGGCGTAATAGCCGGCATCGCCGAGTACCGCATCGCCGACGGCGGCGACTTCGGTCTTCGACACGACGAGATCGTCCTCGCGATTGCCGATCTTCGCTACGACGCGGAAGATCTGCCAGGGATATTCCAGCCGGCCCATGGTCAGCAGCAAGACCCAGACCGCCGCATCCGGATGCTCCTTGACGAGCTCCTCATGCGTATTCTTGAGCTGGTAGCAGAGATCCTCGTCGAGATCCTCGATCACGGGGGGAATTTCCGCCATGGCCTCGTCGATTTCCTCGGACGCGCCGAGCAGGACCATGGCATCGTGGAGCATCGCCTTGCCCTCATTGCCGAACCGCTTCATCAGCGCGGTCATGTCCTTGGGCACGCGCTCGGCATTCACCAGGGCGACGCGCAAGGCTTCCGCAGCCTCGCGACGGAATTCATACCAGATCGGATCGCTGTCGGGTTTCTTGCACTTCTTCGCGCGCTCCACGAGATCCTGCGCGATGCGCCGGCCCAGCCAGCCCCAGATCTTGCTGACGTCTTCCGGTGTGAAACGGAAGCGCGAGGGTGGAACAGTGTCGCGCTCGGCAACCAGCGGGCGCAGCGGAGCGAGCAGATAGGGCTTCGCCAGGTCGCCGGCCGCGGTGCGGGTGCTTTCCTCGAGTTCGGTGATGATACCCACAAGCTTGCCCGCCGCCGGGTCGTCAGCCGGCATTGCGCGCGCGGTCGCCATCAGCGAATTCCGCGTCGTGGCAGGCATGCTTCGCCAGAGCGCTTCGAGCTTCGCGCGTTGATTGGGCGTCAGTTTGGCCATTCGCCTTTAAAAACCGATACTCGTTGTTACGCAAATATTGAACGAGTTCGGTTAAGAAGCCTTTATCGGCTAGTTGCCGGCAAGCGAATACGTGCAGCCAGACCGCCCAGGTCTGACGATGTCAGGGTCAACTCTCCGTCATAGGCCTTCGCGAGGTCTGCGACGATCGCCAGGCCGAGACCGGAACCGGGCGCCTGTTCGTCAAGTCGGACGCCGCGCTGCAGAGCGGCCTCGCGGCCTGCGGCATCGAGCCCGGTACCATCGTCCTCTATACGGATTTCCAGCTCTCGCGGACCTGACCGGACGGCCGTCACGCGCACGGAAGAGACCGCCCATTTGCAGGCATTGTCCATAAGATTGCCGACCATCTCTTCTAGATCCTGACGCTCCCCCTTGAAGTTGAGGAAACTTTCGACTTCAGCGGAAATCGCAAGACCTTTTGAGGCGTTGATTTTTTCCAGCGTTCGCGCAAGGTCATTGACCGTATCCTCAACCGGCGAGCGGGCGCCGATCGCCTTGGCGTGCGCCGCTGCCCGGGCGCGTCGCAAATGGTGTTCGACCTGCTCCGCCATGACGCCGGTCTGGCGTTCGACCAGATCGGCCAGTTCGCCGTCGGAAGTGCGCGCTTCATTGGTCAGCACGGCGATCGGCGTCTTCAGCGCATGCGCCAGATTGCCGACATGCGTGCGCGAGCGCTCCACCAGTTCGCGCGAGTGATTGAGCATGGCGTTGAGCTCGTCGGCGAGCGGCTGCAATTCGGTCGGGTACTGCCCGTCCACCCGCTCGGCCTGCCCTTCGCGCACCTCTGCGACGCTGTTGCGCATGCGGATGACCGGCGCCAGGCCGATCCGGACCTGGAAGAAGACGCCGGCGGCGATCAACGCGGCGAAAGTCAGGAACATGAGCAGGGACGTGATGCCGAAATTGCGCACCTCGCGATCAGCGGGGCGCCGGTCCTCGGCAGCAAGAATGAAGATGAGTCCTGGACGCCCTGAGAGCTGCACGGCCTGCGCGGTCAGGCGCAGCGGTTCGCCGTCCGGCCCCTTGGCGTCGATCGTCACCACCTCGCCCGGCGAGGCGCGCAGCGTGTCGAAAAGCGAACTCTGCGGCACCAGCGCCTCGTCCCACATGGATCGGGAGGCGGCCAGAACCTCGCCGACAGCGCCGTCGACGCTGTCGTCGACGATCTGCCAGTAGCGGCCGGAGAAAACCAGTCCATAGGCCGGGTCGGTGGGCCGGCGCGACAGCGTGACACTGCTGTCATCATTGGTCTCGACGGCAGCAACGAGCGCGCTCACCACGCTGCCCAGCCTGTCGTCCAGCGTTCGCAGAATGGAGCGCTGGTAGAGCGTGGTAAGCGCGATCGCGCCCACCAGCAGCAGGACCAGCGCCCAGGCTGCCGCGCCGGCAAAAAGCCGGAATGCCAGGGAGAAGCTGCGCTTCACGACACCGCGCGGACGACCGGATCGACCAGGCGGTAGCCGAGGCCGCGCACGGTCTCGATCCGGTCCTGTCCGATCTTCTTGCGCAGGCGCCCCACGAAGACCTCGATCGTATTGCTGTCTCGGTCGAAATCCTGGTCATAGATATGCTCGACCAGCTCGGTCCGGGAGATCACACGATCCTGATGGTGGGCGAGATAGCTCAGCATCCGGAATTCATGCGAGGTCACCTTGACCGGGGCGCCGTCGATAAAGACCCGTGCACCGCGCGTATCGATCGACAGGTCGCCGCATTCGATGGTCGAGGTCGTGTGACCGGCCGCGCGGCGGGTCAGCGCGCGCAGGCGTGCCAGCAATTCCTCGGTGTGAAATGGCTTGGTGAGATAGTCGTCGGCGCCGGCATCGAAGCCCGCCACCTTCTCGCTCCAGCGGTCGCGCGCGGTCAGGATCAGGACCGGGAAGTCCCGGCCGTCCTGGCGCCAGCGCTCGAGCACCGTCACGCCGTCCATCTTGGGCAGGCCGAGATCCAGCACGACGACGTCATAGGGCTCGGTATCGCCCATGAAATGACCTTCCTCGCCGTCCAGAGCGGTATCGATGGCATAGCCGGAATCTTCCAGGGCCCGGCACAGCTGCCGGTTCAGGTCCGGGTCGTCCTCGATCACCAGTGCACGCATCTCGTTTCCCCTATCGTTCGTACAGTATCCGGCCGGTCCGGGCATCGACAACAACGTCGAGGCGCCGTCCGTCGCGGGTCAGCACACGGATCACGTATCGCGGATTGTTTCCGCCTTCGAGCTCGGCATCGAGGATGTCCGCACTCGGATAGCGCTGGCGCACGATGGAGATCGCCCTCAAGGCCGGGATGACATCTCCCTGCTCACGCATCGTCCGGGCTTCGCCGGCCGTGTAGCGATCACGCTGCAATGCGGCCGCACCGCCGCTCTTCTGAGCTTCGGCCACCGCCGGCAGCGCGAGGGAGCCGATCGCTCCGAGAAGTATGACCCAATGTCTCAACATGACGCTCACACTGGCGGGCTCCCCCTGAACCCGCGCTGAACAGGATACTACCAAATCGTTCAGGTCACGAACCGAGGCCCTTGCGCGGATCGTATCCTTCCGGCGGCGACCAGGTCTCGAGGAAATCCTTCAATGCCTCGTCGCTGGCCGGCAGGGTCACCATAAGACGGATCAGCTGGTCGCCCCGCTTGCCCTTGCCCGTTGCAAATCCCTTGCCGCGCAGCCGCAGCAGCGTGCCGCTGCTCGAGCCCGGCGGGACCCGCACATCGACCGGCCCGTCAATGGTCGGCACGCGCACCTTCGCGCCCAGAGCGGCTTCCTTGACGCTGATCGGCAGTTCGAGGCGCACATCATTGCCGTCGCGTGAGAAATACTTGTGTTCGGCGACACGGATCTCGATCAGGGCGTCACCGGCCTGTGCGCCACCCGGTGCCGCTTCGCCCTGCCCGCGCAGGCGCAGGACCTGGCCATCCGACGCCCCGGCAGGCACGGCGACGTCGAGTGTCTTGCTGCCCGGCAGGGTCACGCGATGCTTGCCGCCGACCGCGGCCTGCATGAAGTCCAGCGTCAGCGAATAGCGCACATCGCGCCCCTTGCGCGGACGGGCCTTCGCCTCGCCGCCCATATCGGTGAAGAGATCGGAGAAGATATCGCCGAAATCGTCGAAACCGCGGCCCGAGCGAGTCTGGCGGAAATTGAAAGGGCGGCGTCCGCCGGCCCCGGCACCACCGCCCATACCGCCCATGCCCGGATGAAATCCGGCCCGGACGGCATCGTCGTACTCGGCCCGCTTTTCCGGATCGGAGAGCAGTTTGAACGCCTGCGAAACCTGTTTGAAGCGTTCCTCGGCAGCTGCATTGCCTGGATTGGCGTCCGGGTGCAGCTCCTTGGCCAGCTTGCGATAGGCCTTGCGTATTTCGTCCGCCGAGGCGGTTTTGGAGACGCCGAGCGTCTTGTAGGGATCATCCATGTGCCTGGAAACCAATCCGGTGCGTGGTTCAGGGCATCATGTAAGCGGCTTCGACCCGGTTCGCAAAGGTCAGCTCACAGATCGAAGCTGGCCGTGGCCGCGGCGCCGGCGCCGCGCAGGGCGGAATGCTGAGCCACGCTGACATCCAGCGTGGCAGGCAATGTGCCCCAGGCTCCGATCAGGCTCTCCTCGCCGACCACGAGCGCCGGCCCGTAGGCGTCGAAGGAGACCGGCGCGAGCCCCGTACCGGACAGCGCGATGGTGTAGTGCTCCGCGGCCTCGCCGAGCGGCACCTCCGGCGCGCTCCAGTCATCCCCGCCGATCCGGGTCCGGCGGATCCAGCCGAGGCGCAGCTGGCCGGGTTCCCGTCGCAGGCGGAGATGAACGGGTGCGAGCGGTTCGAGGTGATGCTGACGCGGCGTGGCCATGCGGGTCCGGGCCTGAGGGTCGGTTGCCGCAAGTCCCGCAGCGACGGCCGCGACTTCGATCTCGGCATCGACCTCCCGGTCCTCCACGGGCAGGACGGCAAGGGCGGCATCAAGCAGAACGGCACGGGCTCCGGCCAGCGCACCGTCGGGCCGGGTGCCGTCGAGGCCGCGCAACAGACCGGTCAGCGCCCAGATCTCCGGCGAGACGAGCCCGGCATGGGTAAAGGCGATCACCTCCCAGCGCCCGTCCCCCTGCTCAACGGCCAGCCGGTTGGCCCCATTGAGCACGGTGCGACGCTCCCGGCTCGACAGCGCAGCCCCTGGCAGCCGCACGGTCAGGCGCGCGCCCTCGTCCCAATTAGCCGGCGGTCCGGCCGGAATATCCTCCAGCAGCTGCCCAATGGCGGCCGCGCGCTCGACCCGGCCGCGCAGCGTCCCGTCGACATGAATATCCACTGCGCCCGGCCAGGGCGTGGCTCGCGCGGCAATCAACGGGCCGGCACGCTCGCTCTCGCCCGGGCGCAGGGGCAGGTCGAGCACGGCGAAGCCGGGTCGCGCGGGCGGTGCGAGTGCCGGTGTGTCGACACCCGCCTCTCCCCCCGAGCGCGCAGACCGGCGCGGGTCGGGCGGATGCGCCTCCACAGCGCGCGCCGCCAGTCCGTCCAGAGCGGCCACGCTCCATATCCGGCCGTCCAGCGCGAACCGGTCGCCCGGTTCGAGCGCCAGAGCGGAGGGCGGCAGCACGGTTTCCAGACGCGGCGCCGTGAGATGCGCGGCGGCGAGCCGGCCGGCGCACCAGCGCCGGGCCAGCTCCGCGTCCGCCACGACGGGCAAAGCCTGGGCCAGCGTCTCCACCGTGCCGAAAGCCTCCCGCGCCGAAGCGTGGCCGGTACGGTAGGCGGCCATATCGTCCAGAAAGGCGAGGCTGGCATCGCGCGGCAGATCGAGCGGCGACGGGTCGCGCCTTAGGCGGCTGGCCGCATCCGGCAGCCAGACGGTCTCCGGAACGGAGAAAACCGGCCCCGAACGCCCGGCCGAGACGCTGGTCAGACCGCCTGCGCGTTCGTGAACGGCAATCCCGAGCAGGCTGGCCAGCGGTTCCAGCGCCGACCGTGCGCTCATCGGCCGGTCGACCAGATAACCCGCGACGAGATCGTCCAGCCCACGGGTATCGACGTCCGCCAGATCGCAGGCTGCGCCCAGCTCGGATACGATATCGGCCACCGGGACAAGGCCCGCCCGGCCGTTCAGCCAGTGGCCCAGGCGCCAGTTCTCGCCATCGCCCCAGATGTCGCTGCGTGCGGGAAAGTCCGGAAAGGGGCGGCTGTCGAAAGCCCAGACATGGACCCAGTCCGGCTCCACCATCGGCCCTCCATAGGCGGAGGAGACGGGATTGTTCGTGCCGTCGAGCCAGTGCGAAAGCATGGCTTCGAGATAGCGGCGCTGGACCAGATCGTCGCGCCTTCCGTCCGAATAATGCGGCAGGGCACTGGCCTCGCTTTTCGGATCGACGAAGACATTGGGCTGGTTGGCGCCCTTGTCGACGGCAGGACACCCCACCTCGGTCAGCCAGATCGGCTTGCTTTCGGGCACCCAGGCGGTCGGTTGCGATGCGCGGACGCCGCCCGGACGGTCGTGATGCGGATTGGACCACCAGCCGGCAAGGTCCTTCACGCGCCAGATCCAGTCCTCGCCATAAGCGCCGTCCGCAATCGGCGAGCGGAGCTGGGCGTCGCGGGCGGCCATGTCGGCATAATACCAGTCATACCCCTCACCGCCCGCGACGTTCGAGGCGAGATAGTCGGCATCGCAGGCATTGTCCGCCAACGCCGCATCGAGATGCCCGGACGTGTCGCGCCAGTCGGAGAGCGGGGTGTAGAAGTCGATGGCTACGGCGTCGATCGACGGGTGAGCCCAGAGCGGGTCGAGATGGAAGACCTTTTCACCACCGCCAGGCTGGTGACCGCCATACTCGGTCCAGTCGGCGGCATAGGAGAGCCGCGTTCCGGCCCCGAGCAGGCTGCGCGCCTCGCTCGCCAGGGCGCAAAGCCGGTCGACAGCGGGGTATCCGCCCGCCTCGTCGCGCACCGTCGTCAGGCCGACCATTTCCGAACCGATCAGGAAACCGTCCACGCCACCGGCGGCCTTGGCGAGCGCGGCGCAATGGAGGATGAAACGGTTGAAGCGCCACTCGCCGGGTCCGGCATAACTCACATGTCCGCCCGACACGGCAAAGTCGGCCGCGGCGGCGGTTCCGAAGAAGGCATCGACCTGATCGCCAGCCACCTCACTTCCGTCCACACTGCCCGCCTCGCCCGGCGGGGGCGAGCAGCTGATCCGGCCGCGCCAGGGAAAGCGACCGGGCATGTCCATCAGGATGAAGGGGTAGAGCGTCACGGCAAACCCGCGCGCCTTCAGCGCCGCGATCGCCTCGATCACAGCGTCGTCGGACGGCGTGCCGCCATAGACCGGACGCCCATCCTCGCGGCTGACCAGCCAGGCGGTCGCCCGGTCCGCACCGCCGGCGGTCCAGGTCAGCGGCCGCGTGACCTTGTCGCGATCCTCGACGCCCGGCCGGATCTCGCAGGCGCTGCAATCGAGCGAGGTGCCGAACCAGCACAGGACCAACTGGACGGAGCGGCAGGCCGGCAGGTCGCGCTCGAGATCGTCCAGGGCGGCCTCTATATCGCTGGTGCCTCGGGAGTTGTTGACGTTCTCGGCAGTCTCCTCACCATCCCCGAGGTCGCGCATGACCGGCGTCGTCGCGCAGGCGAACTCGCCCGCACCGGGGATCAGGCTCACACCCCGGACCCGCGTCTCAAGCCGGGCTGCCGTGCCGCGGCGGAAAACTTCGAAAGACAGATTGGGGATACGATGACCGAAGGCATCGAGCGGCCAGTCTTCCAGCACCGCATAGGCCGTGCCCCGGAAGGCCGGAGCGTCCGCGCCCTCGACGGCCTGGATGAGGGCATCGGGCAGCTGGTCCTCGGCCCCGGTATGCACACGTACCGGATAGCGCGACTGGTCCAGCAGGGCGCCATTGGCCCAGATCCGGCCGATCCCGGCGATCTCGCCCTCGCACAGACCGACCGCGAAGGAGATCGAATAGGTATAGTCCGCGCGCGTGGGACCGCCCTTCCCCCCGCCGCTTTCCTCGCGATGCTCGGTATAGCGCGAGGCCCAGATGACCTGACCGGCGATCCGCGCCCGCCCCCACAGGCGCGGCATGGGCGCGCCATCGGTCGAGGTCTGGATCGCCAGTTCTGAAATGCGCGGGCCTTCCCGATGCGGGGCGTAGAGTGCTCCCAGCGCCGCATTCGCCGCACCGCGCGCGAGCGCCGGCACGGCCGAACGCAAGCCGCCGAGAACGGACCGTCCGGCGGTTACGGCAAGCTGGGCCATGTCTTGTCTCCAGTTTCGGTCTCGGGGATTTCGGTCTCGGGAAAGCGGAAGGCCGCCACAAGCCGGCGGCGCCACCAGGGCGCCAGGGCCGTCTCCGCGACGCTGCGCCCCCAATAGGCATGGATGATCCGGTCGGGCGCGGACAGGATGGCGCAATGCTTAGCCGGTCCGGCTAGGTCGGGACGAAAGAGCAGGACATCGCCGGGGCGCGCCGTCTTGCGGTCGATCTCGACGAGATGGCGCAGCGCAGCCTCCATCAGCGTCTCCCGGCCGCAGCTTTCCGCCCAGTCCGGCGTGTAGGCAGGCGGCATTTCGGGCTCGGCCCCGTAAAGCGCACGCCAGACGCCGCGAACGAGACCGAGGCAATCGCAACCGGCACCCCGGCGGCTGGCCTGGTGGAGATAGGGGGTGCCGATCCAGCGGCGCGTTTCGGTGAGCGCCCGGGCGCGCACGGAGGGAGTTCTGGAGCGCCGCCTCATCCGCCCAGCCCTCGCGAACCGCCATCGCGCACGGCCTCGTCGGCAGGCGATGCCTGCAGCACGTCATTGCCGACCATGTAGGGAAAGCCCCGGAAATCGAGGCTGTTGGCGAAGCGGTCGCGGCAGGTCGCAAAGCGCTTGTCGCAACCGGCCGCGAAATCGGGATGGCTGGCCGGAACCCCGCAGCGCGCATCGCCCAGCTCGGCATCACAGCGCCGCGCGAAGACGCGGCCGATCACGCGCTCCAGCCGGTGCGCCGGACCGAGCAGGTCCGCCTCGAACCGGCCATCGCGGCGGCGGATCTCGCCGATCTCGCCGGAGGCCGTCTTCACGCGCAAGTCCGGGTTCGACCAGTCGACGCGCCAGGTCTCGACCTGCGCCCCGGCCCACAGGCCGGCTTCCAGGTCCGCTTCGGTCAGCACCGTATCGTCCAGCCCGCCCAGGAGGGCAGATTGACCGGGCGCGAAACCTGCAGCCTGTTCGCTGTCGCCTGTCCCGAAGCCGCTGTCGGCGCGGTAGGCGACGCCGTCGATGACGAGCGTACGGTCATGATCGGTAAAGCCGAAGATCGCGCCGTCGCGGCGCTCCACACGCCAGCACCAGGCGAGCGTGGTCACGCCGCTGTCGAGAGCGGCCTGCATGTCGGGCGGGATGGCCAGCATGGCGATCCTTTCGTGTCAGGGGAGAAGCTCGATCAGCGGCACGGGACCCGGCCCGGCCGCCCCGATCGCATCGAGGGAAAAATCCAGCCGGTCCGTGTCGAACCGGACGGGGCAGTCGAACGCGTAGCCGGCGGTGATCCCCGCACCCGGTGGCGGAGCGTCGGAAAGCGTGACGAGACCGGACGTGTGATCGATCGCGGCGGGCGTGACTTCGCTCCCGTCGACCGCAACACGCACACTGCCCGCGACCGGCTTTGCGATCGTCCGGGTCCAGCTTTCGCCGCCGCTTTCATAGTGTTTGACCAGCTGGAAGGCGGTGGCGGCGCCGTCGCCTGTGCCGATCGCCTGATCGGTCGGAGCGGGGCTGGCACTCGGCCCGCAGGAGCGATTGTCGAGCGGGTCGCGGAAGCGGAAACCGTGCAGGCGCCCGCGCCGCGCCTCGAAGAAGGCGGTCAGCAGCGCGGCATCCTCGAGCGTACGGATACCCGGCCCGGCATCCCAGCGGCGGCGGCTGTCGGCGCGCGGCGCATTGCGCTCCTCGCGGCCGGAAGCGAGCGTGACGATCTCGGTCAGGCGCTCCGGTCCGCCCGAGGCACCAAGCGAGACCGAGAAGGGAAAGCGGATTTCATGGAAGGTGCTCATGACCATCGGCTCCCGCGGGCGGCGGCGCGGGCGATCGAGCGGGCGATGCGGCCTTCCGACTGTTCGACCTGACGCAGATCGCTGCCCGGCGCGACATTGATATTGACCGTGACGGCCTGTCCGCCCGGCGCGGCGATGGTGCCGGCGCTTTGCGGCACGAAGACTTCCGGCCCGCGCTCGCCGACCAGATAGCCTCCGCCCGGCACGACCGGTCCGCCATCGGCGCGCGCGCCGAAGAGCGGCAGATCGCCCAGCACGCGGTCGAGCAGCTGGCCGACCGGGCGCTCGATGAACTGCTCGGCCGCAAGGCGGGCCAGATCGCGCAGGATGGCGTCGGTCAGGCGTTTGAAACTCAGCTCGCCGGAACTGGCGGCCCGTGCGAGCGCCCGTTCGATGCTGTCGCCGGCTTTCTCGAAAGCGGCCTCGATGGCCGCTGAGGCTTTTGCGGCCGGCCCGTCGGCGAGCGCTTCGAGCGCGTCACCGGCAGCCTCGGTGTCGAAATCAGTCATGTCGTTTGTCCGGATAGGTCTTGATCAGAGCGTCGAGCGCCGCCCGCCCCAGCGGTTCGGTCTCGCCCGGCTGCGTCAGCGCCCGCCATTCGGCGAGACCGAGCTGCCAGAAGGTGGCGGGCGGGACGCCCAGGCGAAGGGCGTGGCGAAGGGCGGCGCCCCAGTCGGTAGCAGAGCTCACAGCGCGGCCTCGAAAGCGGCGGCCACGGCGTCCGCAGCCGCACTCAGATCGAGCCGCGACGCCCGCAAATCCGCCTCGCCGAGCGCAGATCCGCCCGCGCGCAGCAGGATGGCGAGCACAGCGATCAGGCGATTGGCGTCGAGGCGCGCCCCGTCGGAGCACAGCGCCTCGATCTCGGCGAGCGCGCCCAGGGTCAGGCAGAGCGTCTGCGCCTTGCCGTCTATGACGAGGCTCACCTCGCCGCGCGCGGGATTGGCCATCAGAGCGCCGTGAAGGTCAGCGCGCCAGCCGAGGCCAGCGTCATGGACCAGGCCGCCTCGCCGTCATGCCGGCCGGAATAGTCAAGCGCCGCCACGAGAAAAGCGCCCTCGATTACGCCGAAATCGGGGATGACGAGCTGCCATTCGCGTGCCGCCTGGTCGAAGAAGGCCTGGCGCACCTGCGCATCGGCCGCCGCATCGACGAAGACGCCGGCACCGGAGACCGAGCAGGTCTTCACGCCCGCCCCGGCCAGCAATTCGCGCCATCCGCCGGCGCTGTCCGCCGAGGTTACGTCGACCGTACGAGCATTGAGGGAGATGGTCTTGGCGCGAAGGCCGGCGGCTGCGGTGAAGCTTTGGGGCTCGGCGCCGTCGCCGATCTTCACCAGCACGTCCTTTCCGGACTGGACTGTCATGGTGTTTCCTTTCGGATTGTCAGAGTCAGCTGCGCGCGATCAGGGCGCGCAGACGAATGAGGCCGCGCTTCACGCGCGGATCGCGGGTGGCGAAACCGTCCGAATAGGCCGGCCCCAGCGAGACCAGCCGCCAGGGTGCAGGCAGGACGATGTCGATTTCCCGGATCGCTTCTCGTACAGCGGCTGTGGTGGGCATGGCGTCCCGGTCGCGGCACCAGATATCGAGGGTGAGACGGTGCTCGATCAGCGTCACCTCCGCTGCGCCCTGCTCCCGGCTCTCGGCCTTGCCCCAGCTCGCATGCGGATAGGCCGCATCGCGCGAGCGCTCCTCGTAGAGGCGGAGCGGACTGCCGAGCACGGTCTGGACCGCCGGACTGGCCGCCATGGCGCCGGTCAGCGCGGTGCGGAACGCCTCCTCCGGCGCACTCACAGCGATCGCCTCCGCCAGGGTGCGAGCAGGCTTTCCACTTCGGGCGTCAGAGCGTCCGTGCCGGAACCACCCGCATACATCGCCTCGACCAGCCGCGTGACAGCTTCGACGAGCGGTGACGGGATATCGTCGGGACTGTCGCCATAGCCGGCGCGATAGCGGATCTCGATCCCGCCGGCCGCGCGGGCCGGTTCGGGAAACTCGTAGCCGGGGCGCAGGACGAGCCGGCCCGGATCGGACAGCGTATCCACGAAAAACGCCGCCGGATCGATCTCCGACGGCGTATCGTCTGCGCCATATATCGTGACCGCCTCGAGGGCGGTCAGGGGTGGCTTTAGCAATCGGAACCGCGTGCCGAAGGCCGTCAGCCGGCCATCACCCCACCAGCTGTCCCGGCGTTCCAGCCAGGTCTGGGAGAGAAGCGCCCGCCCGGTTTCCCGCTCGACGCGTTCCCGTGCGATCTGTATCCAGAGTTTGATCTGGCCGTCCTGGCTATTGTCCGGCACGCGCAATCGCGCCCGCGCCGTCGACAGGACCAGCGGCTCCACCGCAGGCGGTGTGATGAGTGTGAGGGACATGGGACATAACTCCACATCTGAGGTGAAACACGCGAATGCGGCGCTCAACGCCCTGCTCGCCTGGCTACTCGCCATTCTCTTGACCGGCGCGCCGAGCCTGGCTCTGAGCTATTTCGTGGTCGAGCTGATCGCCGGTCCGGAGGCCGGATTGCTGGCGCGCGACGGCTGGCTGCTGGCCTGGACGCTGCCCGGTCTGGTGCTGACTGCCCTTCTCGTCCGTCCGGTCGAGAACCGGGTGCGGCGCTGGGGGTACAGCCTGCCGGAGGCGGGCGCGGCGCATGGCATGGACGCCAATAGCGACACAATCGGCGATGCCGCCCGCGAGGCGCTCGAGGCGCGCCTCGCGGACGAGCTCCGGCGTAAGGATTAGCTCACGCCGAACTTCAGCAGCTTGATCGCCTCGTAGTCCTGCACGCCGCCGCCGACGCGCTTGGTGGTGTAGAAGAGGACGTAGGGCTTGGCCGAGAACGGGTCGCGCAGCACGTCAACGCCCTGGCGGTCGAGTACGAGATAGCCCTTCTCGAAATCGCCGAACGCGATGGAGACGCTGTCCGCGCCGATATCCGGCATGTCCTCGGCTTCGGTGACCGGATAGCCCAGCAGGGTCGACGTGCCGCCTTCCGAGAGCGAGGGCTGCCAGAGATAATTGCCGTCCGCATCCTTGAAGCGGCGCACGGCGGAGACCGTCCGGCGGTTCATCACGAAACGGCCGCGCGTGCGATAGCCGGTCTTCGGCGCGTAGATGAGATCGATCAGCGCATCGCCCGGATCGGCCGCGTCGAAGCCGCCGGACGTGCCCGTCGCAACATAGCCGAGCTGGCCCCAGGCCTGGGCGCCTTCCGCGGCAGAGGCATAGCTCAGAAAGCCCTTCGGCTTGCCGATACCGTCGCCGGAGACGAAGGCGGCGCTTTCCTGCACGGCGAAGACGTCGCGCACTTCCTCGGCCAGCCACTGGTCGATATCGACCATGGCATCGTCGAGCAGCTGCTGCGTCGCCGCAGGCATGGCGTAGATCTCGGCGGTCGGGAAGTCGATCAGGTCGAGCGTGGCGCCATCCGTCTCCGGACGCGCCGCCGTCTCGGCCACCCAGCCCGCCGTGGCGCCGCCGCGCGAGACCGGCTTGCGGAAGGTCGCCGCATTGGTCTGGCGCACCGAGGCGATGGAGCGGATCGGCGAGGCTTCGGTGAGAAGACGGTCGATACGCGCCTCGGTCTCGGCCGGGACGACATAGCCGCCATCGGGATCGGAGCCGGCGCTGAGCGATTTGGCCTCGGAGAAGCCCGCCGCATCGCCGCGGCGCATATAGCGCGAGAAGGCCTCGCCCTCGGCGCTGCGCTGTTCCGGCGCGCCGCCAAGGCCCGGACGGGCACCTTCCATGAGCAGGCGGTCGAGGGCGGATTTCTGGTCGCTGACGGCCTGGTCGATACGGGCGACCTTTTCCTCGAGCAGCACGTCGGCGGAGGATTTGCGGCCGATCTCGTCGAGGCGTTCGTCATTGGCGGACTTGAAGGCCTCGAAGGCGGCGAGCACCTCGCCGAGCGCGGCGCGGGTTTCGCCGTCGGTGGCCATCTTGGTTTCCTTGGAAGTCGCAGATTGGGTCATGAAGACATCCTGTTACTGAAAGGGGATGGAGGGATGGATCAGGCCGCCCGCGCGGCGGCGACAGCGTCATCGCTGACGAGACGCAGCCGGGCCTGGGGCAGCATGGGGAAGGTAACGATCGAGACCTCCCAGAGGTCGACCGCGATGAGGGAGCGCCCGCGCGGACGGCGCGGGGCGGAGCGGCGGGTGCGAAATCCGATGGAGAGCCCGTCCACCGCACCGCGCCGGACAAGACCGGCCACGGTACGGCTACGTGGGCCGGCCGGCAGGATCTCGCCTTTCACGAAGAGGCCGCGCTGGTCCTCGTGGAGCTCGGTCCACAGGCCGACGGGTTCGGACGGATCGTGCTGGAAGAGCATGGGCACGGACTTGCCGGCCCGCAGGCTGTCCGCGAAGGCGCCGCGCAGGACGACATCGCCGGAGAGGTCGGCCAGCGAAAAGAGGCTGGCATGACCTTCGATGAGAAGCGGTCGGGTCATGGCCTACTCCTCGATCCGGCGTTCGATACGGGTGAGGCTCTCGCGGACGAGCCGCATCTCCGCTTCCAGCCGCGCCAGACGTTCGGCGAGCGGGCTCTGGCGGGCACTCTGGGTTTCCAGCTGGTCGAGGCGTTCGCCGACCCGGCCGGACCAGATCAGCGCACCGGAGGTCTGCAGTCCGAGCGCGACGAGGACGCCGAGCGTGACCTGTCTCTGGAGTGTCCATTGGGGACGATCGCTCATGCCGCGCCCTCCCCGTCCAGCGACCCGGGCGCGTTGCCGGGTCTGATCTCGAGCCCTTCGCCGAACCAGGGCCGGAGCCAGGTCGTGAGCGCGCGCGCCGTCTTGGCCACGAGAGGCGTCACGGTCTGGCGCCGGAAGGCCTCGTTCGCCTCGCGGTAATTGGCATAGGTATTGTCGCCCGGCAGGCCGAGCAGGAGCGGCGGCACGCCGAAGGCGAGCGCGATCTCCCGCGCTGCCTCGCGTCTTGCCTGGGTGAAATCCATCTCCGCCGGGGAGAGCGCCATCGGCTTCCAGTCGAGCCCGCCTTCCAGCAGGAGCGGCCGGCCCGCATTGCCCGGCCCCGAATGCGACTGGACGAGTTCGGCCTTGAGCCGGTCGAACTGTTCCTCGGTGAGCTGACCGTCGGCGCCGTTGAAGACGAGCGCGCCCGAGGGCCGCGCCGCATTCTCCATCAGCGCCCGCGCCCAGTCCGATCCGGCCGTGTGAAGGTCGAGCGCCCGGCCCGCCGGTTCGAGCGGCGAGAGCCCGTAATGATCGTCGCCGGGATGGAAGAGGCGGATGTGGAAAACCGGTGCGCGTCCGCTCACCCGGTCGCGCATGAAACGCCGGGACTTGCCGTTGACGGCATACTCCCAGCCCTCCGGCCAGCCGCGCGGACCTTCCAGTATACGCATGCGATCCGGGCGCAGGGCGAAGAGTTCGCGCGGCGTATCGTCGAGGCTGGCGAGCTCGATATAGGCATTTCCCGCCAGCTGTAGATAACCGTAGAGGGTTTCCCACAGCTCGGCCCCGGACTGGTCCGGATTGGGCCGCGCGAGCAGCGCCTGCGCCGCGCCGTCGCTGGCCTCGAAAGGCACCGAGGCCGCCGCCTCGGCGATCAGCCTGACGCAGCGATTGACGATGGCATTGCGCGCATAGCCCGCCTGCATCATGGCCGGCAGGGCCCGCGGCGACCATCCGGTGCCGCGGATCGCGTCCAGCGTCATGAGCCGGCTGGACACAGCCGTCTTCGTCTCCCGGCCAAACAGCCGGTCGAGCCAATTCGCCATGGCGAATTCCTCCTGGTTTGAAATCCGTCTTTCAGAGATGCCGCAGGCGCGGGGCGGCCTGCGGCTTGAGCATGAGCTCGCTGAGCGCCCAGACGAGCGCATCGACACGGTCCGGGCTGGAACGCGGACCGTCCGGCGCCCCGAAGGCGCACATCTGGTCTTCCAGCGCCGGGAAGCGCGCCGCATGACCGACCCGGCCCGCCGCATAGAGCGCCGCCACCGGCTCGGCCCGCACATGCTTGCCCCGGCTGGCATGGACCAGGCGGACCGGCAGGCTGTGATCGGCCGCCTTGAGCACCGAGCGCACCATCTCTCCGCCCTGATTGGCCTCGGCCACCACCGCATCGGCCTGCCAGTCGTGAAAGGCCGCCGCGACCCGGCCCGCCCAGTCGGCCGGCATGGCCGGACCGAAGGAGAGATCGGCGAGCACGACGCCCCGGCGCGACAGGCCCTGCCCGTACGCACCCGCGACGACGATGCCGCACTCGTCCGCCCTGGCCGAGCCCGTGGCCGGCGGATCGACCGCCACCACGATGCGGTCGAGATCGGGCGCCTCCTGCGTCATGCTTGCGCCCTCGACCTGGTCGCGCGACCAGAGCGCACCGGGCGGGTCGTCGATCAGCACGCCCTCGATTTCCTGCCGCCCCAGCGCCGAACCGCCATAGGCGGCCTCCATCGCGGCGAGGAAGCCGGGTGCCAGATTGTCGGCATTCTCCGAGGTCGGCTGATAACTGGTCGTCACGCCATCGGACGCGACCAGACGCTTGAGCGCCGGGATGGGGCGCGGCGTGGTGGTCAGCATGAGCCGGGGCCGCTCGCCGAGACGAAGCCCCATGCGCAGCGTGTCGAGCGCCCGCTGCGGATCGCTCCAGGCCGCGAACTCGTCGCCCCACCCGATCTCGAATTGCGGTCCGCGCAGTCCGTCCGGGTCTTCGGCGGAGAAACCGTAGGCCATCGCTCCGCCGGGCCAGACAAGACGTTTGCGGCTGGCCTCGTAGCGCGGACGCTGCCAGGGCGGACCGATATTGAGCAGGCCGGACGGCCCCTCGATCATCACCTCGCGCACATCGTTGAAGGTCGGCGCGACCAGAGCGACGCGTTTGACGCCGCGCTTCACCTGGCTACGAATCCATTCCGCGCCGGCGCGCGTCTTGCCGGCGCCCCGCCCGCCGAGAAACAGCCAGATCAGCCACTCGTCCGGCGGCGGCGTCTGGGCGTCGCTCCGGCTCAGCTGGAACTCGTCGACGATGACCAGTGCCGCCTCAGTCGTCAGCCCCGGCAAGGCTTTGAGCTGATCCCGGGGGCTCGCATCGAGAAAGGATTCGACTTCGGATTCGATCACGGAGTACCGCGATGCCTTCATCATCGAGTTCGCTCGCACTGATGTCATCGGCCTTTATCTCCTCCACCGGAGACGTCGGCGCCGGTATTCCGCTCTTGGCCATTTCCCGCTCCACGATTTGTTGCGACCTTGCCAGCCTGGCCAGCGCGTCGCTGATTGCCTTCGCCTTCCCGAACTTGTCGTCGAGCGTGAGGCCCTCGATCAGCTTGAGTTTGCGCCGGTAGCCTTCGGCCCTGAGCTGAGCCCGCGTGTCCGGCGACAGCTTGCGGTGCGCCGCACTGCGCTTGCGCACATGCTGCACTGACAGCCCGACGATCGCGGCAATCTCTTCGGCTTTGAGGCCAGCCTCCCAGAGACACATCACGCCTTCCCATTCGACGGCGTCGCGCCGTCCTGTTCCTGCTTTTCCAGACATGCCTCATCATGACCCGGCGCCGTGGCCGGTCGGATTGGTTGCCTGCGCTTTCGAACAAGCCGCTGATTTTTCCCTAAATTTTCCATGGGCTTTGCGGGACAAGTGGTCGGTTATCCACATATCCGGAATAAAACGCCGTTCTGGCAATGGTTTAGCTTCGCGCGTGCTTGGCCTATGGTGAATCGCACCGGGCGGTTCGTACCCCGCCCCGACAGGATGAGCCGGAGCCGGTAGAGTCGACATGCCCTTCAATTTGTTCGGAGACCCGGAGCGTTCCGAGATGGCCAGCGGGCCCGACACAACCGTCTACGCGGAACTCGAACGCCAGCGAGACATGCTGCGACAGGCCCAGCGAATTGCGCGCATCGGGTCGTGGGAACTCGACCTTCAGACCGGCAGTCTGACCTGGTCGGATGAGGTCTACCGGATTTTCGGGCTCGAGCCGGGCGAGATCGAGCCGAGCTACGAAACCTTCCTGGAAAAGGTCCATCCGGACGACCGGGATGCGGTCAACGCTGCCTATACACGCTCCCTGGAAACGCAAAAGCCCTATCGCATCACCCACCGGCTGAACGCCCGCTCCGGCGAGGAAAGCTGGGTCGAGGAACAATGCGAGACGGAATTCGCCCCCGACGGCTCCGCCCTCATCTCGCGCGGCACCGTCCAGGACATCACCCGGGCAAGGGCCGCCGGCATCGCGCTCGCCAAGAGCGAGGCCACGCTACGCTCCATCCTCGATGCGAATACCGAAGCGATCCTGGTCACCGGCACGGATCGCCGCATCCGCATGTTCAGCCATGGTGCCGAAGACATGTTCGCCTGCACCGCCTCGGACGCGATCGGCCAGCCGGCCGAAACCTATATTCCCGAAACCGGGCGTGCGGCTTTCCTGGAGCATTTCGAACGCGTCCTGGCCGGCGCAGCCGGCAATATCGGCGGCCGGACCACGCAATCCCTCACCGCGCAGCGCGCCACGGGTGAGGAATTCCCCGCCGACCTCTCGCTCACGCTCAGCGAAGCGGGCGAGGAAACCCTGGTTACCCTGATCATTCGCGACATGTCCGACCGGCGCAGCTATGAGGAGACCCTGCGTCTGGCCCTGCAGCGCGCCGAAGCCGGCAATCGTGCCAAATCGGCTTTTATCGCCAATATGAGCCATGAATTGCGCACGCCCCTGAACGGCGTTCTGGGCATGCTCTCCATGGTTCTGGGTTCGGACCTGCCGGAGCAGACCCGGCGCCAGCTCGGCATCGCCAGATCCTGCGGCGAGGACCTGCTGCAATTGCTGGGCGATATCCTCGACCTGTCCAAGATCGACGCGGGCCGGGTGGAGATCGGACGGGAACCGCTCGATCTCCGCAGGATCGTCACGCGTGCGATCGACCTGCATCATCCTGCCGCCAGCGAGAAAGCGCTCGCCCTGTCCTGCGAATTCTCCGACCGGCTGGGCGAAACCTATCTGGGCGATGCCACCGCCCTGCAGCAGGTATTGAACAATCTGGTCTCGAACGCGGTCAAATTCACCGGCAGCGGGTCGGTACGGATTTTTGCCGATGCCGAGACATGCGAGGACGGACCTGATCAGGTGACGATCCGCGTGACCGATACGGGGATAGGCATCGCGGACACCGACTGCGAGCATATTTTCGGGCGTTTCACCCAGGTCGACGAGTCGAGCACGCGTGCCCATGGCGGCTCCGGTCTCGGCCTCGCCATCGTGAAGGGCCTGATTGATGCCATGAACGGAGAAATCGAGCTCGAAAGCGAACCGGGAAAAGGGACGACTTTCACGGTAAGCTTTCCGCTTGCATGCGCCGTTTGATCCGGACCCGTACGGCGCCGGCCGGCCTTTCGCTTCTCGCGATCGAGGCAGTTGAAAATGGAGCGCGTGAATGACCGAAGCGGCCAAGCCGGATCGGCCAAACGTCCTTATCGTCGACGACGATCCCGTCAACCGGGAGATTTTCCGCTGGGCGCTGGAGCCCTTGTGTCATCTGACCGAGCGGGTGAACGGGATCGGCGTGGCCGATCACATCCGCGAGACGCGGCCCCGTGTGGTCTTTCTCGACCTGATGATGCCGATGGTGGACGGGTTCGAAGTGATCGAGGAATTGCGGACGCTCGCCCCGGACCTGCTCTGCCGCGTCGTGGTCGTCACTGCGGCCATGGACCATCCCAAGGCCGAAGCGATCAATGCCGCCGGCGACGTCCCGATCCATTTGCGTCCCTATGACAATGCGGACATCGTCGAACTCTACCAGAAATACGTCCAGTAGAGCGGCCTAGTCCTCGCCCGGCCACTCCACGATGTGCTTGTCCCAGTCGACCTCGTCGAATTCGTCTTCGGAGACGACCTGCCGGCGTACGGATATGCCCGCCTCATGGGTGGAGACGGCCTGGCCGGTGATCAGCGGATGCCAGTCCGGCAAGTCCTCGCCCTTGGCGACGAGGCGATAGGCGCAGGTTTTCGGCATCCAGTCGAGCTGGCGGACATTGTCGGGCGTCAGGATGACGCAATCGTCCACCTTCGCCTTGCGGTTCGCATAGTCCTTGCAGCGGCAGGTTTCCGGATCGAAAAGCCGGCAGGCGATGTCCGTCGTCAGGCGCATGCCCGTATCCTCGTCCTCGAGCTGGACGAGACAGCATTTGCCGCAACCGTCGCACAGGGATTCCCATTCCTGCCGGGTCATGTCCTCGAGCGATTTCAGCTTCCAGAAGGGCGCCGTCATGCTTTACCGCCTGAATTTGGCCGCGTTTATCGGGCTTGAGACTTGCCTTTTCCCCGCCCGTGTTGGACAGGTCGGGGATTGCGTGAGGGCCGCTATAGCATGGATCAATTGCCGTTTCGTGCCGATCAGCTGATGCAAGTGCAGCATCGACAGCGGCGCCTGTTCGCCATTCTCGGCGGCGGCGCCCTGCTGCTGGTGCTCGCTGCGACCACGGCAGCGGTCTGGCTGTGGGTGTGGGCTTTCCACGACCTACCGGCAGCGCCGCAGAGCGCGGCCGAGCTCTGGGCCGTGCGGCGCGAGCCCTCGGTCACCCTGATGGACCGCGACGACAATGTGCTGGCCGTGCGGGGACCGCTCTATGCGCGCGCCGTGGGCCTGGACGAGCTGCCCGACCATGTGTCCCAGGCCTTCCTCGCCATCGAGGACCAGCGCTTCTACCAGCATTCCGGCGTCGACGTCCGCGGCGTGATGCGGGCGCTCTGGGTCAATTTCCGGGCCGGGTCATCGGTCCAGGGCGGCTCGACCATCACCATGCAGCTGGTCAAGAATCTCGTCCTGACGCCGGAACGCCAGGTGCGGCGGAAGCTGCAGGAGATGCGCCTCGCCCGCCAGATCGAGACCAATCTGAGCAAGACCGAGATCCTCGAGCTTTATCTCAACCGGATCTATCTCGGCGCCCGGGCCTTCGGCGTGGAAGCGGCGGCGCAGCGCTATTTCTCCAAATCCGCGACCGAGCTCAGCCTGGCCGAGGCGGCCCTGCTCGCCGCCCTGCCCAAAGCGCCCAGCCGGCTCGACCCGACCGTCAATCTCGACGCCGCCCAGGCGCGCGCCGCGCAGGTCCTCGCCGCCATGTACGAAGCCGGCTTCATTACCGAAGAGGCCCAGCTGGACGCCCTCGCCAATCCCGCCGTGCCGGTCGCGGACACGTCGGATCCGGCCGGGGCGGCCATGTGGGGACACGCTTTCGACTATGCGCTGAGCGAGGCGGAGACGCTGCTTATGGGCGACGTGCCCGATCTGGTCATTCACACCACGCTCGACCCGGAGCTATCCCTCGCCGCGCACGACACGATCGAGCGTCTGCTCGACGACCGGGGCGAGGCGCAAGGCGCCAGCGAAGCGGCCATCATGCTGCTGGCGCCCGACGGCGCCGTCACGGCCTTTGCCGGTGGTCGCGATTACGCGGAAAGCCAGTTCAACCGCGCCATCCAGGCTCAGCGCCAGCCCGGCTCGGCCTTCAAGCCGGTCGTCTTCACCGCGGCGCTGGAAGCGGGTTACGAGCCTTCCTCCGCGATCTGGGACGAGCCCATCGATCTGGACGGCTGGACGCCGCAGAATTTCGGCGGAAACTATCGCGGTCTCGTCACCCTGCAGGACGCCTTGCGCCGCTCGATCAACACGGTCGCCGCCCAGGTCGGTCAGGAAGTCGGGATCGAGCGCATCGCCGGGCTGGGTCATCGTATGGGCATCGAGTCGGACATTCCCGTCCTGCCCGCCATCGCGCTGGGAGCGGCCGAGGTCAATCTGCTGGAACTGACCTCCGTCTATGCCGTCTTCGCCAATGACGGGGTGCGGCGCGAGCCCTATTTCGTGCGCACAATCACCAATTCACGCGGCGACGTGCTCTACGAGCACGGTACTTCCGCATCCACGCGGGCGATCTCGACCGATACGGCGCAGGCCATGTCGACCATGCTCCAGGATGTTGTGCTGACCGGCACCGGACGCCGCGCCGCGCTGGCCGACCGGCCCGCCGGCGGCAAGACCGGAACGAGCCAGTCCTTCCGCGATGCCTGGTTCATCGGCTTCACCGCCGACTACACCGCCGGCGTCTGGGTCGGCAATGACGATGACAGCCCGATGGACGACGTCACCGGCGGCGGACTGCCGGCGCAGATCTGGCACGATTTCATGACTCAGGTTCACGAGGACCTGCCGCCGCGCCCGCTCAGCGCTCCGGCACCGCGCACGCGTTCGGAGCGCGAGGAGCGCCTCGCCGCCTTCTATTCGGACCTGTCGGCCGCATTCTCCGAACTGCTGGTACCGGCCTCGCCCCCCAGCGAGCGCTGAACCAGCGCGGACAGGGTGGCGATCTCCCGGCGCAGACCGGCGACCTCGGTATGCAGCGCATCGCGATCGGCCTCGGCCTCGGCATCGCGCGCTTCCTCGTCGTCGAAATGCTTGGACTGCAGGCTGTCGACGATGATGGCGATGAAGAGATTGAGCACGGCGAAGCTCGTCAGCACGATGAAGACGAGGAAAAACAGCCAGGCCCAGGGATGGTATTCCATCACCGGGATCGCAACATCGCTCGCCCAGCCTTCCAGCGTCATGACCTGGAAGAGCGCAAAGGCACTGTCGCCCAGCGTGCCGAAGCGCTCCGGATTGGTCTCCGAATAGAGCTTCGTCGCCATCACGGACGAGACGTAGAACATCAGCAGCAGGACCGCGATGATCGCGCCCATGCCCGGGATCGCCCGCAGCAGCGCCTCGATCACCTTGCGCATGTCCGGCATGACCGAGAAGAGACGGAAGGCGCGCAGGATGCGCAGCGCCCGCAGGACCGAGAATCCGCCGGCATCGGGCAGGATGGACACACCGATCACGAAGACGTCGAACCAGTTCCAACCGGACGTGAAGAAACGGTGCCGGTAGGCGGCGAGCTTGAGCAGGATTTCGCAAACGAATATCGCCACGACGATGCGGTCGAAAAGCGGCAGATAGTCGGTGAACCACTTGCCCTCATAGGGATAGGTCTCGATCCCGAGCGTGATTGCATTGATCACGATCAGCGTCATGATCACATTGCGGAACAGCTCGCTTTCGACGATGCGCACCAGCAGGCCCGGTTCGCGCGCGGTCACGTTGTCCATGAATCCCCTCCAGTGAGCGCTCCTCCTATCGCCGCTTACCCTCAAGTTCAACGCCGATCTGAAGGATTTGTTAGCCCGTACGCGGCAGTTTGCCGGCATGAAACGCTTCGCACCATACGCTGCCGCTCTCGGCCTAGCCCTCCTTTCGCTTGCCGGAACCGGCGCTGCCGTATCGGCTGACGACGTCATGCCCGGATGGGCCCGCCGGGGTGCCGTCTATCAGCGAACGGAGATGGACCAGGGCACGGCGCGCGCCTGCGCCTCCTTGTGCGACCTCGACGGGCAGTGCCAGGCCTGGGTCTGGACCCGGCCGGGCCTGCAGGGTCCGGATGCGGTCTGCAGCCTGCTCTCCACCGCTCACACGCCCTATCGTGCGCCGGGCCAGACGACCGGGCTGGGTGCCGGTCTGCGCGCCTCCATCGACAGCGCGGCAGAGCGTCCGCCGTCCGAACGCGAGATCGAGGCGCTGATGGCGCTGGAGGCCCCGCTGCACCACTAGCAGCGCGCCGGCACAGGCCTGGCGCCAGGCAGGCGAAACCGGACAATTTGCGGCAATGCAGGCACGGTTTCTTTACCCGTCGCGGGCATTCTGACCGGGACGAGGAGACGTGGAACCTGTCATGGCGGTCAACAGCAAGCTGAACAATCTGGTTGAACTGGCGAAGGAAAAGTCGAGCGACCGGCGGCGTACCCTGCTGCGCGAGGTCACCGATCTGTTCTTCGACGAGCCGCCGGAACAGGGCAGCGGCGAATCCGCCGAATTCGACAATATCCTGACAGCGCTGGCCGAGCAGACCGTACAGGAAGCCCGAGAGGAACTCGCCGAGCGCTTCGCCGACGCGCCGCAAGCGCCGCGCGGTCTCGTCCTCAAGCTCGCTCATGATGCGATCGAGGTCGCCGGTCCGGTCCTGGCCCGCTCCACCGTGCTCAATGATGACGATTTGGTCGGGCTCGCCGAGAGCGCCGGACAGACGCACCTCAAGGCCATTTCCCAGCGCGACAAGGTCTCCGAGCGCGTCTCCGACACCATCGTTCGCCATGGCGACGACGACACGGTGGCCCAGCTGATCCGCAATGACGGCGCACGCCTGTCGCGCGCGACCTACGAAGTCGTCACCGAACGCGCCGAGCAGTCCGAAGTGCTCCAGGGACCGCTGGTCGAGCGGGCCGACACGCCGAACGACCTGCTGGCCGACATGATGCTGACCGTGGGCAAGCGCCTGCGCGACAAGATTTCCGAGCGCTTCGAGAATGCCGATCAGGCTGCGATCGAACAGGCCATGGCGGCGTCCCAGGCCCGCCTCGCGGCGCGCATGGAAGAGGACGAGCAGATCGAGGAGGCCCGCAAATACGTGCGCTCCATGGCCGTCCGCAAGCGGCTCAACGGCTCCCTCCTCGCCAATCTCCTGCGCGAGCAGCAAAAAGCGCGCTTCTACGTCGCCTTCGCCGAGCTGACCGGTGTCGACATCGTCGCCGCCCGGCGCGCCATCGACCAGGACAGCGTCGATCCGCTCGCCCTGATCTGCAAGGCGAACGATTTCGACAAGGCGCTCTTCGTGACCCTCGCCGTCCTGCGCAGCTCGGCCTCCTCCAGCGCCTTCGCGGACGCCAAGGAGCTGGGCACGCTCTACGACTACATTTCCAAGGAAGACGCCGAACGCGCCATGCGCTTCTGGCGCATGCGCCGGGACATGGCGGCCTAGGATTTCGCGCTTCCTTCTTCCCCGCATGCGGGGAAGTGGACCGATGCGCAGCATCGGGTCGAAGAGGCGGCCGCAGGCCGTGTCGGCAAGTCCGGCTCCGCCGGCCCTTCCCCATGAATGGGAAGGAAAGCCGTGTTCCCCCGGGTTTCTTCCATCACCCCGTCCGGGATGACAAATCCTCCGGGACAAAAGCAACTAATAGGATTTGTATATCAAATCCTCCTGTCCCTATAGTCCGCGCATGGATCAGGACTACCAGGCCGATTTCCAGGCCTTTCAGGACTTTCTCGACCGGACCGGTATCGCCATATCCGTCGAGCCGGGCGCCCCGGCTCTGGAGGATGCGGATGCCTGGGACGTTCTGATCGGCTCGGAGGCCGGGCCGCTGCGCATCACCGTGTTCGACGAATATGGCGATGCCCGTTCGGGCGATCCGTTTCTCTGCCTGGTCTGCCTCGCATACGAATTCGACGGGCTCAGCGATCCGGGCTCGCTGGAGGCCTGGGCCGCCGAGAATGGCCTCGACCCGGAGGCTCCGGCGGTCGAGGCGCTGTTCCGGCGCAATACCGAAGCGCGGCGGATTTTCCTCGAGCGCCATGGCGCCCCGCCCGACCGGGTGACCTGTCTGGACTGGCAGCTCAACGCCGGGCTCGCACAGGCGCTGAGACGGCATGCCGGACTGATCGGCTAGGACTTGCCCGAAATCGCCGCCGCGGCCGACGACGCGTCACCGGAGGGCGGGGAAAACACTTCCGCTCCGCTTTCGATGTAGACGCTGGTCGAGGGGAAGGCGAATTCCGTGCCGGCGCCCTCGACGGTCTCCTTGATGAAGAAGGCGAGATCCTCCTTCAGGCGCAGCCACTCGCCCCAATTCGTCGTCTTGGTGAAGCAGTAGAGCATGAAGTCGATCGAGGACGGGCCGAAGCTGTCCACGCGCATGAAGGTCGAGACCTCCGGCGCCTGGGCGTATTCCGGATGCGAGGTGACGTAGCCCAGCACCTTGTCGCGGATTTCCTGCAGCTGCTCGACCGTGGTGTCGTAGCGCACACCGATGATCCAGTAGGTCCGGCGGTGCGTCATGCGGGAGAAATTGGTGACGGCGTTGTCGGCCAGTTTCGCGTTCGGCACGTAGACCGGACCCTTGTCGAAACGGCGCACCAGGGTGGAGCGGAAATTGATCTCCTCCACCGTGCCCTCGACCACGCCGTCCACCTTGATCCAGTCGCCCGGCAGGAAGCGTTTCTCGGTCAGGATCAGCAAGCCGGCGATGAGGTTCTTGAAGAGATCCTGCGCACCCAGGCCGATGGCCACGCCGAACAGACCGAGACCGGCCACCACGCCGGCGACGGGAATGTCCCAGATCTGCAGGACCGCCGCCGCACCGATCACGATGAAGACCAGACGCAAAGCCTTGGTCAGCCACTCGATCATCACCGGTGTCAGCGCGTTCTGGATACTGCGCATGGCCCGCGAGAGCGGCTCGACCGTGTTGTGCAGCGCCCAGAAGATCGCAATCACGATCAGCGACTGGATCAGCTGATGGCCGCGCAGATCCCCCTCGCCGCCGAACTGGAGAATGTTCAGCGAGAAGAAGAGCGCGACGATGACCGGGACCAGTTTCAGCGGACCGGCCAGGGCCTCGACGACCGCATCGTCGAGATCGGTCTGGCTGCGCCCGGCGAGCGTCTTCAGCGCACCGACCAGCCAGCGCGCGACGAGCCCGCGGAACAGGAAACCCGCCAGCAGGACCAGCACGGCGAGCGCGCCCTGCCCGACGCTCACGCCGAGGAAGGATGTATTCCAGACCTCCACCGTCATCTGCCAGAGCTCGTCAAACTGCTCGATCATTCCCGCAACTCCCTGCTTGCGCGCGCAGGTTTAGCGTGGCTTGCGGCATGGTTCCAGCGGGAGACACGCTTCGTCTTCCCCCGCCGGGGGAAGTGGGCTGCGGCAAGGCCGCAGCTCGAAGGGGGCCTGCACCTTATCCTGTACCACCCCCTCCGCCGGCTTTGCCGGCACCTCCCCCGATGGGGGAGGACGAATTCCTAGACCGACCGCTCTTTCGCCCGGTGGAAGGTCACGTCCGGGAATTTCTCTTCCGAATAGGACACATCCCAGGCGCTCTTGGCGAGATAGACCGGGTCGCCATTGATGTCTTCGGCCATGGCGGATTTGTGCCGGTCGGCGAAGGCCTCGATCTTGTCGCGCTCGCCGGATAGCCAGCGGGCGGTGTCGTAGGGCGCCGGCTCGAAATCGACCTCGAGGCCATACTCCGCCGCCACGCGCTCGCGCATCACGTCGATCTGCAGCGCCCCGACCGCGCCGACGATGAAGTCGCCGCCCATGACCGGACGGAAGAGCTGGGTGACGCCCTCCTCGGCGAGGCTTTCCAGCGCCTTCTTGAGGTGTTTCGCCTTGAGCGGATCGGCCAGCCGGGCACGGCGCAGGATTTCCGGCGCGAAATTCGGGATGCCCGAAAAGCGCAGCTTGCCGCTCTCCGACAGGCTGTCGCCGACCCGAAGCGTGCCGTGGTTCGGAACGCCCATCACATCGCCGGCAAAGGCCTCGTCCGCGATCTCGCGGTCCTGGGCGAAGAAGAGGATGGGCGAGGAGACGGTGAGCTGCTTGCCCTGCTCGGTCTTCAGCTTCATGCCGCGTTTGAACTTGCCCGAGCACAGGCGCACGAAGGCGACGCGGTCGCGGTGATTGGGGTCCATATTCGCCTGGACCTTGAAAACGAAGCCGGCGACTTCCTTGCCGCCTGGCTCGACCTCGATTTCCTTGCCGTTCTGGATCGCCTCGACGGGCGCCGGCCCCGGAATGAAATCGGCCAGACCTTCCAGCAGTTCGCGCACGCCGAAGCCGCGCAGGGCCGAGCCGAAGAAGACTGGCGTCAGATGGCCTTCCAGAAAGCTCTGCTGGTTGTAAGGCGGGCACAGCTCGGAGGCGACTTCGGCGCCCTCGCGCACCTCATCCAGTTCCTCTTCGGAGAGAAGATTCGCGATCTCGTTGCCATTGACATCGTAGCGCGGGCTGGCCGCTTCCGGATCGCGGTCCTCGCCGGGCTTCTGATAGGCGACGAAGTCCTCGCTGCGCAGATCCAGCACGCCCTTGAAGCGATTGCCCGAGCCGCAAGGCCATTGCATCGGCGCGGTATCGAGGGCGAGCTTCTCCTGAATGTCTTCGAGCAGGTCGACCGGGTCGAGCGCTTCGCGGTCCATCTTGTTGACGAAGGTCACGATCGGAATGTCGCGCAGGCGGCAGACCTCGACCAGTTTCAGGGTCCGCGGCTCAACGCCCTTGGCCGCGTCGAGCACCATGATGGCGCTGTCGGCCGCGGTGAGCGTGCGATAGGTGTCCTCGGAGAAGTCCTCGTGGCCCGGCGTGTCGAGCAGGTTGAAGAGAAGACAGCGGTGCTCGAAGGTCATGACCGAGGCCGAGACCGAGATACCGCGCTCCTGTTCGATCTTCATCCAGTCCGACTGGGTGCGCCGGTTCTCGCCGCGCGCGCGCACCTGGCCGGCCAGGCGGATGGCGCCGGCGGAGAGCAGCAGCGTCTCGGTCAGTGTCGTCTTACCGGCGTCCGGGTGCGAGATGATGGCGAAGGAGCGGCGGCGCGCCCATTCCGGTGCGTCGGTGGTCTGGGTGGTCATGATCGGCTCACGGTCGGTTGAAGCCGGTCGGTTACCCGTTCCCCCCCCATCATGCAAGGGCTTCAGGCAAGGGCCCCGGACGCAGGCTGCGGAGGAAACCGGACCTCAGGCCGCGTGGTGCCAGACCGACGCATTGACGATATCCGCCCCCAGGGGGCCCGCATCCTGGCGCCTGAGCAGATAGGCCAGCGTGGTGAAGGTGATCTGAGCATAGCGCAGCCCGACATCCTTCGGTCCCTCGGCGCCGGGCGCCGCGACGGCCAGCAGCGCGTTCGCGCCCGGTGCGACATGGCTGATCAGGACGGCGAGGTCCCTGGCCCGATCGGGCCGGTTCCGCGGGAAAACCGGATCATTATAGATCGCCTCGCGCACGAGCTGGTTCAGCTGCGCGGCGGTCAAGTCATTGACCTGGGAGGGGTTCAAGGGCGCGCTGATATTGTCCAGCGCCACTTTGATATCACCCAGATCGAAGACGACATCGTTGAACAGAAACAACATCGAATACACAACCAGTTGAGCGAAATGAACGCGGACAGAATGCGCCTCCCGCGTTAATGATTCTCTACCGGACAGGCTTAACGGCGTGCCTCTAGCCGTCCGCCTCGACAGGCTCGGTCAGGAAGTGCCGCCCGGCCCGGTCCTCGATCTCGATCAGCCAGAGGTCCGGGTCGTCATCCACGCGTCCGCGGCAATAGGCGTCCGCATCCGGCTCCGGCACGGGCGCGTCGCGAAACAGGGTCCACAGCCGCTCCCCGTTTTCGTCCCGGACCGGGACATAGAGGTGTGCCAGACGGTCACCATCGACAACTTTCAGGAGAACCGCGCCCGCATCTTCGTCTCCACGGCGAATCACATAGGCGGCGGCAAGTCCCGATTCAGCCCGTCGAATCAAGGCGTCTACCCAGAATTTGGTCTTTAGCGAACTCATTTCCGTTGATGGCAGCCCAATTGCTTAATAATGTCTTAAACGGGTGAGGGAGCGTTTCATGTTCGTACGTGTAGTGTCGACTACGGTTGCCGCTTTGGCCATCGTGACTGTCAATGCGTTTTCGGGCCTGGCTCAGGGGGATGAGAGCCGGGATGCAGCAACCTCAGTGGAGGATGCCGCAGCCATTCACGCGGAATTGCCGGTCAATACGGAAGAACGCACGCTCGCGGACCTCGAGGGCGGTGCGGATGCTTTCGTGCTTTCGACCTCGCGTCCGCAATCGCGCATCCGCTTCGACCTCCCGCCGCATGTGGCCGCCTCGGAAGCCTGGCTCCGCCTCGCTGCCCGTCCGGCCAGCGACAGCACGGCCGGCCTGATCCACGTCTCCGTCAATGGCGGCGAAGCCATCACCATCCGCCCGCAGGCGCGTCCGATGGAAGCCCGTTTCGCCCTCTTCTCCGGCGATCTGCAAGCCGGCGAAAACGTTCTCGAGATCGCCTATTCCACTGAAACGGCCGCCGCCGGCTGGATCGTCGATGCCCGCCGCTCCCAGCTCCGCCTGACGCTGGAGCCGATCGAGCCGGTCGATACGCTGGACGCGCTCGAGCACGCCCTTGCTGCCGATTTCGCCGCACCGCGCCGCATCGCCCTGCTTACCGACGAGAGCCGCGAGCGCGTGACCCTGGAAAGCCTCGTCGCCCAGGCCATCGCCCTGCGCGCCGGCACGGTCCCGCTCTTCACCTCCGATCCGCAAACTGCCGACCTTATCGTGCGCATTGCCGAATTCGACGGCCTCGGCGCCCGTGACCGCGGCGCCCTTCGCAATGAAGGCACCAGCGCCGGCCCGGAGATCGCCTTCTATAATGACGGTGTCCCGCGCATCGTGGTGACCGGCCGCGATCTGGACGAAGCGACCGCCGCCGCCCGCCTCATGGCAGCGCGTGCCTTCTCGGGCTATGAGCGCAATTTCCTTGCTTCGGACGCGATCAGCGCACAGCGCCTCGGCCAGCGCCAGGTACGCGGGACCGGTGACCTCATGCAGGAGGCCGATCTTCGCTCTTTCGCCACGTCCGGACTTCCCTTCAGCGCCAATCAGGGATCGTTGACCGCCGTCCAGATCGCCTCGCAACGCGACGCCGATCGTCACGGCGCCCTGTCGGTGCTGGCGCGTGCCGCCCTGATAAGCGGCGAGGCCTGGCTCTATGCCTGGTACGGCGATACGGCGGAGACGGCTCCGGCCAACCACAACCTTCTCGTCATCGGCCCGGGCAGCACGCGCCTGGATGCGGTCGAGCGCAATGCGCCGGCCGAGTTGCGCGCCGGCCTGCGTGCCGCCGAACGCTCGCGCGGCGAACGCGGCCTGATGCGTCTCGCGGCGGCAGCCTATGCCGATGATGTCGATATGCCGGTCGAAACGGCCCGCGATCTCGGCGTCGGCGTGGCCTCCCTTTTCCGCGATCGCGGCAATTCCGATCGCTGGATCGCCACCCTGACGGCGCCGGAAAGCGCCTCCTTCGAAAGCGCGGGCCGCAGCCTCGCCCGCTCCAATCTCTGGGGCGCGCTGGAAGGCCGTGCCGCCGTATGGAGCTCGCGCGGCGTGACGCCGCTGGACTTCTCCGTGGCGCCGCCGACCCTGGTCGACCGCCTGCGCGAATTTGCCGTGGATCATACCCGCGATGCCGCCTTCATCCTGTTCGGCGCCGCTCTGCTCATGCTGATGCGCGGCATGGTCCGCCGGCGCCGCCGCGTGCATGCCTGATCGGATCCACGCAATCGCTCGCATTTGCGACTGCGGCACAACCCACTGTTAACCAAGCTCTTTCACAGGGCGTAAAACGGTCGCGTGCTACATCCCGCCTCATGAACAGTCGGGATGTATTCATGCGTAAGCCGATCCGGGGAATGACAATGGCTCTGGTCGGGCTGGCGGCAGGCGTGTCCGCGCCGGCGCTGGCGCAGGATGCTGCGAGCATTTACGGCGAACGCGAATATGCGATGGCCGTGGACTCGGTCTGCGACCTCTTCACCCGGCCGCAACGCGACGCGCTCGACGCCGCCCGCCTCCAGGCCCGTGGCATTCTGCTGCGCGACGGCGTCTCCGAACACGTGCTGGACGATTACAGCCGCGATATCGCCGCCGAGGCGACCCGCACGGCCTGCCACACGCAGGAGATCGCCGCCATGCAGGCGCGCGTCTCAGGTGCCTTCACGGCCTATCAGCGCATGATCGCGATGGAGTTTCCGGGCGACACCTTCACCTGGTCGGCCAGCCGCAGCGTCATGCCCGGCACGCCGAGCTGGGCGCTGCTCCAGGATACCGGCGAAATCCGGGTCGGCATGAGCCAGACCGATGGCCGCCGCCGTCTGACCGCCGCCCTGCCCCATGCCCGCGGCGCCACCTCCGCCGTGCTTGTCCTGCGCGATGTCGATGCGGCGCCTGAGCTTTACGATCCGACCATGGGCGGAAGCTTTCCCGGCCCCGCCGATGCGCCCTGGGCAGAGTGGACGCCGCCGAGCTATGCGCGCAGCCTCTACTGGGCCAGCGGTCGCGGCGATGCGCCCGCAGTCGCCGAACTCGCGGCGAGCGAGTCCGCCGACGTCTTCTATTTCTCCGACGACGCCAAACGGGCCCTTGCGGAACGCGATCCGCGCGAGGCGGCACGCGTCGAGCTGATCGACCGCCGTGGCCGGACCGTCGCCGTGCATCATTTCGAGATCGGGGATTTTGCGGCCGGGCTGGCCTTCCTGCGCGCCGGAGACGTCACGCCCGGCACGGTCGCCGACACGCAAAGCTGATCAGGCGGCACCGGCCTTCTTGGCCGTTGTGATGTCCTGGGACGCGGCCTGGGCGCGTTCGATCTGCTGGCGCACATCCATTTCCAGCCCCGGGTGACGCTCCACCTCGCCGCCATGATCCTCGGACTGCAGGACCGGCAGGGTGATGGTGACCGTCGTGCCCTCGCCCTTGCGGCTGGCGATCGACATCGTGCCGCCATGCAGTTCGGCCAGAGCCCGCACCAGCGACAGGCCGAGACCCGTGCCGCGCTTTTCGATATCGCGGGCATTGGCCGCCTGGCGGTAGGGCTGGCCGAGACGCTCGGCCTCTTCCGGATCGATACCGACACCGCTATCGCCGACGGCAAGCACAAGATTGTCGCCGGAGGCCCGGGCCATCACCACGATGGCGCCGCCTTCCGGCGTGAACTTGACGGCATTGGACAGGAGGTTGAGCAGGATCTGGCGCAGTGCCTTGCGGTCGGCATTGACGAGGATCGGCTCCTCGTTTCGCTTGACCGTCAGCGAGATGCCCGACTCCTCGGCCTGCAACCGCATCATCTTGGTCGCCAGGCCGACCACTTCGGCGATATCGAAATCCTCGCGCACCAGCTCGTAGCGATCGGCCTCGATCTTCGACATGTCGAGCACGTCGCCGATCAGCTCCATCAGATGCTGGCCGCTTTCATGGATGAGGTCGGCATATTCCGCATAACGCGCCGGCAGCGGCCCGAAGAGGCGCGCCTTCATGACGTCGGAAAAACCGATGATCGCATTGAGCGGCGTGCGCAGTTCATGGCTCACCGAGGCGAGGAATTGCGACTTGGCGCGGGCTTCTTCCTCGGCGCGCTCGCGCGCGGCCTCGGATTCGGCCAGTTTCGCCTTGAGCGCGGCGTTGTCCTCTTCGGAGACATGGTTGACGGAGCCGCCATAGATCGGACGTCCGTCGATACGGACGCGGGTCTCGCGGCCGCGCTGGCCGCGCAGGGACAAGTCCTCGCTGACCGGCGTCAGGGCGGCCCGGCGTCCGGTCGCGGCCAGATTCGCGCGGTGCTCGTCGTCGAAACCGAGATCGGCCAGTGGCAGGCCGGAAAGATCGCGCGGCAGGCCCGGCGACATGTCGCGCAGGCCCTTGGACACGGCAATGATGTGACCGTCATCATCGCAGGCGATCAGGGCGACCGGCGCGGCGTCGAAAGCCTTGGCGCGCAGTCGGCCGTGCTCGGCCTCGCGGCGGGCCCGGTCGGCATCGCGCACGGCGCGCAGGGCGGCAAAGCCGAAGCCCGTCGCCACCATGAGGACGCTGCCGAGTACGAAGGGAAGCTGGAATTCGATAGCCATCGGCGCCGGCTGGATGAAGCCGCCGAAATGCAGCCCGGCCACGACCAGCGACGCCAGCCCGGACAGCGCAGCCGATTTGACGATCGCCTTGCGGTCGCCGGCGGCCGCCGCAACGGAGGGCGCGAGAAGAAAGGCCAGCACGCCCAGCCCGGTAATGCCGCCGCCGGAAACGGTGACGCCGGCCGCAAGCGCGGTCCAGAGCATGGCGAGGACGAAACGTTCGAAATCGCGGTCGAGACGATTGGCGAGACCGAATCCGGCAATAGCCGGAAAGGCGATCGCAGCCAGTCCGGCGACTCGCAGCCAGAGCGGCCCGTCGAGGATCGGCCAGAGCTTCGGCACGGCATAGGCCAGCGTGCCAATCCAGACCAGATTGACGATCAGGCCGCCCTGCCGGGCAATCCAGCCCATTATGTCTCGCTTATTGGATCGCATTTTAGTGCGTCGCGACTCACTTTCGTTAACGTTCGGAATCTTGGCTTGCGGCGTTAACAAATACTGAATCCTAAACTTTATCTGTTTACGGTTCAAAACCGCTAAGCGCCTCGATAATTCATGACATTTGAGGCCTTGGAGCTGCCGCGCGGACAAGGCAGTATGCGGGGACCGGTTCAGGGAGTCCGTGTAATGCTTGTCAGTGTTCTTGCCGCCTTGTCGCTCGCCGTCGCCGCCGACCAGCCGGGCAATAATCCACAACTTTCCACAGGCGCCGACGTCCAGCAGGCGGCGGAAAGCGAAGGTCCGGTCCTCCAGCTCGAGGCCACGGATGCTCCGGGTTCGGAAATCGTGCGCGAGTCGGCCGGCGAATACGCCGCCTATCACCGCGTCATTGCGGACCTCCACTCGGCCCCGATCGGATCGGGCGAGGATCTCGACCAGGCCATGGACAGTCTCACCGCCTTTTACGGCGAGGACCGTCTCGTGCGGGCCTGGATCGCCTATGCCGCCATCATCGCCGCGCGCCATCCCGAATATCTCGACGAGGTCAGCGAGCTGGCCGACTATTACGGACCGCAGGCCGCCATGTCGGGCCTGATGTACGATCCGGGCTTCGCCACGAGCTTCTCCACCGCTGACAATGCCGAGGCCTCCGTCGTTGAAGTCATTCAACAGGATACGTCCCAGATTCGCGAAGTCGGCGAGCGCTATCGCACCGCGGCTTACGACCTTCAGTCCCAGCGCTGGGCCAATCGCCGCGCCGGCGACCGCCAGGCCCGGCTGGCCGCGCTCGCCAGTATCGGCGAACGCCCGATCACCGTGCCCGACGACGTACAGATCACCCTCGCCTCGAACTATGCCACCGGCCTGCCGGCCTCGGAGCTCTTCGAGTATGAGGACGCCGTCCTGCCGGCCGGAAGCGTCGGCCCGCAGCTGCGCCTCAATGTCGGCGAAGCCCAGGTCACGCCCGACAGCGAACGCATCGGACGCATCCTTTCCGTGGCTGCGCTGCAATCGCTCGACAGCGATCCGGCGAACACGGAGGCGGTCATCGACGCCCTCCTCAGCGACCCTGCGGTCGAGCGCTGCCTCGCCTGGGTCCGGCTCGATCTCCAGCAATGCGTCGCCGCCGGCCATTTCAAGTATGAGGACAGTTTCTGCATCGCCGAGCATGCGCTCATGGATGTCAGCAATTGCCTCGGCGTGAGCCGCTCGGCCGGCCAGTAAAGCTCTGCCGCCGGACGCAGCCGGGATTTACCAATACAGGGTTACCGCGAAGGCTCGAATTCGCGGTCGCCCGGAACGGCGAATTTAACGCTTCTGTTCCAGCTCGGGACAGAATTGGATTTTCTGAAAATTTTAGACAAATCCGCCGTCCCGCCTTTGCACGTCATTCGTCCTAACCCTTGGATTCGCGTGATTTTTTCGCGCGTTTACCCTAGCCTCGATCCTGCATTGGGACGTCTCACCCGGTCCCTGTGGTTACGAGGTTTCGCATGATGTTTCTGCTTCGCGCAGCATTCTGGTTTGCCATCGTCAGCGTGTTCGTCCCGAGCGATTTCGCGGGCGACGCCTTCGAGCTTCCGGCCGATCTGTCCGAGACCCGGATCGACGCCGCCGCTCCGGTGAGCCAGTGGTGCGAAGAAAACGAAGCGCTCTGCGAAGCCGGCGAAGAGGCTGCCCGCCTCGGCGGTTTCCTGTCGCAAATGGCGACGGAGCGCATCGAGGCCGCGATCGAGTCTCACGAGGAAAACCGGTCCTGAGTCGGCTCCGGCCCTTGCCTTCCCCTTGACCACACGTCTCGCAACCGCAGCCGCGGCTTGCCAGCGTCACGCACGCACACTACGTCCACGCTGTGATGACCGAGACCGATATCCAGACCGAAGTCGACGACATCGTCGACGAGTTCGACCTGCTCGACGACTGGGAGCAGCGCTACCGCTATCTCATCGATATGGGCAAGGCGCTCCCGGACATGCCCGAGGGCGAGCGCACCGATACCAACAAGGTGAAGGGCTGCGTCAGCCAGGTCTGGCTCGTGACCGAGCCCGGCGATGACGGCCGCCTTGTATTCCGGGCCGACAGCGACGCCCATATCGTGCGTGGCCTCGCCGCCCTGCTGGTACGGCTCTATTCCGGCCACAAGCCCGCGGACATTCTCAGCGTCGATGCCCGCGAAGTCCTCAAGCGGATCGGTCTGGCCGAACACCTCTCCCCGCAACGCTCCAACGGCCTGAACTCCATGATCGGCCGGATCCGCCGCGAGGCCGGGGCGTAGAGCCTCATTATCCGCACCCGTAAATCTCCGCCAGTCGTGCCAGCGCCAGTTTGAGGGCTGTGCGCCCGCTGCGTTGAGCCCAGCCGAAGCGCCGTTCCATGGCGGCCAGGCTCTCCTCATGCACCAGGGCGGCCTCGATTATGCGCGCCATGGCCGGTCCGAGATGATCAAGCGTATCCATGACGCGGTCCCTGGCCGCCATGGCGGAGAGTGTCGCATCCTCGGGGCCCGAGCGCTTTCCCTCCCCCCGGCGGCTGGGTACGGGCGACCAGTTGCGCGTGATTGTCTGGCTGAGCGTGGAGCAATGATAGTCGCGCAGGAAACGCTCTCCGGCCTCGCGCTCGCCGGGCTCCAGCCAGGCCGTCCATTTGCCCAGCGCGCCCTCGCGCAGATTGGCCCGGGCGGTCTCGATACGGCCGGTCGCGCTCATCACCGGGCGGTCGGCCATGGTGCGGTGACGGGCGGCCGGCTCTGCGCCCTCGTCCGGCTCGCGGCCTGCTTCGCTGCGTCCCGTCGCGGAGAGGACCTGTCCCGGCCCGCGGTTTTCGAGCCAGCCCTTGCGCGCCGCCGCCTCGACATCGCCGCGTGCAGCCCGGGCTACCGGCCGGCGGCGGCGATCGGCGCGCGGATAGACGCCATAGCGGCTGTCGGAGCCGGCCAGCGGCAGAAGGACGGCGCCATCGCGCGCCAGGGCTCTCATCCATCGCGGCGCGCTCACTGGATCATCTCCCGCAGCCCCGTCACCGGCAGGCGCGGCGCATCGCGCAGGATCGCCTCGAGCGCATCGAGATGCCGGTCGAAGGCGTCGTCGTCCCGCTCGTCCTCGACGCGGTGGCAGGCATGGGCCGCCGTCGAGCGATCGCGGCCGAAGGCCTGGGCCACCCGCGAGAGCGGCAGTTCGAAGGCGACATGGGAGAGATACATCGCGACCTGGCGCGCAAAGGCCGTCTCCCGCGAGCGCCGTGTCGGCGCCTCCATCTCCTGCTGCGAGACTCCGAAGGCATAGGCCACCGCGCTGCGCGCCAGGTGCGCCCGGGCCACGTCTTCGTCCTGTTTCAACTCGTATTCACTCATCACGCACTCCCGCATTCCCGCGCTGCCCCGATGAGCGCGGATAGGTGGATGCTAGTGAGACTACGCCTGGGTGGGGATAATATTCCTATATTGATTGCAAAGAAAGAGGGCGCAACCCTTGCGAGTTGCGCCCTCCCGTTTCAGTGTTTTCCGGCTAAGTCCCGGAAATGCTTACGGTGCCAGGTAAGCGATGATGAGGACGACAGCCAGCAGGGCCGAGGTCCAGATCGCCAGCAGCCCGGAGGGGATATCCCGGCTCAGCGCGCCCATAGGACTAAATGCCTGGAAGAGGCGTGCAGCCGCCCCGGCACGGACACTGGCCAGCACATTGCCCAGGAAACCGGCGAAGCGGTCCTGCATGGCGTAGGTCCAGCGCGCAATGCTGTCCAGGAAGCGGCGATAGACCCAGTCCGTGTCGAGATTCACGCCGCGCTTCTCCTCCGGATACCAGCCCATCCGGACCAGGAAGGCGAAGGCGAACATGGCCGCGAGCAGAAGCTGCATCTGTCCGACGATATGGTCGAAGGTGAAGGGCTCATAGTGCAGCGCCGCCTCCGGGAAGGGCAGGAGCTCGTAGAGCGTCCCGTAATCCACCCCGAGATAGACGCAGATCAGCGCCGCGATCCCCATCGCCATCAGCATGTTCACCGGCGCCTCGCGGACGCGATGGCCTCGATCATGGGCGAAGAAGGCGAAGTACGGAATCTTGATGCCCGAGTGCTCGAGCACACCGGCCGAGGCGAAGACCAGGACCAGCCAGACGATCATATGCCCTTCCTGCGCGACCGCCGCCAGGGTGAGCGCCTTGGCCACGAAGCCCGAGAAGAGCGGGAAGGCCGAGATCGAGGCGGCGCCGATGATGCAGAACACCGTCGTCGCCGGCATGGACTTGAACAGCCCGCCGAGCTCGGAGGCTTTTACGGTTCCCACGCGGTGCAGGACCGCGCCCATGCTCATGAAGAGCAGGGCCTTGTAGATGATGTGCACGAAGGCGTGTGCCGCAGCGCCGTTGAGCGCCAGCTCGGTGCCGACCCCGACACCGACGACCATGAAGCCGAGCTGGTTGTTCAGCGAGTAGGACAGCACCTTGCGCAGATCGTTCTCGACCACGGCGAAGAAGACCGGGAAGGCCGTCATCACGGCGCCGATCCAGATCAGGTGTTCCGTGCCGGCATAGCCCCGCGCCAGCGCGTAGACGGCCAGCTTGGTGGTGAAGGCCGAGAGCACGACGGCGCCGGTGATGGTCGCCTTGGGATAGGCGTCCTGGAGCCAGTTGTGCAGCAGCGGGAAGGCGCACTTGATACCGAAGGCGATGAAGATCAGCAGGCCGCCGAAGGTCTCGATGGAGAGACTGTCGTCGAAGGCCCAGCTGCCCGTCGTCTCGGCATGGATCACCGCACCGGTGAGCAGCAGCACGCCGGAGAGGATGTGGATCGCCAGATAGCGCAGGCCTGCCTTGTAGGCGGCCTGGGTGCGCGAGCCCCAGATCAGGAAGACCGAGGAGATCGCGGTCAGCTCCCAGAAGAAGAAGAGCGTCAGGAGATCGCCGGCGAAGACGGCGCCGAGACCGGCACCGGCATAGATCAGGCCGGAGGCATCGCCGAGCCGGTCCTTCTCGTGCAGCCCGTAGAGCGCATTGATGAAGGCCGCGATGATGAAGACCAGGCCCCAGATGCGGGACAGGCCGTCATAGCGGAAGGTCTCGAGCGTGAAGCCCGCCATCTCGATAATGCCGTAAGTGCCCGGTTCGCGGACATTGAACCAGAGCAGGATGGCGATCACCGGTGCGACCAGGGCCAGGCCCTTGCGCACGTAATGGTTCGGCACGAGGGCGGCGATCAGGCCGCCGATGATGACCGGCCAGGCCGGCGAGACGTGCTGGAGCGACTCGATCATTGCTCGCCCTCCCCGTCCCAATAGCTTTCCTCGCGGCCGAGAAAGTGCCGGATCACGAACCAGCCGCCCATCACGGCGAGCACGAAGGCGCCGAAGCCCCACATGGCGTAGAAGCCGTAGAACTGAGCCAGCTCGACATATTCATGCCGGTGATGGAAGAAATCCGGCACCACGAAGGCAAGGGTCAGAGCCAGAAGGATCCAGATCATGGACGATTTCAGCCAGCCGCTGTCGAGCCACAAAAAGGGGCGCGCGGCCGGATGGATCAGTTCGTCATGCTTGTCGTTTTGATCGCTCACTGTGCGACCTCCGCAGCAAGGTTGGGCGTCATGAAGACCGGCTCGAGATAATCGCGCAGCGGTCCGATCAGGAAGAAGAGGACGACGACACCGGCCGCGGTGATCACCGGCGGCAGGATGACCATCATCGGCGGCTTCTTCTTCAGGCCGGCCTCTTCAGGCTTGTTGAAGAAGGCCCGGGCGCTGATAGGCAGGAGATAGGCCACGTTCAGGATGGACGAGGCGATCAGGGCCACGATGAGCAGTCCGTGACCGCTCTCCCAGGCCCCCTGCATCAGGAAGAGTTTGGGCCAGGTACCGCCCAGCGGCGGCAAGCCGATGATGGAGAGCGCGCCGACCGTGTAGGCGATGAAGAGGACCGGCATGTATTTGCCCAGCCCGTTGAGCTGGGAGATATCGGTCTTCTTGGTCGCGGTATAGATCGCACCGGCGCTCATGAAGAGCGTGATCTTGCCCCAGGCGTGCATGACGATCTGCAGCGCGCCGCCGAGCATGGCGAGCGGCGAGGCCAGCATCACGCCCAGCGTCACATAGGAGAGCTGGGAGACCGTGGAGTAGGCCAGCCGGGCTTTCAGATTGTCCTTGGTCATGGCCACGACCGAGGCCAGCACGATGGAGATGCCGGCGATCCAGGCCAGCGCGTCCGAGGCCGGCGTGGCCGCGATCAGGGCCGGGCCGAAGATGTAGGTGCCGACCTTGAGCATGGCGAACACGCCCGCCTTCACGACCGCCACCGCGTGCAGCAGGGCGGAGACCGGCGTCGGCGCCACCATGGCATTCGGCAGCCAGGGGTGGACCGGCATGAGCGCCGCCTTGCCGATACCGAAGGCGAACAGGACGAGCAGCACGCCGGCGATGGCCGGGCTGGCATTATTGATCGCCAGCAGGCCGCCCGCCATGAAGTCGGTCGAGCCATTGGCCACGAAATGCGTCGCGATCACGGCCGGCAGCAGGAGACCGATCGAGGTGCCCAGCAGGATGGACAGATAGATCGCGCCGCCGCGCTTGGCCTTGGCGTCACCCTTGTGCGTGACCAGCGGATAGGTCGACAGGGTGAGAACTTCGTAGAAGAGGAACATGGTGAGAAGATTGGCCGAGAGCGCCACACCCATGGCCGCACCGATGGCGATGGCGAAGCAGACGTAGAAGCGCGTCTGGTTCTTCTCCGCATTGCCGCGCATATAGCCGATGGAATAGAGCGAATTGACGATCCACAGACCGCTCGCCACGGCCGCGAAGACGGCGCCCAGCGGCTCCAGCTTGAAGGCGAGCTCCAGCCCCGGGGCCAGCGTGGCCAGGTGCAGGGTCGGCTGGCTCGGCGCAATCTCGACGAGATAGGCGACATTGAGCGCCAGCAGCACGGCCGTCACGAGCGTCGCGCCTTCGCGCAGATTCGGACGGCTGCCCAGCAGGGCGATGAACACGCCGCCGATCGCCGGGATGGTCAGTGCGAGCGCGAGGGAGATTTCAGGCGTCCACATGGTCTACTGGCCTCCGATCACGGCGTCCGCGGCCGCACGGGCCAGCGATACCAGCGGGTCGGCATGGAAGAAGAAAACGACGTTCGCGGCGGCGAGAATGCCCATCGGCACAAGCACCATGACCGGCGCCAGCTTGCGCTTGGCGGCGGTGCCGTGATGGCTCGGCGGCGTATCCATCCAGATCGCCGACAGCAGGCGGGCGACATAGGCCAGCGCCAGCAGCGAGGAAATCATCAGGGCCGCGACCGCCCACCACCAGCCCTTATCGAGCGCAGCGGTGACGAGATACCATTTCGAGGTGAAGCCCACCGTCAGCGGCACGCCCACGAGGGACAGACCGGCAATGGTGAAGGCCGTGGCCGAGGCCGGCATGGTCTTGCCCAGACCGGCGAGATCCTTGATCCGGCGCACGCCGAAATTCAGCGCAAAGGCGCCCAGTGCCATGAAGAGCGCGCCCTTCATCAGGGCGTGATTCATCAGGTGCAGCAGGCTCGCGGACAGGCCGTCCCGCGTTCCCATGCCCAGGCCGAGCATCATGTAGCCGACCTGCGCCACCGAGGAATAGGCGAGCAGGCGTCGCGCATCGGTCTGGAACACCGCCTGGGTCGAGGCCACGATCATTGCGATCGTGCCGACCACGGCGAAAATCCAGGTAAAGGACAACGCCACGAAGCTCGCATCGGGATGGAAGACCGAGAAGACGAAGCGGATCAGCGCGTAGAAGGCGACCTTGGTCGCCGTCGAGGCGAGGAAGGCCGTCACGAAATTCGGTGCGAAGGCATAGGCATTCGGCAGCCAGACATGCAGCGGGAACATCGCCGCCTTGAGGCCGAGACCGACCACGATGAAGGCGAAGGCCGCCTGGGTGACGCGGTCATGCCCGTTCTCGGACAGGATCTGCGCCATGTCGGCCATGTTCAGCGTACCGGTCGCCATGTAGAGGAAACCGACGCCGATCACGAAGAAGGTCGCGCCGATCGTGCCGAGGACGAGATAGTTGTAGCTCGCCGTCAGCGCCCGGCGGTCCTTGTCCGCCCCCATGGCGATGATGGTGTAGGTCGAGATCGAGGAAATCTCGAGGAAAACGAAGACGTTGAAGGCGTCGCCCGCAATCGTCACGCCCAGCAGGCCGGCAAAGCAGACCAGGAAGGCGGAATAGAAGAGCGCGCGCTGGGACGCCTTGATCTCGTCCTCGACGCTCGGCAGCGCGTAGATCACGCACAGCAGGCCGACCAGGCCCACCAGGAGCAGCAGCGCGACATTGAGCATGTCGACGCGGTACTCGATGCCGAAGGGCGGTGCCCAGCCGCCCATGTGATAGCTCACGACGCCGCCCGTCGAGACCTGACCCAGCAGGACCAGGGCCAGAATGGCGACGATGGCGGACGTGGCCAGGGCAACGCCCCAGCCGGCCTTGCCGTTCGGCATCAGGGCAGCCACCGCCGCCATGATGAGCGGAATGGCGACAATCAGCGCAGGCGCGTGCACGGCGAGCCCCGCCGGCAGGAGATCAGCCAGGAACTGCATCAATCGGCGCTCCCCGATTCAAGGGAATAATCGGCTGCATTGAGGGCATCGTCCTCGATCGTCCCGTAGGCTTCGCGGATCCGGACCACGAGGGCCAGGCCGACGGCCAGGGTCGCCACGCCCACGACGATGGCCGTGAGGATGAGAACGTGCGGCAGCGGGTTGGAATAGATCACGGCCTCGGCGGCATGGGTCGCCGTTTCGGCACCGTGCGCTGCGGTTTCGGCGGCCTGCCCGGCCGTCTCGCTCGCGTGAGCGGCCGTATCGGCAGCCTGCCCGGTCGCCTCGACGGCGTGGCCGGCGGCCTCGGTCGCGGTGTGGGCTGTTTCGGTCCCGTAAGCGGCCGCGCCCTCGCCATGCTCCCCGCCCTCGCCGTGACCGCCATCGGCGATGATCGGCGGATTGCCGCCGAAAACCTTGCCGATGGTGATGTAGAGCAGGAAGACCGAGGTCTGGAACAGGGACAGGCCGACGAGGCGTTTCACCAGGTTTCCGGTCGCCACGACGACGTAGAGGCCGGTCATCATGAGGATGATGATCGGGATGTAGTTGAAGCGTTCGATCAGGATCTCGACCATGATTACCACTCCTCGTCCGGGATATCCGGCACCCGGCCGGCGAAGGCGTAGAAGATCGCCAGCATGACCGAGGTCACGGTACACAGCACGCCCAGCTCGACGAGCAGGATGCCGTAGTGCTGGCCGGTATGGTGCGACTGGTCGGGATGCAGCGCGTCATAATCGAGGAAGTTGAGCGGCTCGCCCGCGCCGTTCATGAACAGCGTCGCGACGCCCACGCCGGCATAGATCAGCACGCCCAGCGCGGCGCCGATGCGCACGAGCGAGGGCGGAACCGCCTTGCGGGCCTCTTCCATGCCGAAGATCAGGGCATAGAGGATCACCGCGACCGCGATGATGACGCCGGCCTGGAAGCCGCCGCCCGGTCCGAAATCGCCGTGGAACTGAACATAGAGACCGAAAACCACGATGAGCGGGATCAGCAGTTTTGAAACGACGCGGAGGATGAGATGCGGTGCCATGATCAGTCCTCCTCGCGCTTGCGGCCGCCGGTGCCGAAGCCCAGCAGAAGCATGACGCCCAGTGCGGCGGTGAAGATCACCACGACCTCGCCGAAAGTATCGAAGCCCCGATAGCTGGCCAGAACTGCCGTAACCACGTTCGGGACGGCGATCTCGTTCGGCGTGCGCTCCATGTATTCCATGCCGACATAGGAATTGGCCGGCGAATTGATGTCGCCATAGACCGGCATGTCCGGAATGGCGAAGAAGAGCGCAGCGCCCGCGGCGGCCACGACGGCGAAGGCCGCCCAGTGACGACGCTGGCCGGCCGGCTCGCTCTCGCGGGCGGTCAGCAGCATGGCGCCGAGCATCAACACGGTGGAAATGCCTGCGCCCACGGCCGCTTCGGTGAAGGCCACGTCGACCGCGTCGAGCGAGACGAACCAGGCCGCCGAGAGCAGCGAATAGACGCCGGTCAGCATGACAACGGCGAACAGGTTGCGCAGACGCACGATGGCAAATCCGACCGCCAGCAGCATGGCGATCAGCATGTAGTCCAGATACTGGGTAAGATCGGCACCGCTCATGACTTGGCCTCCTCGCCCGGCTGGCCCGTTTCGCGCGGGTGTTTGGGATGGAAGCGCGACAGCAGCGGTTTCTGGCCGGCCCGGTGCGCGGCATTGGCGATGGCGTGGGTGGCGGTCGGGCTGGTCAGGAAGAGCAGCAGGGCCGCCAGCGCCAGCTTGGCGGCGGTCTGCCAGTCATGGGCCTGAAGGATGAGGCCGAAAATCACCAGCTCCGCCCCCAGCGTATCGGTCACGCCGGCCGCGTGCATGCGGGTGTAGAAGTCCGGCAGGCGCATGACGCCCGTCGCGCCGGCCAGCACGAAGACCAGGCCCAGCGTCATCGAACCGATGGAAAGCGCCAACAGCGCGTGATCAAGAAGCTCGGTGCCGCTCATTTCTCGAACTCCCCTTCCAGCGCACGGCGCAGGGACATCTGCGCCAGGGCGATTTCCAGCGAGCGATAGCGGAAGAATTTCAGGATCGCGATGGTCGCGACGAAATTGATCAGGGCGTAGAGCAGCGCGATGTCGATCGCGTCCTGACGCCCGGCCAGCGCGCTGAACACGAGCAGGAAAAGGACCGTCTTGGTCCCGAAGGAGTTGGCGGCCAGGACGCGGTCATACAGCGTCGGCCCGGCGAAAAGCCGGGCGAGCATGATCGCCATCGCACCGGCCATGCCGAGCGCTACGAGAAAGTTGAAAAGATCCATCAGGCGGTCTCCCGCTTGCCGTCCGACGCGATATCCGAGCGTGCGCCCATTTCGGCGAACCCGGCCGGGTCGGTGAAGGAATTGTCGAGGGCGTGAACCAGAAAGCCGTCTTCTTCCACGTCCACGGTCACGGTCCCCGGTGTCAGGGTGATCGAGTTGGCGAAGACGCAGCGGCCGAGGCCCGAACGCTGCTCCGCCGGTACGTGCACGAGGCGGGGCTCGATATCGATCTCCGGCTTCATCACCATTTTCAGGACCGCCAGATTGGCGTTGACGATTTCGCGTCCGAGCCAGGACCAGTAGGCCACCAGCGCAAAGGCCGGGCCGACCGGGACCGTCTCGCGATCCACGATTCGCATCCGGAACGTCAGACCGACGGCAAAGGCGATGCTGAGCACGCCCAGCACGATCACGTTCGGATAATCGCCTGACAGGGTGTAGGGCCCCGACAAGGTAAGCCAGAGCGCCACCAGAATGGCGGTGAGGCTGACGCCGTAGAACATGGAAACTCCCCGCGTGTTAACGCTTATGCACCGGCTTTTAACGGCACAGCGGTGTGTTGACCAGACGAACCGGCGGGAGAAGTGCAGACGCACACCGCCTGGGGTTATTTCGCTTGATACGGGAAAGTCGGGCTTCCGGTTCAGCTTGCAGGGCAGCGGACGGCCCTCGCGCACGCTGGTGCGTGACGCTGGGCGGCGCGAATCGGACCGCGACTCGGACGAGCGGCAACCGGATCGAGTGGACTTCGCCCGCCCGACCTGCTGCACTGATCGTGGTCGCTGACAGGAAGGACGTTCGTCTTCGCGATGACGGCTCTGGGCCTCATAGCCAATCCGCGCAGCGGGCGCATGGCGCGCGAGGGGGAGGACTTGCTCGCCTCGCTCAAGGCGCATGATGCGGTGAAGGCCGTCGAGCTCATCGGCGAGCAGGATATCGGCTCGGCCATCGCCAGACTGCGCGAGGCGAAAGTTGACGCCATCGCCATTGCCGGCGGCGACGGCACGATCCGCGGCGTCGCCGATGCCATGGCCGAAGCCGCCGCCGACGGGAAAGCCGACGCCCTGCCCCTCCTGCCCCTGCCGCTCGGCACGGCCAATCTGCTGCCCAGAAGCCTCTATGGCGATCGCGGCGCCCGGGACCTGCTCGACCAGGCCGGCGAGTTCCGCCGCGCCCCCCTGATGGCCGGAACCCTGAACGGACGGATTTTCCTGGTCGCCGCGGCGATCGGTTTTCCATCGACCTTCGCACGTGCCCGCGAGGCCCTGCGCGACGACAATCGCCCCGACCGCATGGTGAGCGCCTGGACGCGCCTGGCGACCTCGCTGCGCCAGGCCTTCAGCCCGCGCCTGCGCTACCGGCTCGACGATGCGCGGCACCCGGTCCGCGCGCGTGCCTCGGGCATTTACGTCCCCGTGCCGCGCAAGGGCGGCGAATTCGAGGGCGTGCTGGTGCACTGGCGTCATCCCGCCGATCTCCTGCGAACTCCGGTCGACCTCTTCACAGGAGCGGGCAATGGCGATGACGGCCATGATGCCGGGGGCGCAACCCGGCTGGCCCAGTTCCGGCATCTCAGCGTCGACTCGCGCAAACCGCTCTCCGCCATGATCGACGGCGAGCCCTTCATGCTGGACAGCCCGGCGAGCCTGACGGCTTGCGACACCCCACCCGAAGCCCTGATACCGCCATCATGACCCGTCTCTTCCACATCGCCGATCTTCATTTCGGTGCCGAAAGCGACCGCCTCGTCGCGGCCTTCGAGGAGGCCTGCGCGGCGGAAAACCCCGGCCTGCTCGTCGCCGCAGGCGATTTCACCCAGGCCGGACGGCGGCGGGAATTCGCGGCCGCCCGCGCCATGTTCGACCGGATCGGTCTGCCGGCCGTCGGCGCGCCGGGCAATCACGACGTGCCGGTCTATGCCCTCGGCCAGCGCGCCCTGACGCCCTGGCGGCGCTTTCACAGTCAGCTGGGCGAGCAGGTCATTCCGGCCTATCGCTCGGACGCGCTGCATGTGGAAAGCCTGCACACCGCGCGCCGGGCCCAGTTCCGGCCGGACTGGTCGCTCGGACGCGTATCCGGACGGCATCTCGAACCGGTCATCGAGCGCCTCGCCGCCTCTGCGGCCGGCACGCGCATCCTGACCTGCCATCACCCGCTGCTCGCGCCGGGCGGGCTGAAGGGGCGCGCCCGAACCCATCGCGGCGACCGGGCCGCCGATCTCGCGGCCGAGGCCTGCGATCTCGTCCTGACCGGCCATCTGCACGAGACCTTCGTCCTGCCGGCACCGGACGAAGACAAGTCCTGCTGGTTCGTCGGGACCGGAACCACATTCTCGGACCGCACACGCGACGAGGCGGCGAGCTTCAACCGGATCGATATCGAGCCGGAACGGATCCTCATCACCCGCATGGCGGCGGATGACGGAAAGACCTTCAAGCCGGGGCGGACATGGGAATTGGAGCGCTAGGCGCGGCCGGCGCCTATTTGGACGCCTTGTCCTCGACGGACAGGTTCCAGTAGCGCAGCACGGTCTGGGCCTTCTCGACCGAGAGCGAGTCGAAGACGCGGCGCGCCTGATCGACCAGCGGGCTGTCGGCAGACCGCCGCAGGCCGGTCCAGAAATGCTCGAAACTGATCCATTTCAGGCCGGTCGACTTGCACAGCACGGCCAGCGGCTCGCCCGCCATATCGTCCAGCATGCGCTCCATCAGGCGCAGCTCGATATAGGACAGGGTCGCGATCTCGCGCACCAGATCGGCGTGATTGCCCTCGGAGGCGAAGACCTCGATCGCATGTTCGAGCGAGGTATAGGGGCTCAGCTCGATGGCATCGCGATTGCGCTGTCGGCGATCGATATAGCGCAGGATCCGCATCACCATCGGATCGGAGAAATTCTCCTCCGCCGCCATCGGGAAGATATCCTCGGAGGCGTCGATGAGAATGGTGCGCTCGACGGCGAAACGGTCGAGGATCTGTAGCCGGTCCATATGCTCGCTGTCCCAGAACAGGCGGAAGGCCTGGGCCGGGCGCAATTCCTCGCGGCGGATCAGCAATGCGGAATAGCGGGTCTCGTCGACGGCAGCGCTGACCAGATGGTCCACGGTCGGCGCAGCGAGATGGGCGGTGCGATTGCGCAGCAGGCGTTCGACCACAGGCGGCTCGCCATAGGCAGCCAGGGCCGCGGCCACGGTCTCGCTGATATTCTCGCGATTGGCGAGCGTCATCCGGTGCTGGACCGTGCCGGCGCGGATGATGTCCATCATGTCGAAATCGGTCAGGGCGAGCGATTGTTCCAGGATCGGCTCGGCGACCTCGAAATCGTCGCTGGCCAGCGCGCGAAGGAGGCGGCTGGGCGCATCTTTCAAAGGCGCGAGCCGCTGGGCGCAGCGGCGCCGAAGCTCGGCATCGCTGGCGCGGATGAGATCGAAGAGCAGATCGCCCACGATCCAGCGCTCGCGCGGCGTGATGCGGCTGGAAGGCAGTCCCACAATGTCGGCGAGCCGGCGCGCAAGCACGGCGCGCGTGCGCGCCGTGACGGGCTGGTTCAGCTCGAAGGGTTTGGCTTCCGCCATGATTGCGGTTCCGCTGGTCTTGCTAGCAATAACCAGCATGCCTCATCGTCGTTAATGAATCGTGGCGGCGGGCTACCATGCTGCAGCCTTCAGGCCTTGCGCTGCAGCGCAACCATGACCGCGGACACCACGCCGAACACGACTGCCATGACGAACAGCATCGGGCTGTGCACATAGCCGCCGGCCCCGTCGAAGGCGACCGGCGCGTTGATGCCGAGCCAGGGCGAGAGGTGGAAGCCGATCGCACCGATGATGATCAGAAGACTCAGCATCGGTCCGCAGGACTTGTAGCGCCCCAGGAACAGACCCACGAGGATCAGCGCTGCCGCCAGCAATTCCGCTGCGCCCGTGAGCATGCGCACGCCGGGCTCGAAAAAGCCCATGCCGGACTGATCGGCGATATAGCTGAAGATCGGATTGGGGCCGGTGAATTTCTGCGCGCCCATGAACACCATGAAGGCCGCCAGGACCAGGCCGAGGCCGATACGAACCCATTTCATTGCACGTCTCCCCCTGTTGGATTTTGGCGCTCTTGTTCGCCGCTGCGATCAATTTGCTTCACAACGTCATACTGGTAGAGAAGTTGCAATGCCATTCACGCCCGATCACAAGGGCTTGCCTGTCCGATATCCACAGATGCGAATTTGACCCTTGCCCGTATTTCGACCGCTTGCCGGTAACCGCAAGCTCCGCATGCCGCCCTTCGGCGCCTATCTCATGATCGTCGCCGGATGGTTTTTCGGGTTCGGCCTGCAGACCACGCTCTTCCCCGGCGTCATCACCTTCACCCTCGGCGAGAGCCCCGAGCGGCTCGGCATCGCCCAGGCGGCCCTGACCGGGCCGATGATGCTGATGCTGCCCTTCGCCGGCGTGCTCGCCGAACGCCGCGACCGGCGCGGCATCATCTTCTATTTCTACATCTTCGCCGGAGTCGCTGCGGCCATGCTGGCCCTGCTCCTGCTGACCGACCGGCTCTCCTACTGGGTCATGGTCGGCTTTGCCCTGCTGATCGGCGTGGCCGGCGGTTTCGTCATGCCGGCGCGCGACAGTGCCATCAATCCGGTCGTGCGCATTTCCGCCCGCACCCGGCATGGCGGGATCGAGCTTCAGCGCGCCGTGGTGATGGCCTCGGCGATGCAGTTCGGCGTGCAGATCGCCGGCATGGCGCTGGGTTATTTCGCGACCTGGACCGGGCCTGGCGTGCTCTTCCTGCTGCAGGCAGGCGGTCTCATTGCGGGCGGTATCTTCGCCGCCTTCCTGCCGCGCCTCGGCTCGACCCGGACGCGCTCCACCGCGCACCCGCTGCAGGACCTGGCCGAGGGGGTGAAGGCCGTGATCCATTCGCCCGTATTGATGCCGATGACGGTGATCATGATCGCCATCGGCCTGCTCGTGGTCGGCGGCGCCTTCCTGGTCCTGATCCCGCTCATCCTGCGCGAAATCTACGGCGGCGGCTTTGCCGAGATCGCCAGCCTGATGGTGTGTTTCTGGGTCGGCGCCTTCATCGCCAACGTCCTGCTCGCCATCGCGCCGCAGATCGACAAGCCCGGCCGGGCGCTGATCCTCGCCCAGGGCGTGACCGTGCTCGCCGTCGGTGCCTTCGCGCTGACCCTGCCCTTCCCGGCGCTCTATCCGCTGGTCTTCTTCTGGGGGCTGGGCGCCGGCGTGGCGATCTCGCTGAGCCGTTCGGTGGTGCAGGAACAGGCTCCGCCGGACAAGCTCGCCCGCGTCATGTCGGTCTATCAGCTCGGCCTGTTCGGCGGCATGCCGGCCGGCGCCATCATGATGGGCTTCATCATCGGCCGGCTCGGTCCGCAGACCTCGGCGCTGATCCCGATGATCGGCCTCGGCGCCGTGCTGGTGATAATCAGCCTGACCACCCCCATATTGTCGGTGAGACGGGGCCAGCCCCACACCATCGACCGGACGCGGGAGATCGAGCATGCCGAAATTGACTGACGCCGAAATCGCCGAGCTGAAGGCGAAACTGGACGCCGACACCTATGCCATCGCCTTCGAGGAAGGCACGGAGCGCGCCTTCACCCATCCGCTCAACGCGGAAAAACGGGACGGGGCCTATCACTGCAAGGTCTGCGGCGACCGGCTCTTCGAGGCCGATGCGAAATACGAGAGCGGGTCGGGCTGGCCGAGCTTCTACCAGCCCAGCTCCGGCGATGCGGTCGAGACCAAGACCGACTTCAAGCTGATCGCGCCGCGCACCGAGATACATTGCGCCAATTGCGGCGCCCATCTCGGACACGTATTCCCGGACGGTCCCGAGCCGACCGGGCAACGTTTCTGCACCAACGGGACCGTGCTGGACTTCCGTCCCGCAGCAGACGACAACTGACGCTTCGTCCAATCGGGGGAGATTATATGAGACGCAATGCACTTGCCGGGCGGATCGGCGCGGGCCTTCTGGCCTTCGCCGCAGCCGCCTGCAGCCAGGAGAGTGAGATGAGCAGCGAAACCAGCGGCGAGACCCCGGGTCTCATCGCCCGCGCCCAGGGTATCGAGGCCCCGGTCGTGGAACAGCGGCCGGTCGAGATCGAACAGGTCGGCTTCACCCGCGTCGACGAGTTCCAGTGGATCAAGGACGAGAACTGGCAGCAGGTCATGCGCGAGCCGGAAACGCTCGACGCCGATATCCGCGCCGTTCTGGAGTCGGAAAACGCCTATCTCGACGATGTTATGGCGCCGACGGAAGCCCTGCAGGAGCGAATCTTCCAGGAGATCCGCGGCCGCATCAAGGAAGACGACAGTTCCGTGCCCGAGCGCGACGGCGATTTCGCCTATTTCACGCGCTATCGCGAAGGCGGACAATACCCGATCTATGCCCGCCGCCCGGTCGATCCGGAAACCGGCGAACCGACCGGCGAGGAGGAAATCCTCATCGACGGCGACGCCGAGGCAGCCGATTTCGACTATCTCGACTTCTCCACCATGGAGCACTCCCCCGACCATCGCTACATCGCCTATGGCGTGGATACGCGCGGCTCGGAATATTACGAGATCCATATCAAGGACATCGCCTCCGGCGCCATCGTGGCCACGCTGACCGACGAGAGCTCCGGCGATTTCACCTGGGCCAATGACTCGGAGACCCTCTACTGGGTCTGGCGCGACGACAATGGCCGCTCCAAGCGCGTCTACCGTCAGTCCCGCGACGGCGGTGCGAGCGAGCTGATCTATGAGGAACCCGATGACGGTTTCTTCGTCTCGGTCGGCCTGACCGACGGCAACAACTACGTCACCATCAATGCCGGCGGCCACACCTCGAACGAGATCCGCATCTTCGACGCCAACGACCCGCAGGCCGAAGGCCGGCTGATCGCGGCGCGCGAGGATCATGTCGAGTACTACATCACCGAAGGCCCCGACCGCTTCTATTTCCGCACCAATGCGGATGGCGCAGTGGACTTCAAGATCATGTCCGCCCCGCTCGACAATCCGGGCCGCGAGAACTGGGAAGACTTCGTTCCGCACAATGCCGGCACGCTGATCAATGGCGTGGTGGGCTTTGCCGACTGGCAGGTCCGCATGGAGCGCGAGAACGCCCTGCCCCGCATCGTCGTCCACAATTACGCAAGCGGCGACGAGTACGAGATCACCTTCGAGGAAGAGGCCTATGCCCTCGGCGTGTCGGCCGGCTATGAGTTCGACACGGACATGCTGCGCTTCTCCTATGAAAGCCCGTCCACGCCGGAAGAGACCTATGACTACGACATGGCGAGCCGCGAGCGTACGCTCCTGAAGCGCCAGGAAGTCCCCTCGGGTCACGATCCGGAAGACTATGTCGTGCGCCGCATCATGGCGCCGGGGCATGACGGGGCGATGATCCCGGTCACCATCCTGCATCACCGCGACACGCCGATCGACGGCACCGCACCGCTCATGCTCTACGGCTACGGGTCTTACGGCATCACCATTCCGGCCGCTTTCCGCGTCACCCCGCTCTCGCTGGTCGATCGCGGCATGGTCTATGCCACCGCCCATATCCGCGGCGGCATGGCGAACGGCTATCAGTGGTATCTGGACGGCAAGCTCGAGCACAAGATGAACACCTTCCGCGACTTCGTCTCGGCGGGTGAGGCGCTCGCCTCCGAGGGTTATACCTCGCGCGGCAATATCGTCGCCTATGGCGGTTCCGCCGGCGGCCTCCTGGTCGGCGCCGCGATCAATCTCCAGCCGGACCTCTTCGCCGGCGCCATCGCGGCCGTGCCCTTCGTCGACGTGATCAACACCATGTCCGACCCGGAACTGCCGCTGACGCCGCCGGAATGGCCGGAATGGGGCAATCCGATCGAGAGCGCGGAAGACTATCAGACCATGATCGCCTATTCGCCGTACGACCAGATCGTGGAGATGGACTATCCCCACGTCCTGGCGACCGGCGGACTGACCGATCCGCGCGTCACCTATTGGGAGCCGACCAAATACGTCGCCCGCCTGCGCGACCGCCGCTCCGATGACGGCCTCACCCTGCTGAAGATGAATATGGGGGCCGGCCATGGCGGCGCCTCCGGACGCTTCGACAGCCTGCGCGAGGTTGCCCTCAACTGGGCCTTCGCCCTGATGACGGTGGGTCTCGCGGATGAAGAAGTCGAGGCCATGGCCCTGGAAGCCGCCGAGTAAGGCGCTTCTTCCAGATGAATCGAGAAAGGCCCGGATCGCTCGATCCGGGCCTTTTTCTGTGCCGTTGCCTTCGTCCTCCCCCACCGGGGGAGGGAGGCTGAAGGACGAAACGTCACCCCCCTTCGAGCCGCGCCTTGCGGCGCGGCCCACTTCCCCCTTGGGGGAAGACGAAGGGCGACGCCCTACCCGTCCAGATTATAGACGAGCCTTGTCGTGGCGCCGCGGAACATGATCGGCTGGCCGTTGCGGACCTGGGGGTTGTAGCGCCAGCGGGCGACGGCGTTGAGCGTGGCCCGCTCGAAGGCCTGGCTGGTGCAGCTGACCGGGCGGATATTCGCGGTCGAACCGTCCGGCGTGATGTCGAACATCACCGTGCATTCGCCGCTCCGGCCGCGGCTGGCTTCGGTCGCCGGATAGACGGGATCGATCCGCACGACCGGCATCGGCGACCGGTCCGGCGAAACGAGACCGGTCCCCCCATTGCCCACCTCGGGCGGGGCCACTGGCGGCAGGGTATAGGCCACAGCATCCCCCGGTCCGGGATTGTCCGCGACGGGACGGTCCGGGCGCGCGGGCGGCGGTGGCGGCGGGACATCCGGGATCTCGATGATATCGATCCGGTCGTCGACCGGCGGCTCCGGCACCTCGAAATTGAGGACGATCTCCGGCAATTCCTCGACCGGATCTGGCGTGACGGGACCGATATCGATCATCCCGTTCATCATCACGAAAAGACCAATGGTCACGGCGCCGGCGAACGGCAGGACCAGCGGCATGCGTCTGGCAGTTGAAACGGCTGTCATGGACAAAGCCTCCCCACTGGGCGTGTCCTGCATGGCCCCCGACAGTCCCAAGCCCCTCAACCCGGCCAGGCCCCCGGCGGCGGTCACCGCGCACCGGGCTGGCCGGTGCGACGCGGCCCACAACTCGGGCTTCGCGCCGCACTCTCAGCCTCCCCCCGGGAGCGGGCCGTATCGGGGCGCAAATGCGGTCAATTGCGTCCCGAATGAGGAATTTTCAGGGTCGTCAGATCTGCTCGAATTCCGGACGCAGGCGGCCATAGGGGTCGAAATAGACGGCGCACAGCTCCGAAAGATCGAAGACGCGCCGGCCACCGCTGTCATATTCATCGTCCGAAAGCGCCACGCTTCTCCGCATGCGCTCGATCTCGAACTCGCACCCCTCGATATTGGTCATGTGCTCCATCCGGACCGTGCCATTGCGAATGGCGATGGAGCGCTCGATGAAGTCGAGCCAGCCCTGGGCGCCGGCGCGGGAATACTCCCACTCCAGAGCGCGCTCGAAGACCGGAATGGCGTCCTCATAGCGGTCCTGCTCGATCACCGCATTGCCCAGCAGCGTCCAGGTATCGCCCGGCCGGCGCAGCCCGCCCCGGTCGAGCGCCTGGACCAGCACCGCCTCGGCCTCCGCGAAGTCGCCGGCCTGGTAGAGCGCCTCGCCGAGCTTTTCGTAATCGGTCCCTGCGCCGGTCAGGGTCGCCACGCGGCGCAGCACGGGCATGGCCCGCTCCCATTCGCGCGCCTGGCGCCAGAGGTCGGCCAGGAGCTGGTAATTGCGCGGCGCCGGCTCGACCCGTCCGGAATTGAGCTCGCGCTCCAGCATGGAGGCGCCCCCGAACGGATATTCGTAATAGGAATAGTACTGCGCCAGGCGGACCAGTTCCTCGCTCGTCTCCAGCATGCCGTTCACATACATGATGCGATTGACCTCGAAGGCATCGCGCTCGCGCCCGGTCTGGGCGAGCAGGGCGGCATAGCTGGTCCAGTTGCGCTTGTCCTCGGGCCAGCGATTGACCATCGCCTCGAGCAGGTCGGTCTGCTCGGGCAGCATGTCCAGCTGCTGGAAATAATAGAGCAGGATGGAGAAGTGCGGCCGGTCCGGCGGCTCGGCGAGGTCGAAGGCGGCGCGGGCATAGTCCAGCCCGTCGCTCAGCGTGCCGGCCTGGCCGTGGGCCTGCGCCATGCGCAGGGCGAGATCCTCCGTCAGCGGCGTGCCGCGCGCCAGGGCTGCCTCGACGAGTGCAACGCCCTCCCCGAACCGTCCGGCCGCGAAGAGGAGCTGGCCGGTATTCACGCGCAGCGCATTGGCGTCCTCGGGCGGCAGGGCATCGCTGGCGATGGCGGCGCGCCAGTCGGCAATGGCGCCGGGAAGATCGTCGAGCTCGTAGCGGGCCCGGCCGCGCAGCTTTTGCAGAGTGGCGCGCTCGTAAGCCGAGAGCGAGGCGCGTTGCAGCAGCGCGTCATAGGCTGCGGCAGCGCCCGCCCAGTCGCCCTCGGCTTCCGCCTCCATGGTCTCCAGGATGCGCTCGCCCACCCCGGCCCCGATCGTCTGTTCGGAATTGCGTGACTGCGCCTCCGCAGCCCCTTCGATGGCCATACCCAGCCCCAGCAGGATAACGGCATTGGCAGCGCCCGCGATGGCGGCACGCCAGTTCAGTCCCTTCATGTGCACCTCCCCAATCACGACCCGGCCGATCAAAGCCTGGTCGCCCCGGCCCCGGGCCTCGCAGCGGCGTCGTCATGAAGTGGACAGCTTCCGGACACATTGCGGCCAGGGGGCGGCACAATCACGGCGCGAATGGGGCAATCGGGAAACGCGCAAAAGAAAACGCCCCGGCCGTGGGGCCGGGGCGTTTCCTGTCTGTCGTCGCGAGGGACCTAGCCGTTATCGGCTTCGGTCTCCTCGGTCGCCGCTTCGGCTTCATTGCTCTCGGCCACCTGGTCGAGAGATTCGCCGTAGCGGTTGTAGAGATCCGAGCACCGGTCCGGCACATCGATCACGATGCGGCCGTCCTCGTCGACATCACCCAGCAGCGTCGCGGTTTCACGCAGGTCCTCGACCGCGAAGCGGCACTCGTCCTGGCGAACGCGCTCGCGGATGCGGACACGGTCGGCAGCCGCACGGCGCTGGTTGTTGATGAAGGTGATCCAGCCGTTCGCGGTCCGGCGCGAATACGGGTAGCGCGCGCCTTCACGGAAGGCGGCCAGCGCCGCATCGGTCCGGCCCAGCTCCTGGCGGACATTGCCCAGCAGGGTCCAGGCATTGCCCGGACGGTCCAGGCCGCCACGGTTGAGAGCTTCCACGAAGGCATCCTCGGCGTCGGCCAGCTCACGCTGCTGCCAGAGCGCCTCGGCGAGCTTCAGGAAGTCGTCGCCCTCGCCCGTCAGCTGAGCCAGCTGGCGGAGCACCGGAATGGCGCGTTCCCACTCGCGGGCCTGACGCCACATATTGGCGAGCAGCTGGAGATTGGTCTGCGTACGCTCGACGGAGCCGGAGTTCAGCTCGCGCTCGAGAATGATCGCACCGCGATAGGGATATTCGTAATAGGAATAGTACTGGGCCAGCGCCACGATCTCACGGCTCTCGGTGAGCATGCCGTTGATATACATGATCTTGTTGGCTTCGAACGCGTCGGCTTCGCGGCCCACCTGGGCGAGAAGCTGGGCGTAGGAGCGCCAGTTGCGCTTTTCCGTCGGCCAGCGCCGGACCATCGCCTCGATGATCTCGAACTGCTGCGGGACCATGTCCAGCTGCTGGTAGAAGAAGAGCATCAGGGAATAATCGCCGCGGGTCTTGTTGGCGTCCGGTTGCTCGCGCCAGAAACGCTCGGCCCAGGGCAGGCCCTCGCGATAACGCTCGGCCTGGCCATAGGCCTGGGCGAGCATCTTGGCGACGCCGGCATTGACGATGTCCTCGCCGCCATCGCGGATGGCGAGTTCAAGCGTCCGGATGCCCGCATCATACTGCGACTCGGAGATGTAGAGCTGACCGATATTGATGCGGAGATTGGCCACTTCCTGCCGGAGCATGGCCCCGGTCGAGATCGCAGCTTCCCAGTCCTGGATGGCCCGGTTCACATTCTCGATCTCGTAATAGGCCCGGCCGCGCATCTGAAGCGAAACGGAGCGCTCATACGGGTTGATGTTCGAATTGCCGAGCGCCCGGTTGAGCGTCTCGATCGAGGCCTGGAACTGCTCGTTCGTCTGCTGTTCCTGCGCCTCGAGCACGATCTGGCCGATCTGAGAGGAGAAGGTGCGGTCCGCGGCACTTTCCTCGTCGCTCTGTTCTTGGTTGCGCCGGCGCTGGGCGTCGGCATCGGACATGGCGACACCGGCCAGCGATGCGGCGAGGGCCAGCGTCGCGACCGAGCGCATCAGGCCCGAGGTATCGAAACCGTTGAAACGGATCATCGATGGCTCCTTCATACCGGCCCCACTCCCCGGGCCGGCTTTCAAAAACTGGCCGGTCAGGACACGCAATGCATGCCAGGACCGGAAACTGCCGGTGGGACGGGCGGAGCACCTGGCTCCGCCCGGGCCCCGATTACTCGGCAAGCTGGAAGTCGAAACGGGTTTCCACGCCACGGCGGGCGACCGGAATACCGTCCTCGACTTTCGGATTGTACCGCCAGCGTTCGACCGCCCGGATGGCCGCGCGTTCGAAAAGCGAGCTGTCACAGCGGAAGATGCTGATATTGGTCGGCGTACCGTCCGGCGTCACGTCGAAGCGGACCCAGCAGCTACCTTCCACGCCCCGCTCTGCGGCACGCATCGGATATTGCGGTTCGATCCGGACCAGCGGCTGCGCGTCACGGTCGGAGACCGAGAAGCTGATGCTGTCGCTGTTCAGCTGCGGCGCGTCGAAATCCGGGATCGCTCCCATGATGGTCGACAGGCCTTCGGACGGCTGTTCCGCACGCTGCCGCTCGATCTGCGGCGGCGGGGGCGGCGGTTCAACCTGCTGAACGTCCTCGATCGTCGTGTCACGGCGGCGGGCCTCGATCTCGGCCACCTCGTCATTGATCGAGAAGCGAATGTCTTCGACTTCATTTTCCTCGACCACCTCATCGATCAGGATAAGGCGTGTCATGATGAAGAACAGAGCGACCGTGATGACGCCCGCGATCGGAACGCCGATGAGGAGACGTACAAGATTACCCATAATGTCTCCTCCTCTATTGCAGCGTCGAAATCTTCACGTCGACATCCATCTCCATGAGGAGCTCCTGGACATCGAGGATCAGACCGATATTGGCACCTTCGTCACCCTGGATCATGGCGCGGCCTTTCGGGTTCTCTTGCAGAAGCTGCTCGATCACACCGCGAAGCTCGGCCATCTCGTAGACCCGGCGATTGACGTACACCTCATTGTCCGCCGTGACGGCAATGAGCATGGACGGGTTCTCGTCATCTTCGGTCACGGCATCCGGGCGGGTGATCTCCACGCCCGGTTCCTTGATGAAGACGGAGGTAACGATGAAGAAGATGAGGAGGATGAAAACGACGTCCAGCATGGGCGTCATGTTCAGCTCGACTTCTTCCTCGTCGGTATTCACGCGACTTACACGTCGTGCCATTTCATACCTCCCCTAGGACTCGGTCTGACGCTGGATCGAAACCGGAACGCCATTGGCGCCCATTTCGTCCCAGATCTGAACGATGACCCCGTGATCGGCCTCGTCAAAGACCTCGAGGAGCACCGCGCTGTTCGGCTCTTCCGCACGGAAGCGGTTCACCGCAGCCAGAACCCGGTCGACATCGGTACGAACCCGGTTGACGAAGATGATGTTCTCGTCGTCGACCTGGATCACGATGGGCGGCGCCGCATCCGGCGGCGTCTCATCGTCGCTGTCGGGCGGCGGACGCATGTCGATGCCTTCTTCCGAGAGGAAGGTGGCGGTGACGATGAAGAAGATCAGCAGAATGAACACGATGTCGAGCATCGGCGTCATGTTCACTTCAGCCTGATCATCCTTGTGGTTGGGTCTCCGTCTCATCCTACGCTCCTTCCCCGATTTCGAGATCGTCGGCCAGAACCGCAACGCGGCGCTGGGCGAGACGCTCGATCTGGTTGGCGAAGATGAGTCCCGAGAGGGACGCCACCATGCCAGCCATGGTCGGGATCGTGGCGCGCGACACGCCGGCCGACATGGCCTGGGCGTCGGACGAGCCTGAGATCGCCATGACGTCGAAAACAGAGACCATGCCGGTCACCGTTCCGAGCAGTCCGAAGAGCGGAGCGACAGCGACGAGGGTTTTCACCAGCTCGACATTCTGGTCGCAACGCTGTTTGACCTCCGAGATGAGTTGGTCACGGATGGCATGGGCATACCAGCTTTGCTTGTCTGCCCGTGCCGTCCATTCCCGCTTCACCTGTTTCACCACGCCCTCATGGGCGAAGTAGAAGTAGGCGAAGCGCTCGAGGATGAAGGCCCACATCACAAATGTAGTCACCATAATGACTACGAGGACGGGGCCTCCCCGCTCGAGGAACTCCTGAAGGCCGGTTGATACGGCCTGGAAATCCATAGCGGTTCCTCCGGTTAACCGTGACGCTCTTCAGCGTGGCGGGCGACCATGCCGGCAGCCTGCTCTTCGAGAACCTGCTGCACACCGCGCGCGAAGCTTTGCGCGAAGGAGTGAATGAACAGCAGCGGGATGGCGGCAATAAGGCCGAGAACCGTCGTCATGAGGGCCTCGGAAATACCACCGGCCATGATCTTGGGATCGCCGGTACCGAACAGGGTGATCTGGGTGAAGGTCTTGATCATACCCGTAACCGTACCGAGCAGGCCGAGCAGCGGAGCGATACCGGCCGCCAGCTTCAGGAAGTTCAGACCGAATTCGAGCTTCGGCGTTTCCTTCAGAATGGCTTCGTCCAGCTTCAGTTCCATCGTCTCGACGTCTTTGTCGGACGCGGCTTCATAAGCCAGCATCACACGGCCCAGCGGGTTGCCCTTGGAGCCTTTCGACTTGCGCTTCTGGCCGTTGACCGCCGCCTGGGCGCCCAGCAGGACGAACATGCGGAAGATACCGAAGGCCGCGGAGATCGCGAGCAGGCCGATGATGACCTTACCGACGGCGCCGGACTGGTCGATACGCTCGTTGATATCCGGAACGTTCTTGTAGATTTCAAGGAGCGGTCCGCGGGACGGGTCAACGACACCCATGACGATCTCGTTCGGATCGGCATTGTACAGCGTCGAGGCCGCGCTGACGAAGTTGGCCGGCGGCTGGGCCGGCAGGTCCGTCAGACGGTAGGCGCCGGTGTTCTCGTCCTCGGTCCACAGAGCGAAGCGCTGGTTGTTGTTGTAGTTCGTGAAGGCCACGAACGGACCCACGCGGGTCACCGGGATGGCGTCACCGCCACCGATGCCGGTCACGCGGGTGTTGAAGGTCACAACGCCCTGCTGCTGGATCATCTCTTCGGTCATGCGACGCCAGATGTAGTCCAGCTCCGCACGCGTCGGGAGCGTACGGCTGTCGGCGAGGGTGTCCAGCGCGTCGGCGCGGCCCGGGAACTGGGCCGAGACCAGCGACTGGTCGATGATGGCGGCGAATTCGCCGGCGGTCTGGCGAGCAGCACCGAACAGTTCGCCGAAGGCGCCCTGACGCTGACGCAGCTCGGCATCGAGTTCGTCGATGCGGACCTGGTTGGCCTCGAATTCGGCCGTCAGCTGGTCGGCCTGGTTTTCCAGGGCCGAAAGCTGTGCACGCGCCTGGTTGAGCAGGGCCTGCTGCTGGTTGGTGCTCTGCTGGAACTCACGCAGGCGCGCCTGGTTCTCGGCGCTCGCCTCGCGGGCGTCGGAACGCACGCGGTTGAGGAGTTCGTTGAGCGATCCGGCCGGCTCGGTCTGAGCCATGACGCCGGAAGTAAGTGCCACGCCCATCGAAACGGCTGCGGCGAGCATCTTCATCGTGTTTTTCATAACTAAACTCTCCGTTCCGGGCCGTTACTGGGCAACCTGCGGGCCAGGCAGCGGCACCTGGAAGACAGACGGGGTCGTCACTTCCTGGGCGATGCGGATGGCGCGGGTAACGTTGGCTTCGTAGCTGCCCGGGAGCGCTTCCCAGTCGCTGGAGCCGTTATGGCGGATGGTCATGCGGCCATCCGGGTACTGCCGGATCATCGCAACGCGACCGATCTGGAGAACGTCGACCTCGACCGGCACGCCTTCGTCGAGGACTTCCTCGGAGTAGGCGTCGATGCCGCGGCCGTAGGAGGCCTCGATGTCGTAGGCGTTCAGGATAACGCGATAGCGCTCGGCCGGCGAGATCTGCGGATCGTCAACCAGCTCGTAGAGGTTCTCGATGCGCGCCAGGCGACCGTTCTCGCCTTCCAGACGGAAGGGAAGGTCGAGGTTCACGAACTGGTCGAGGTTCTCGACCATCTCGCGCATCATCGGAGCCAGATCGCGCTCGATATTGTCGACGCGGCCGATCTGCTGCTCCAGCGATTCCATCTCGTTCTCTTGCGAGCGGATGAAGACCTGCTGCTGCTCGACGAACAGGCGCTGGGATTCGATCTGCTCGAGCAGAGCACGATACTCCAGCTCGATGTCGGTGCGCTGGTCGTCCAGCTGGTCGATGCGCGCCTGCGTTTGAGCCCCGTCACGCGTATCGTCACGCGCGACGCTGAGCGTTTGGTCCAGCTGCGCAACGGCGGCCCCCCCAAAGGCGCTCGCCGCAACAGTCGCCATAAGCGACGCGCGAACCAAATTCTTCAAGTTCACCATTTCTCGCCTCACATTGGTCAATGCGGGTTCCTGGGAAAGGTCCCCGCCCCAAAAAAACTTCGATGCTGAGCCGGCATGTGCCTGCCGGCCTGGCCCCCTACCCTATTGTTCAAGCGGCCCGAATGACGGCCACCGCCCATGCGGCTTATCGTCCAAGTCTGGATGAGTGGTTACTCTCGCTGCAGTTAGCAGTGAAAGCCGCTCACACCCCGTGATGGTTGTTCCATCATCTTATAGGCACACCTGTGCCGCTTGATAATCGCACGAACGCTAACACCAGCGTTGCTCCACGATCAATACATCTTTGTGGCCGGAATGCGGCCATAACTGCGCACAAAATACCAAGATTCGCGTGACACGTTCATGTCATCGCAGATATTCGCGCTAGACTGGTACCTCCCCGGCATTTTGTAGCACAACCGCACTGGTTGCGCACGCAATGGGTACCCGCATACCGCAGCGTCACGGGCGGGTGCAGTGATATTGTATTCAGGATGCAGCCGCCATTTCCTTCGCTTGGCGCGCGAAACGTGTCCCTGCTGGACTCCCGCGTCCGCGATCACGATTGCGTGCATCTGCTGTACGCAGCGAGCAGGCGCGCCATCGCGCAAAGGCCCGCGTCGGAACCGTGTCCGGTCCGTTCAGTCGTGTGCAACATGAAAGGAAAAGGATGGCTGGGGCGCCAGGATTCGAACCTGGGAATGTCGGTACCAAAAACCGATGCCTTACCACTTGGCGACGCCCCAACCGGGCCCGTCTCGACGACGGAGCGCGCTAAATACCCAACCGCTTGAGAGGATGCAACGCCCCAATGCGGTTCGTATGTGCAAGTCGGCGATCTTTTGCAGTGAGACAAGGCGCATGCAGACGAATCCGGCGGTCACTGTCATGGGCTGTGCTCAGGGTGCTTTTCCCGCGTTGCGCCCGACCGGAGAGTTGGCTATAAGCCGCGCCTCGGTTCGGAGTATAGCTCAGCCTGGTAGAGCACCGTCTTCGGGAGGCGGGGGTCGCAAGTTCGAATCTTGCTACTCCGACCAATCTCTTTCCCGCACATCCCCAGACAGCCTCCCCGCAATGCAGCGCGCCGCCGGCGTGCGCGAGCGCAGCCGTTTTCTCCGGCGCCTGCGGCCCTGTTGCAACAGATTGGCGCGGAGGGGATGCGAAGGGTTCGATTCCCTCGACCCGTTCGGCCCCGCCCATTACATTATACGCCAACCAGTTGCGGACCGGTTCTTGCAGCCGCTGACCGTGCGTACGTATTTCGGCTCAGGAAAGGGCTCCCATGAGACAATTCTGGATCACGTTTTTCGGATCGGTTGCCGGCGTCATCGTCGGCGCCGTGCTCGGCGGACTGCTGCTTGTCATGCTCATCGGCATGCTGATCGGCTCTGCCATGAAGGGCGCGGCCGAACCGCCCCTGCCCCGCGACGGCATCGTGATCGAGCTCGACCTGCGCACGCCGCGCCTCGACACGCCGACGCGCTCGCCCTTCGGCATGAGCGGTCCGCTCTCCATGGTCGATGTCGTCAGCACGCTGGAACAGGCGGAGAGCGACAGCCGCGTGGCCGGTCTCTTCATCCGCGCCAACGAGTTCGGCATGGCGCCGGGCATGGCGGAAGAGATGCGCAATGCGATCGCCGACTTCCGCGAGAGCGGCAAGTGGGTACTGACCCACGCCCAGGGCTTCGAGGGCACTACGGTCACCGGCTATTTCGCGGTGTCCGGTTCGGACGAGATCTGGATCCAGGACACAGCGAATTTCTCGCCGGCCGGCCTCGCCTCGGAGACCACCTTCCTCGGCGGCCTGTTCGAGCATTTCGATGCGGTACCGCAATTCGAGCAGTTCCACGAATACAAGAACGCCGCCAATGTCTACACGGAAAGCGAATTCACCGACGCGCACCGTGAAGCGACCACCTCCTTCCTGACCTCGATCTACGACACTTCGGTCGCCGCCATCGCAGAAGATCGCGGTCTCGAGATCGCCGGGATGACCGGCATTTTCGAAACCGCCCCGCACACGGCGGAATCGGCCCAGCAGGCCGGTCTCGTCGACCAGCTCGGCCATGTCGTCGAGGCGCGCGAAGCGGCGCTCGGCCGCGCCGGCGGCAATGCCGAATTCGTCGAGATCGCCGATTATCGCGAGCGCGCCGTGCCGGGCTGGAGCAATGGGCCGACCATCGCGCTGATCGAGGGCCAGGGCGCCATCGTCACCGGCTCGCCGGAGCCGGGCCTGTTCGGCGGCAGCGAAATGATCGGCGGCGACTTCATGTCCGAAGCCATTCTCGATGCAGCCGACGATCCCGATGTCCGCGCCATCCTGATCCGGGTCGATTCGCCCGGCGGTTCGGCCATCGCGTCGGACCAGGTCTGGCACGCCATCAACCGGGCCCGCGAAGCCGGCAAGCCGGTCGTCGTCTCCATGGCCTCGCTGGCTGCCTCGGGCGGTTACTACATCGCCGCGCCGGCCGATTACGTCCTCGCCCACGCCACCACGCTGACCGGTTCGATCGGCGTTCTGGGCGGCAAGGTCGTCGTCGATGGCACGTTCGATCTGGTCGGCCTCAATGCCGAGACGATCCGCGTCGGCGGCGAATACGCCACGGCCTATTCCGGCACGGAGCTGTGGAGCGAAAGCCAGCGGGCCGCCTTCCGCGCGCAGATGGAGAATGTCTATGAGGACTTCACCCAGCGTGTCGCCGACGGCCGCGACCTGCCGCTCGAGCGCGTGCTCGAGATCGCCCGCGGCCGTGTCTGGACCGGCGAGCAGGCCCTCGATCTGGGTCTGGTCGACGAGATCGGCGGTTTCCGCGATGCGGTGAGCGCCGCCAAGGAACTGGCCGGCATCGCGCCGGAAGCCAATGTCCGCCTGCGCCGCTTCCCGGCCCAGCCGACACCGCTGGAGGCCTTCCAGGAACTCTTCGGCGTAACGGCGGAATCGGCGGAAGCAGCGGCCCGCTTCAACGCGCTGATGGAGATGCCGGAAATGCGCGCCATGATGGAAGCCCGTCAGCGCGCCAGCCAGACCGGTACGCAGATGCGCAGCGATGTGGCTGTCCCGCAATAGGGATGCGCGCAGCTCGAACGGAAAAGGCCCGCCGGCTGGCGGGCCTTTTTTCTTGCCTGAGCCCCAGGCCGCGCGTCACGCGTTGAGAAGACCGATCACGAGCAGGATGAGCATCGCGTTCAGCAGGACTACGAAATAGACGAGGTCCATGAAAACGGTCCGGATGATCGAGGACATCACGCCGTGGGAATAGACCACACGGTGCAGCCGGTAGAGATAGAAATTCGACCAGCCGAGGAAGACCAGGAAACTGCCCGCAATCCCGATCACGGCGCTGGCCGGGATCAGCGCCACGAAGAGGAAGAAGATGAAGGCGTGGAAGTGGAGCGAGACGACGAGATGGTCGTAATAGAAATAGCCGCGCTTGTAGAAATGCGTCACCGCCAGAAGAAGCGCGTAGATGGGCAGCAGGCCGAACAGGACGCGCGGCGCCCAGGTCGTCATTGAATTGACCAGGGCCTGACCGCCCGAATCGATGATCCGGTCACCGCTCATCACCAGACGCTCTCTGAGCGGTCGCGGCCAGTTCTCCAGGCCATTGGCACGCATCGTCCCGTCTTCGCGGATCTCCAGCCCCGGCGCGGCCATGCGGTCGCCCGTAGTCTCGTCCGGCGCCCCGCCAGCGGGGTCGTTTTCCACCTCGTCCGGATAGTCTTCCGGCAGCAGGGCGCGGCGCAGATTGTCCTTCATCTCCTGGCGGCCGGCTTCCGCTTGCGCTGCCCGGGCCTCGGGCGGTATCAGGTCGTCCGGATTCTCCGGCAGCACCTCTCCCACCAACCGCTCGAGCTCTGCGCGCTGCTCCGGTGACATGCCCTCCGCCTCCAGCCGCGCCTCCAGCTCGCTCTCATCCAGCAGTTCGCGCACCGTCGCGATATCGGCAGGATCGGGCTCGGTCACCCTGGGTCCGCTCGTACCTCCCGCGATGGCGAACAGAACGAAAAAGAGAATGGACGCGGTCAGATAGAGCCGGAACGGCATGACGTAGCGCGCCCGCACCCCGGAGAGATACTGGCGCGTGATCTTGCCCGGACGCAGCATGAGCTGGGGCACGGTGCGCCAGATCCGCCCGTCCAGACCGAACAGTCCGTCGAGCACTTCGAGCAAAAGCTCCCAGACCGGCCGGTGATAATTGTCGGAGGTCTGGCCGCAGGAATGACAGACAGGCCCCGACAGGTCAGTACGGCAATTGGAGCATGTGCCCGGCGGCGTGGGGGATTCGAAGGCCGAGGGCCGGTTTTGCTTCTTGCGCCGCGAGGCGTGGATCGCATCGCCCAGCTCGCCGGCGCCGGAGCCCGCCACAATACCGTCTGTAATCGCGTCGCTGCCCGACATGTCAGCCCCCGTCCCATTGAGAGCTTCATGGTATTCGCCGATTGCCGTGCGGAATCAAGCCGGCGCGGCTACGCCTGGCCAGTGACACGGCCCCTTGAGGGGCCCCATTCCTTGCAGTGAGGGTCTGGCGCGCAGGCTCGAGTGACCGCTATTATTCACCCAGGGGGTGCGACCGCCCGGCACGCCGAACCGGCAGGCCGGCTCTGGAGCACAGAACATGACCATTGAAAACTCAGGGACGGCAAACGCACCGGTGCGCACGGCGCTCGTCACCGGGGGCAATCGGGGTATCGGTTTCGCGATCGCGGCCGGGCTCGCCGAACGGGGCGTACGCGTCATTATCGGCGCGCGCTCGGAACAGGCGGGACAAGCCGCCGCGAGCCGGATCGGCGCCCGTGCCGTTCGGCTCGATGTCGGCGATCGCGACAGTATCGAGAAGGCACTCGACGCCGCGGGCCCCGTCGACATCCTCGTCAATAATGCCGGAGTCTTGTCGCAAGCACCGCTGCTGGAGGCCCCGGACGCCTTCCGCGAAGCCATGGCCGTCATGCTGGACGGTCCCTACGAGCTGATCCGCCGGGTCGCGCCCGGCATGACGGAACGCGGCTATGGCCGGATCGTCAACCTGTCCTCGGACTGGGGCTCTTTTGCCGAAGGCCTGGAAGGCCCCGGCCCCTACGGCATCGCCAAGGCCGCACTCAACGCACTGACCCTCGCCGCCTCCCGCGACCTGCCTGCGGAGACCGTGAAAATCAACGCCATGTGCCCCGGCTGGGTACAGACCCGCATGGGCGGCGACGGTGCCGAGCGCTCGCCCGAAGAGGGTGCGGATACGGCCCTCTGGCTCGCCACCCTCCCCGAAGACGGCCCCACCGGCGGCTTCTTCCGCGACCGCAAACCGATGGGCTGGTAGGGGACATGAAAACCCCGCCCCGGCGTGAGCCGGAGCGGGGTTTCGCAGAGCGGTGTCCGCGCCCTAAGGCGCAGCCGGTTTATTCTGCTGCCGCGGTCTCCTCGCCCGCGCCGTCCTCGAGGTCGGCGAAGCAGAGATAGCGGGAGCGGTGGATGTTGACGATATTGTCTTCCCAGCCGGTGACCCGCGGGTTCACCAGGTTCTTGTTCACGTAGAACACGATCGGGATGAGCGGCATGTCGTCGATCAGCATCTGCTCGGCTTCACCGAGCATTTCCGCGCGGCGCTCGAGATCGAGCTCGCGGTTCGCTTCCACGACCAGGGTATTGTAGTCCGGATTGTTGTACCGCGAATAATTCATCGGCACGGACCGGTATTCGCCCAGGAAGAGGAAATTGTAGGGATCGTTATAGTCCGCGATCCAGCCGGCATCGGCGACCTCGAAGTCGAAGGCGCGCAGATTGTCGTAGTGGATCTGGGTGTCGTTCACGATCAGCTGGGGCTGGACCCAGTCGGCGATGGCCGACCAGTCGTTCTGCACCACCGGCGCGATACGCGGATTATCGCCGGTCGCACGATAGGTGTATTCGAACTCCAGCGGATTGTCCGGACCAAAGCCGGCTTCCTCGAGCAGGGTCCGCGCCATCTCGCGGCGTTCCGCGACCGGCGTGTCCGCCCACTCTGCCTCGACGCCGTCGACATAATTGGCGATGCCCGGCGGGACCAGCGAATAGGCCGGTTCCTGACCGGCGCGCAGGATCTGCTCGGCGATGAAGCGGCGGTCGATGGCCATGCCCAGCGCATTGCGGACATTGACGTCGTTGAAGGGCTCGCGCTCCGTATTCAGGGCGAAATAGATCGTGCCCATATACGGATGGACGCGAACGAAATCCGGGATTTCACGGCGCAGGAATTCCATCTGCTGGCCCGGGAATTCCATGTTCAGGTCCAGCTCGCCATTGCGCACGCGGCGGCCGGCGGCGCTGTTGTCGACCGTCGGATAGAAATAGACGTCGTCGACGCAGACATTCTGGTTGTCGAAGAAGCGCTCGTTACGCGCCAGATGGACGTAATTGCTCGTGCGCCAGTCCATCAGCTTGTAGGGACCGTTGACCTCGATGTTTTCCGGACGAATCCACTCGTCGCCATACTGCTCGACGATGTGCTGCGGCAACGGGAAGGTCGTGTAGTGGGTCAGGAGGCCCGGCAGATAGGGGGCCGGATTGACCAGATGGATTTCCAGCGTCCGGTCGTCGATGGCGCGCACGCCGATGCTCTCGGGCTCGGCCGCGCCGGTGGAAACTTCCTCCATGCCGACGATCGGATACAGCAGGGAGACGTATTGTGCCCCGGTCTCCGGGTTGGCGATGCGGCGCCAGGCGAAGACGAAATCGTCCGCCGTCACCGGCTCGCCGTCGGACCAGTAGGCCTCGCGGATGGTGAAGGTCCAGGTCAGGCCGTCCTCGCTGACGTCCCAGCTTTCGGCCAGGCCCGGTATCGGGGCGCCGTCGGGGTCTTCCGTGAAGAGCCCGATGAACATGTCACCGATAATATTGTTTTCCCACGTGCCGTTCGCCTTGTGCGGATCGAGGGACAGCGGTTCGGCATTATTGCCGCGATGAAGGACCACACGGTCCGAAGCCTCCGGTTCGCCACCGCCGCAGCCGACGACGGCCAGGGCGGATACCGAAACGAAAATGGCACTAAGAAAACTGTTGCGGATCACGATATCGGTCTCCCCTCCGATGCATGACGGTGATTCTATCACGCCTGTTCTACCGGAACATCATCCCCCGGTCGACAGTCGTGAAACGGTCGCGCATAGTCGCCGTCCAAACGAACTTGGCAGAGAGACGATGAACGCCCGATTACTGCTTGTTATACCGCCCCTTGCACTGAGTGCGAGTGCTTTCGCGCAGACCGGCTCGGATACGCCGCTCGAACCGCTCTTCACCTGCCGCGACATTGTCGAGGACAGCGCCCGCCTGGCTTGCCTGGACGCAGCGGTCGACGCCCTGCGCGCCGGCACGGCGTCGGGCGAGGTGGTTGCCGTGGACCGGCAACAGATCGAGGCGGCCGAAGAGGCCACCTGGGGCCTCGACATTCCCGGCTTCCGCATGCCGGGCATGCCCGGCTTCTCGCTCGGCGGCGATGATGCGGAGCTCGCCGCAGTGGACGCCGCCGACGCTTCGCCGGACCGCGTCGTCACCCGCCGCGATGACGGAAGCATCGAGCGCATCGAACAGATCGTCGTCACCGGTCTGACCACCACGCGCAGCGGCGACGCCGAGGTCACGCTGGCCAACGGCCAGGTCTGGCGCCAGACCGACGGCACCCATGTTCAGGGCCTGCGCCGCGGCGCCACGGACGGGCTGACCGCCTCCATTCGCAGCGGTGCCCTGGGCTCCTTCTTCATGCGGCTCGACAATGGCGGCCGCTGGTTCCGGGCCGAGCGGGTTCAATAGTTTCAACGGGGATAGATGCATGTCCAAAGCGTATAGATCGATACTTCCATACCTGTTCGCCGGCACGGCTCTTCTCTCCAGCTCCGCCCTGGCGCAGGACGAGGATGCGGTCGACGGAATCCTCGCCTGCCGGGCGATTTCCGGCGTCGAGGCCCGCCTCGCCTGCTTCGATGCAGCCGCCGACCGGCTCGCAGGCGAGCGCGATTCCGGCGAACTCGTCGTGGTGGAACGGGCCGACATTGATGCGGTGGAGCGGGAAAGCTTCGGCTTCGACCTACCGAGCCTGCCTCGTTTCCGTCTGCCGCAACTGAATCGCGGATCCGGCACGCACGACGCGATGGAAGGGGTCGATGCGGAAGCCGCGATCGCCGTCGCGGAAGCCCGCGCGGCAGACAGTGCAGGAAGCGAACGCGCTACATCCGCCGCGCCGGCCGAACCGGTCAGCGAGGTTCCGGTCGCCGATGAGGTCCGGGTCATCAATCGCAGCGATGACGGGGCAGTCGACACCGTTACCATGCGCATCGAAAGCACACGCATCGTCGGCTACGACACCACCGTCTTCTACATGGAGAACGGTCAGGTCTGGCGGCAGATCGATGACGGCCGCGTACGCATGCCGCGCAATGATGACGAGGTCTACGCCGAAATTCGCCGCGGCGCGATGACCAGCTATCTGCTTCGCATCAACGGCCGGGGCCGCGCCATCCGCGTCGAACGCCGGCGGTAGTCTGGATCAGACCCGAACCCAATGAGAAAGGCCGCCCCATCGGAGCGGCCTTTTTTTTCTGTCGTCGCTGCCGTGAGGCTCAGCGATCCTTCGGGTCGATCGCGTCGCGCAGACCGTCGCCGATGAAGTTCAGGCAGAACAGCGTGACCATCATCGTCACCGCCGGCCCGATCAGCGTCCAGGGCGCCGGCTCCATGTCCTGCGCACCGGCCGAGATCAGTCGTCCGAGCGAGGTCAGCGGCTCTTGCACGCCGAGACCCAGGAAGCTCAGGAAACTCTCCGCCAGGATCACCACCGGGATCATCAGCGTGACATAGACCACGACCGGGCCGAGCACGTTGGGGATGATGTGACGCTGGATGATCTTGAAGCGCGACACGCCGGCAGCCTCGGCGGCCTCGACGAATTCCATATTCTTCAGAGCCAGGGTCTGGCCGCGCACGATGCGGGCCATGGTCAGCCACTCCACCGCGCCGATGGCGACGAAGATCAGGATGATGTTGCGGCCGAAAACCACCATCAGGATGATCACGAAGAAGATGAAGGGCAGCGAGTATAGGATGTCGACGAAACGCATCATCGCCTGGTCGACCTTGCCGCCGACAAAGCCGGCGATCGCGCCCCAGGTCACGCCGATGAGCAGCGACACGATGGTCGCCACGATGCCCACCATCAGCGATACGCCCAGCCCCACGAGAATACGGGCCACCATGTCCCGCCCCTGTGCGTCGGTCCCGAGGATGTGCAGATTCTCCCAGGTCGGCGCGATCCAGACGCGATCGCGATAGATCGTGTCGTAATCGTGCACCCAGAGCATCTGCCCCACCGTTGCCAGCAGGACGAGAATACTCAGGACGATCATCGAGGTGACGGCCGCCCGGTTGCGCAGCAGGCGCGCCCGCGCATCGTCCCAGAGCGACCGGCCCTGAACCGCAGCGGTATCGAGCAGTTCGGCCTTCTCTTGCGGGGTTGAGGTGAGGCTCATGACTCGTACTTCACCTTGGGATTGAGAACGCCGTAGAGCAGATCTGCCAACAGGTTCAGAAGGATGATCAGGCTGGCATAGACGATGACCACGCCCATCACGACGGTATAGTCGCGCTGCAGGGCCGCATCGACGAAATGCTTGCCGATGCCCGGCAGCTGGAAGACCCGCTCGATCACCAGCGAACCGGAAATGACGGCTGCGGAAGCCGGACCGAGATAGCTGACCAGGGGCAGGATCGCCGAACGCAAGGCATGGCGGACGATCACCGCCGGCGCAGAAAGGCCTTTCGCGCGCGCCGTACGGATATAGTTGGAGCGGATCACCTCGATCATGCTCGCTCGCATCAGGCGCGCGATGATGGCGATCTGCGGCAGGGCCAGCGTGATCACCGGGAGTATGAGCCGGTCGGGCGTCATCCCGAAACGCGGATCGAGCCCGCCCGTCGGGACGAGGCCCATATAGAGGCCGAAGACCAGCGCCAGAATCGGACCCATCACAAAGGGCGGGATACTGATCCCCACCATGGCGAAGGTCATGATCGCGAAATCGCCGCTGGAATTCTGCCTGAGCGCGGCGATCGCCCCGAGCAGGGATCCAAGGAATACGGCGAGCGTCATGGACAGAAGACCGATCGTCGCACTGACCGGGAAGCCTTCGCCGATGATTTCGGCGACATTCTTGTCACGCAGTTTCAGGGACGGTCCCAGATCGCCCTGGAACAGATTGCCCATATAGTCGACATACTGCTTCCAGAGGGGCTGATCGAGCCCGTAGCGGGCCTCGATCGTCTCGCGGATTTCTTCCGGCATGGGCCGTTCGCTGTCGAACGGACCGCCCGGCGCGATACGCATCATGAAAAAGGCGATCGCAATGATCACCAAAATCGTCGGGATGGCGACGCTGATGCGCCGAAGTACAAATCCAAGCATGAAGTTTTCGGCTCATTCCGATTTTGCACGCAGTTTCGTCGCGCAGGGAACGATGTCAATGAAGCGGCTGCCGTTAGATGTCAGTTGCCGGCGTTTCGAGGGGCGGCAGACGGGCTGTTCGCGACAGGCCCGTATGGGGCTCAGGCGTCGCTGACATCAACTGCACGATCGCGAGGGCGAGCACCACCCAGCCAAGCCGCACGAGGCGCTTGCTTACAATTCGGCCGACGTTCACATTCCCCTCCCTGATCGGACCATCGCCGATCACGCAAAATCCGCGCCGTCCGTGATCCAGCGTGAATTGCATGTGTTCCGCATATGCCTAGGATGCGGCACGAGCTTGAGCGAGAAAGGCCGATCCATGCACAGTGCGCTGTGGTGGCGAGATTTCGAATATCAGGACGGTGTCGTGACCGTGAAGAAGACCGGGGCTCGCCTGCCGATCGAGCCGGGTCTGATAGGCGAGGTTCTCGCCTGGTTCCCGTTCTATTTCGTTGCAGAAGGCTGGCGCCTCAAGGCGGCGTCCCGTTCTGGGCCACGTATCTGGTTCGCGCCCGACCGGCCGCGCCCCTGGTATCTGATCTGGTCCGTCCTCCATGCGGCCGGCGCCCGCATCGCGGACAGTCCCGCCGATGCCGATGCCGTCTTCATCTTCGACGATTCGACGACCTGTACCGGCATACCGGTCCCGCCAGGCGCCTGCGTCATCAATCGCGATTGCCAGAGCATTGCGAAAAGCCATGTCGCCGACGTCTTCGAGGCCTGCTTCGGCTACTCGCTCTCGGTGGACCCGGCCCGCTGGAACGGTCCGATGGTCGAAAAGTCCGAGGAGAACGGCGCCCATGACGGCCGCATCGTCACCGGGCCCTGCGAGGCCCGGCCGGGCAAGGTCTATCAGCGCGTCATCGACAATACCGTCGGGAACGGGCTGGTGGAGGATTTGCGCTGCCCAACGGTCGGGGGACGCATTCCCATGGTCTTCCGCAAGCGCCGCAAGCTCGACGGCCGTTTCCTCAACTCCAATGACGAGGTGGAGCTCGCCGAGACAGACAGCGTGCTCAGCCAGGAAGAACAGACGCAGCTGGCCGATTTCGCGCGCGCCATGAAGCTCGATTTCGGCGGGCTCGACGTGTTGCGGGACAAGGCGGACGGCCGTCTCTACGTGGTCGACGTCAACAAGACCGATATGGGTCCGCCCATCGCCATGCCGCTCGACGACAAGATCCGCGCGACGCGGGCCCTTGCGGACGCCTTCCTCGATTTTCTCTACCGGTCCCGGACCGACAGCCTCCCAAGAGCGTCATGACCGCCATTCCCTTCGTCAAGGATTTCGAGTTCGAATACGGGCGCTGCGATCGACTGTCGCCGCTGATCCGGCGCGTGGTCGCGCCCAATCCCGGGCCGTTCACCTATACCGGCACTGGCGTCTATATCGTCGGTAATGGCGAGGTGGCCGTGATCGACCCGGGTCCCGTCAATGAAGATCATATCGCTGCGCTCGATGCGGCGCTCGAGGGCGACCGCGTCAGCCATGTCTTCGTGACTCACCACCATCTCGACCATTCCCCCCTCGCCCATCCGCTCGCCGCGCGCCATGGCGCGAAAGTCTATGGCTATGGTCCGCAAAGCGTCCCGCCCGCCGGCGGCGAGGTGCGCCTCGAAGCCGGCGACGATGTCGGCTTCCGGCCGGATGTCGAGATCGAGGACGAGCAGGTGTTCGAAGGCGCCGACTGGCGCATCCAGGCCCTGCACACGCCGGGACATACCTCCAATCATGTCTGTTACGCCCTGCTGGACGAGAACACGCTCTTCTGCGGCGATCACGTCATGGCCTGGTCGACCAGCGTGATCAGTCCGCCGGACGGCCATATGGGCGATTATCTCGCCCAGCTGGCCCGGATCCGCGATCGTGATTTCGACATTCTATGGCCGACCCATGGCCCCGCCGTCCGCGAACCGCGCGCATTCATCCAGGCCTATATCGATCACCGCATGGCGCGCGAGGCGCAGATCCTTCGCGAGATCGAGGCTGGACGGACGGGCGTCCGCGACATGGTCGCGAGCATGTATGCGAATGTGGACAAGCGCCTGCATCCGGCTGCGGCCCATTCCGTGCTGGCCCACATCATCCATCTCGTCGAGACGGGACGTATTCGCTGTGACGGCGAGCCGTCGCTGGAGGCGGACTACCGGCTAGCGGCCAGGACCGCGGGCGTCTGACATAGCAGCGAGAAAAGCATGAACCCGGTCTGCATTGCGGCCGAGATCATGCACCGGCTGACGAGCCAGCGACCGGATATCGACCTGACTGCCGCCATCCTCGAGCGCCCGGACCCGCACCACGATATCGTCCCGGAATCCGAACCATAAGCTTTCCGCCCCGGCCTCGAACATGCCGGCGCTCTCCGACGCGGTATTGATCCGCCAGCCTTCCTCGCGGGCGTAATCCATGGCGCGCCGGAAGACGACGTCCGGAGCCGCGGCGATCTGCACGGATCCCAGCGACGGATACGCCTCGGCCTGGGCCTCGGCCATCGGTTCTCCGTCCAGGGTCAGCTTGCCGTCATAGGCCAGAGAAAGATCCGACGGATCACGGCGCATGGCAAAGGCAGGCGTGAAATTCGGAACGTCGGTCGTGTCCGTGGTGACGTCCAGGATAGCAGGCGTATCGCGGCGGACATTGTCGACATAGAGCATCCAGCCCATGCCGATCGCACCGCAGAGCACGGCGATCACAGGTGACATCACCACGCCCTTGAAACGCCCCGCAACAAAGCGGTGTGCCGCGATCGCAGCGGCTTCGACGCCACCGGCGACGAGACAGGCGAAGAGCAGGCGACGGCCGATATCCTGGGTCATCCAGTCGAGCCCGAAGGACCAGTCGAAGAAACCCCACTTGGTTCCCAGCGCAGCCACGAGGAACCAGACCGGCGTGCCCAGCCCGAGAAGCGCGCTGAGCCATCCCAGCGGCGCAATCAGCGTCCGCAACGCATCTTCCAGCTGTGTCATTTCCGCCCCCCGGCAACGCGACTGACTCTAAGGGTACAACCGGGAGACGGTCCAAGGCGACCCCTTATCCGTCCGTTCGAAGCGCATTCTGTCGTGCAGCCGGAAAGGTCGGTCGCGCCAGAACTCGATCGAGACCGGTTTCAGGCGATAGCCGGACCAGTGCGGCGGGCGCGGAACCGCGCCCAGCCCAAAGCGGGCCGCTTCGCGCGCGACGGACTTCTCCAACGCGAACCGGCTTTCCAGTTCGCGCGACTGTTTCGAGGCCCAGGCACCGATACGGCTGTCGCGGGCGCGGGAGGCGAAATAGGCATCCGCCTCCTCCGCGCTGACCGGTTCGATGGCTCCGCGCACCCGGACCTGCCGCCGCAGCGACTTCCAGTGAAAGCAGAGCGCCGCCTTCGGATTCTGCTCCAATTGCTGCCCCTTGGCGCTTTCGAGATTGGTGTAGAAAACGAAACCGTCCGGGTCGACGTCCTTCAGGAGGACCATTCGCACATCAGGCAGGCCGTCCTCATCCGCCGTCGCCAGAGCCATGGCATTGGCGTCATTGGGTTCTTTCTTCTTCGCCTCTTCCAGCCAGTCCGCAAACAGCGCGAAGGGCTCCTCCCGGTCGAATATCTCCGCGGCATTCGCCTCGGCCGTTTCGGCATAGGCGGCTTCGTCGGGACTGGGAGGGATTAGGTCTTTTTTCGCCATGACGCGCGCTCCGCAAGTGGTTGGCGACTAGGTACGCCCCTTGCGGCCGGCGTCAACCTTTCGGGAATCTTCTTGTGCTAGTCGAATCGTATGACATCGCGTGTTGAGAGTATTTCGGAGGCATTTGAAGCGCTTGGCCTTGAGCCGGACGCCGGGCTTCCTGCGGCGAAATCGGCCTTTCGCGCACGCGTCAAAACCCTTCACCCGGACGTCAATCCGCCGACGCCGGAAAGCCTGTCCGAACTGGTCCGGATCGTCTCGGCGATGGAATTCATCGAGGCGCACCGGCCGGTCTGCCTCGAGATCGAGGTCAGCGCCCGCGAAGCCCTCTACGGCGTGACGCGTACGCTGCGCAGCGGCGAGAAGCCGCTCCTCGTGCGCATTCCGCCCGGCACGCGGCACGGCGCCAGCGTCGGCGCCGTCGGCGAACCCGCCGTCCAGGTCACGGTGAAAGTGATGGCAGAGCGCAATGCTCATACGGCTCCGCCCGGCGCGCTGTTCGAGAATGACGAGCTGGATGCCTTCATGCACGAATTCTCGCGCCCCTCCGTCGGGGCCCGCCTCGCGAAATGGATCCGCAAAGCGCAGTCTGCCGCGTGACGGCCTGACGGATCGCGACTAGTCTGCGCCAAAAGCGCGGATCGATCATGTCACACAATTCGTTCGGACATCTTTTCCGGGTCACGACCTGGGGCGAAAGCCACGGCCCGGCCATCGGCTGCATCGTCGACGGATGCCCTGCCGGCATCCCGCTCAGCGAAGCCGATCTCCAGCCCTGGCTGGACCTGCGCCGTCCGGGCACGAGCCGCCATGTCACACCGCGTCAGGAACCCGATCAGGTTCGCATCCTGTCCGGCGTCTTCGAGGACGACCGGACCGGCGGCCCCGTCACGACCGGCACGCCCATCGCCCTGCAGATCGAGAATGTCGATGCGCGCTCGAAGGATTACGGCGATATCCGCGACAAGTGGCGCCCGGGTCATGCAGACTACACCTATGACATGAAATACGGCGTCCGCGATTATCGCGGCGGCGGACGGTCCTCGGCGCGCGAGACTGCGATGCGCGTGGCCGCCGGCGGTATCGCCCGCAAGGTTCTCGGCGACGGCATTTCCATCCGCGCCGCCCTCGTCCAGGTGGGCGATCGCGCCATCGATCGAACCCGCTGGGACTGGGATGCGGTATCGGAGAATGCCTTCTTCTGCCCGGATCCGGAGACGGCAGCGCTCTGGGAGACCGATATGGACGCCCTGCGCCGTGACGGCTCGTCCACCGGTGCCGTCGTGGAAGTCGTCGTGGATGGAATTCCCGCCGGCTGGGGCGCACCGGTCTATGGCAAGCTCGACAGCGACATGGCCGCCGCGATGATGACCATAAATGCCGTCAAGGGCGTGGAGATCGGCGCCGGCTTCTCCTCGGCCGGCATGCGCGGCGAGGACGCTGCCGACGAAATGCGCATGGGCGAGGACGGCCCGGTCTTCCTCAGCAATCATAATGGCGGCGTGCTCGGCGGCATCTCCACGGGCCAGCCGCTGGTGCTCCGGTTCGCGGTCAAGCCGACCTCCTCGATCCGTGTTGAGCGCCGGACGCTGGACCGGGATTTCGAGGAAACCACGATCGAGACGCGCGGCCGCCACGACCCCTGTGTCGGTATCCGGGCGGTACCGGTCGGCGAGGCCATGGCGGCACTCGTCCTGGCCGACCACAAGCTGAGACATGCGGGGCAGGCCGCTTTCTGAACAAGATGCCGCTTTCTGAACAAGATGAAGGAATCGTTCATCCTGGGCTCATCGTGCTAGGATTAACCTTGTGGCAACTGGCCGGAACCCTGTTTCCGGCGAAGACCTCGAGGCGTGTCCCATGAAGAACACGAAGCTCCGCCTTCTCTGCACAACCTTCGCAGCCCTGTTTGTCGTCCCTGCCCTGTTCGCAACGGCGCCTGCCGAAGCGCAACGGGACCGTGAGCGCGGCTATCAGACCAGTGACGAAGGCCGGGGCGCGCGCCGGCCGCCTCAGCGCCGCGAAACCGCGCCGCGCACGGAGCCTCGCAATCAGGGCCGACCGGCCCGCACGCAGGAAAGAACGCCGCGCCGGGTGGAAACACCGCGGCGCGTGGAGACGCCGCGACGGGTCGAGACTCCGCGACGGACGGAGACGCCCCGCCGCGTCGAGGCCCCCCGCCGGACCGAAACACCGCGTCGTGTCGATACGCCGCGCCGGTTTGAGACACCGCGCCGGGTCGAGACACCGCGCCGGATTGAGACACCGCGCCGCGAAATTCCGCGTCGCGTCGAGGTTCGCGACAATAGCAGCGGCAATTGGGGCGATCGTTCGCCGCGCCGCACCCGTACAAGCGAACCGGAGGCTCGCCGTCCGCTGCTCGGCGGACGTGTGGCGGTCAATGATCGCGATGGCCGCCGGGACCGCGACGGCTGGCGCGACCGGGACGGCCGCCGGGACGGGTATCGTGACAGGGACGGTCAAGGCGGCGTGTATCGCGACCGTGACGGTCATCGTGACGGATATCGTGACCGCCACCACGCCTGGGACAGCGACTATAATTGGGGCCGCCGCCACGGCCCGCGCCGCGATTACCGCCATGACCGCCGGCGCTGGGAGTATGCGCAACGCCGCCGCGACTTCTATCGCGACCGGGCCCGCCGCAATGCCCAGCTGCGCTGGTACCACCACATGAACCGTGGCTGGTCCACGCCGCACTATTACGGCCGCTGGGGCTCCTCGAACAATTGGCGCTATCACCGCCATTACTACGATCGTGGCTATGACCGCCGCCGCTTCGCCTATTATGACGGCATCTGCCGCTATAACAGCAATAATGACGGCGTGATCGTCGGCGCCCTGCTCGGCGCCCTGGTCGGCGGGATTGCGGCCAATGACGACGATGTCGGAGCCGGCATCCTCGTCGGCGCAGGCTTCGGCGCCGTTCTCGGCGGCAGCCTGAACCGCTTCGACAATTGCGACCGCGCGCAATATCACTACGCGATGAACTACGCCTTCGAGTACGGCCAGCCCTATTACTGGTCCAATCCCTATACGGGTATTCGCGGCGCCGTCATCGTTCGCGAGACCTATTACCATCGCGGCACCGAGTGCCGCTGGGGCGATGCGGAAATCTACATGCCGGACGGCACGTATAATTACGACCGCGTACGCATGTGCCGCGACTATTACGGCGACTGGCAGGTCGCGCCGCGCCAGTAGCGATACCACAGACATGACCCGCCTGACGGGACCGGAGCGGGGCGACCTTCATGGCCGCCCCGTTCGCGTTCATGAATGAGGACGCGGCCGCCGTTCATCCCCGGCTCATCGCCCGGCCGCTAGCCTGTCCGGGAATTGGCGGACTGCGTGCCGCCCGATCTGGAGGTAGAGATGAAACGCCTGACCACGACCACGCTTCTTGCTGCAACGGCGCTCGGCTTCGCCATGCCGGCGACAGCATCGGCGCAGGCCTATCAGGACTGCGAATCCGAACGCCAGAGCCGCCAGGTGACCGGCGCCATTATCGGCGGACTCCTCGGCGCCGTGATCGGCAATGAGCTCGCCGACGATTCGAACAATAACCGGCATGGACGCGACCGCTATCACGACCGCGACTATCGCTATGACCGCTACGGCCGCCATGGCAGCCGGCATTATCGCCGCGACCGCTACGAGCACCGCGACCGCGGTAATGCCGAGGAAGTCGGCACGATCGCCGGTGCCGGTGTCGGCGCGCTGATCGGCGCGGGTATCGCCGGCGGCGAAGATTGCGACACGCAGCGCTATCGTCGGAACGACCCCTATCAGGGCAAACCGCCCGGCACTTACGGTGAGCGCGGCCAGTACGGCGACAGCGGCTATTACCGCGAGAGCGGGTATGATTACGGCTATGAGCAGGGCAGCAATGCCGGCTATGCGCAGTATCAGGACGGCGAGCCCTATGTCGTCGAGGACCCGAGCTGGGCCGACAGCTCCGGCTATTCCGGCTACGACAATTCCGACGTTCTGCTCGGCGGTCCGTCAGACGGATCTGCCCGCGCCTATCAGGCTTCGACTTCGGGCTATTCTGCCAGCGGCTATACCAGCACCGGCAGCTGCCAGTGGACGCGGACCCGGCGCATGAACGCCTACGGCCAGCCCGTCACCGACCAGGTCTATATGTGCCAGGGCACGGACGGCATCTGGCGCCCGGCCGACACGTACGGCCGGTAATCCACAGGACCGCGATCAACCCGGCTTGCGCTCGCGGCGGGCGGCAATAAGGTATTCCCTGTTGCCGTCCCCGCCTTCGATCGGACTGTCCATGACCACGCGTACCGAGAAGCCTTCCAGGCCATCGAGCCCTGACCGCACGTCCGCAACGGCGCGATCCCGGTCGGCCTCGCTCTTCACCAGGCCACCCTTGCCGATTGCCGCCCTGCCGACCTCGAACTGGGGCTTGATGAGCGCGATCAGATCCGCGGTCTCCGCGGCCAGAGCGAGAGGCCGCTGAATCACTTTCAGCAACCCGATAAAGCTTGCATCGCAGACGATCAGCGACGGCCGGTCCGGTATCAGTTCGGCGGTCAGCGTCCGCGCATCGGTGGCCTCGAGCGAGGTCACGCGCGGGTCGTTCTTCAACCTGGCGTGCAGCTGATCGCGGCCGACATCGACCGCATAGACATGCCCTGCCCCGCGGCTCAGCAGGACTTCGGTAAATCCGCCCGTGGAGGCACCGACATCGAGGCAGGTCCAGCCCGCCGGATCGATATCGAAACCATCCAGCCCCGCCTCCAGCTTGAGCGCCGCCCGCGAGACCCAGGGATGCGGTGCCGATGCCGCGACCGACGCCCCGCCGGGGATTTTCTGCGAAGCCTTGTTCACCACCTGACCGTCGACCGTTACCAGCCCGGCCGCAATCGCCGCCTGGGCCTTGGCCCGCGTTTCGAAATGACCGTGCTGGACGAGATAGAGATCGGCGCGCATCGGGGCCTCGGCTGCAAATGGAAGTGACCGCGGTCAGCTTTTACGCATACTGGCGGCATGAGCGGTTTGAGAGAAAGCAAAAAGCGCGCGGTTCGCAAGGCCCTCTTCGAGACGGCGATACGCCTGTTCGAGGAGAAGGGCTATGATGGGGTCAGCGTCAGCGAGATCGTGGCGGCAGCCGGCGTCGCCAAGGGCACCTTCTTCAATCACTTCCCAAACAAGGCGGATATCCTCGCCGACTGGTATGCGGACATCGTCGGGCGCAGCCTCGAAACGCCGTCCGGCCCGGACGACGGGACGCTCGCCGACCGGCTGGTCCGGGTGATCGCGGATATCGGCGAACGGGCCGGCGCCTCGCCGGGGCTCTGGCACGCAAAGAACGAACAGGCCGTCACGGCAGCCTCGATCCAGGCGGTCGAGCGCGAGAGCGATGCCGCTCTCGTCAGTCAGGTAACGCAGCTGTTCGACCGGGCCGTCGCCGCTTCAACACTGCCCCGCGAGACCGACACGGCCGCACTGGCCGACCTTGTACTGGCGATCGCGACGGGAACCTGGCGGGAGGCCGTGGTCACCGGCCAGCTCGCCGGCACCCGGGATCGCCTCCGCCGCCGTATCGAATGCCTCTGCGCGATGGCGGCCGGAGGACTTGCCAAGTCCGGCACGACTCCATAAAGATGACCGCGGTCATCTTTATGGAGTTTCCGGTGTCTTGTTTCCCGACTGTCCCTGCGCTCACCGCCCTGATTGCCGCGACCGGCCTGGCAGCGTGCAACGCCGCCAGCCTGCCGGCCGAGCGCCTCGACATCCGCGTGGATGGCGGGATTCGCAGCGAGGCGGTGGGTGTGTGGGTATCGCAGGAAAGCGGCTGGATCCTGGACATCACGCCGGACGGGCTCACCCGATGGCAGGATACACCGGCCGGCTGCTATCGCAGTGCCCAGGACGGGCCGACGCTGATGAGCCGGATCGAGTACCGCTATATCACGCCACAAGGACACGACCGGGCCCGGTTCGAATACCTGCCGAGCGACGGGCATGCCGACTTCGAGCGGATCGCGGCGCTGCCGGAGCGATGCGGCCGCTTCGATCTTTCCAGTCCGCAAGCCGAGTTCGACGTCTTTACCGGGATTTTTTCGCAGCACTATGCCTTCTTCGAGCGCCGCGGCGTCGACTGGGAAGGCCAGGTCGAAGCCTTGCGCCCGGCTATCCATGACGAGATGAGCGATACAGAGCTCTTCGAGGCCCTGTCCTCGCTGATCGCGCCGATGGGCGACAGTCACACCAAGCTGATCGGTACGGTCGACGGCGAAGCCCGGCGTTTCCAGACAGGGCTCGGTGAAACCCTGCCCATGATCCGGAACGGGATGGGCGAAACGCCCTGGCTGATCGGCCTGATCGACCAGCTCATGACCGGCATTCTCGATCCCGGTGCCGTCCATACCGCGAACGACCGCATCATTCGCGGCACGATCGACGGGCGCGTCGGCTATCTGCAGATCTTCACCATGGGCGGATTCGTGAACACCGAGGCGCCGGGAACGCCGGAATGGGCGGAGGCCGAACTGGCCGAGCTGGAGAACCAGCTCGACGCCGCGCTGACCGAGTTCGCAGGTCTGGACGCCGTCATCCTCGACCTGTCCAATAATCGCGGCGGTTATGACGCCGTCACCCGCGCCATCGCAGCGCGCTTCACCGATACGCCCTATACCGGATACACGGTCCGCACCGACTGGGACGGACCGGTCCAGGCCGTCTACGAGATCGCGCCGCATGACGGCCCGCGGTTTAGCGGACCGGTCTATGTGCTCACCAGCGATGTCACGGTATCCGGCGGCGAGATCACCACCATGATGCTGAGGCAATTGCCTCATGTGGTGCAGGCAGGAAGCACCACGCGCGGCGCCTTTTCGACGCCGCTCGCCAAGCCGCTGCCCAATGGCTGGTATTTGGAATTGTCCAACGAGATTTTCGCCGACGCGTCAGGCCGGGTGCATGAAGGCACCGGTCTCGTTCCGGACATGCCGCTCGCGGTCTACGCACCGCATGACCCGGTCGCCAGCCATGCGGCCGCGATCCGGGCGATCGTCGAGCGGATCGAAAGTGAAGCCTGATCAGCCGGCGATAAGCGCGGCGGCGACCTTCTCTGCGGCGGCCTCTTCCTTGCCCATGGCCTCGAGCGCCTTGGCGGCGATATGGCGGGCGTTGAGACCGGCTTCCTCGTACTGATTGTACGGCATGTCCTGGTCCTGGAAGATGTCCGGCAGGGTCATCGTCCGGATGCGCAGACCGCGGTCCAGCGCCCCCTTCTCGGCCAGGAAATGCAGCACGAAGGCGCCGAAACCGCCCATCGCCCCCTCTTCCACCGTGATCAGGACTTCATGCTCCCGCGCCAGGCGGAGCACCAGATCCTCGTCCAGCGGCTTGGCGAAGCGGGCATCGGCGACCGTGGTCGAGAAGCCCTGGGCGCCCAGTGCATCGGCCGCTTTCAGGCTCTCCTCCAGACGGGTACCGAAGGAGAGAATGGCGATCCGCGATCCTTCGCGCAGGACACGGCCCTTGCCGATTTCCAGCGGCTCGATCAGCTCGGGAATCTCGATCCCGGTGCCGGATCCGCGCGGATAGCGGAAGGCGGACGGCCCGTCATCGATCAGGGTCGAGGTCTTCACCATGCGGCAGAGCTCAAGCTCGTCCGCGGCGGCCATCACGACCATGCCCGGCAGGGCGCCGAGATAGCCGATATCGAAACTGCCCGCATGAGTGCAGCCATCGGCGCCGACGAGCCCCGCCCGGTCGACAGCGAAACGCACCGGCAGGTGCTGGATCGCGACATCGTGGACGACCTGGTCGTATCCGCGCTGCAGGAAGGTGGAATAGAGCGCCGCATAGGGCTTCATTCCGTCGGCGGCGAGGCCGGCGGCGAAGGTCACGGCATGCTGTTCGGCAATGCCGACATCGAACATGCGGTCCGGAAAGCGCTCGGCAAACAGGTCCATGCCCGTCCCGCCCGGCATGGCCGCGGTGATGCCGACGATGCCGTCATCGATCTCGGCCTCGCGGATCAGCTGCTGGGCGAAAACCTTGGTATAGGAGGGCGGACCACCCTTGGACTTCTGCTGCTCGCCGGTCACGACATTGAACTTGGCGACGCCGTGATACTTGTCGTCGGCCGCCTCGGCCGGGGCATAGCCCTTGCCCTTCTGGGTGACGACATGGATCAGGACCGGTCCGGAATCGCCGTCGCGGACATTCTTCAGGACCGGGACGAGCTGGTCGAGATCATGGCCGTCGATGGGGCCGACATAGCGAAAGCCCATCTCCTCGAAGAGCGTGCCGCCCATGGCCATGCCGCGCATGTATTCCTCGGCCCGGCGCGCGGCTTCCTCGACGCCGATCGCCTTGGCCACGCCTTTGCCCAGCTTGCGCAGATTGCGATAGCTCTGCGAGGAGACGAGACGCGCGAAATAATGGCTCATCGCGCCGACCGGCGGCGCGATGGACATGTCGTTGTCGTTGAGAATGACGATCAGGCGGCCGCCGATATGACCGGCATTGTTCATCGCCTCATAGGCCATGCCCGCGGACATGGAACCGTCGCCGATCACGGCGATGACATTGCGGTCTTCCTGTTTGAGATCGCGCGCCACGGCGAAGCCGAGCGCGGCGGAAATCGATGTGGAGGCGTGCGCGGCACCGAAAGGATCGTATTCGCTCTCCGCACGCTTGGTGAAACCGGACAGGCCGCCGCCCTGGCGCAGCGTGCGGATACGGTCGCGGCGCCCGGTCAGGATCTTGTGCGGATAGCACTGGTGCCCGACATCCCAGACGATCTTGTCGTCCGGCGTCTCGAACACATGATGCAGCGCCGTGGTCAGCTCGACCACGCCCAGACCGGCACCGAGATGTCCGCCGGTGACCGACACCGCGTCGATCGTCTCGGCACGCAGCTCGTCGGCTACGGATTTGAGCTCGGACAGGCTCAGATCGCGCAGATCTGCAGAGTCGTTGATACGATCGAGATGCGGGGTGCTCGGGGGCATGTACTACCAGCCTTTCAGGAGCGGCGGTCGAGGATGAAGTCGACGGCCTCTCTCAAAACATCTGCGCGCGCGCCGAACGTTTCAAGGTGATCCTTGGCCTGTGCGGCCAGGTGTCGCGAACGGTCCCGAGCGCCTTCAACCCCCAGAATGGTGACAAAGGTGGCTTTTCCTTGACCGGCATCCTTGCCCACGGCCTTGCCGGTCTCCGCCTTGTCGCCCGTCGCATCCAGGAGGTCGTCTGTGATCTGATAAGCCAAGCCGAGGTCGTGAGCAAACCCTTCGAGCGCCCGACGTACATGATCTTCCACCTCGGTGAGGATGGTCGCGGTCTCCACCGCATAGCTGATCAGAGCGCCGGTCTTCATGCGATGCATGCGCGTGACCACGGAAATATCGAATGCCTCGGTCTCCGCACGGATGTCGATCATCTGGCCGCCGACCATGCCGTAGGGACCCGATGCGCGCGCCAGGCGCTCGACGAGACGGGCCCGCACGCTGCCGCGCTGATGCGTGTCGGGATGGGCGAGAATTTCGAAGGCGACCGATTGCAGACCGTCGCCGGCCAGCACGGCCGCGGCCTCGTCATAGGCCTTGTGCACGGTCGGACGCCCGCGCCGCATATCGTCGTCGTCCATGCAGGGCAGGTCGTCGTGAATGAGCGAATAGGCGTGGATGCATTCCAGCGCGCAGGCCGACCGAAGGGCGCCGCGCTCGTCCGCATTGACGAGCTTGCACGCCTCGAGCGCCAGGAAGGGGCGAAGCCGCTTGCCCGGCCCCAGCGCCGCATAGCGCATGGCGGAATTGAGATGGGCTTCCGGACCCTCCGCTCGCGGCAGGAGGGCGTCGAGCGCCACGGTGACGCGGTCGGCCGCTTCGTTCAGGCGCTTTTCGAAAGAATCCATGCGTCCACCTAGTGCAATCGCGAGCCGTTGGGCGCCGCCTGGTCCGGCGCGATGAGGATGATGGCGCCATTGGCGTCGGACACGCCGAGCGTCAGCACTTCCGAGCGCATCGGGCCGATCTGGCGCGACGGGAAATTGACCACCGCCATGACCTGACGCCCGACGAGGGCTTCGGGTTCGTAGTGTTCCGTAATCTGCGCCGAGCTTTTCTTTTCGCCCAATTCCTCGCCGAAATCGATCCAGAGCCGGATCGCCGGCTTGCGGGCCTCGGGAAAGTCCTCCGCACGCACGATGGTGCCGACGCGAATATCGAGCTTCAGGAAATCCTCGATGCTGGCCGGCGGCGTAGTCTCTTCCGACATGGCTATTCGAATCCGGCCGGTTCCGTCGCGGGCGCGCCATCCTCGCCCCGCACGATCTTCTCGACCTTCAGCTCGGCGCTCTTCAGCTTGCTGTCGCAATGCGCCCGAAGGGCAGCGCCGCGCTCGTAGATCTCGATCGATTTTTCCAGCTCCACCTCGCCGGATTCGAGCTGCTGGACGATACGTTCCAGCTCGGCCAGGGCCTGCTCGAAACTGAGGGCTTCGATATCGCTGTTCGGCGTGTCGGACATGGGTGCGTCTCCGTCAGTCGGGGCAGCATAGGAAGGGCGTTGCCGCGCGGCAATCCGCGAAAGACTAGCGCGGCCTGTATTCGTAGCGACGCCAGGACCAGTAGGTGTCTCCACCATCGCGCACGCACTGCCAACCCCTCGCCCGCAGCGAGGGCCGCATCATGCGATTGAACCAGCCATGGGCGCACAGCAGGACCGGTCCGGCCGCCGCAGCCTCGATCAGGCGATCCGCGGCCTGCTCGGCACGTGCCTCGGCCTCGTGCCGGCTTTCCCGGCCGCGCGACAGGCCGCACCACCAGGAGCACCGGGCGAATACGCCCCAGGTCTTGGCCATGAACACCCCGGGGATCGGCGGCGGCGGCAATTCCGCCTCCACGAAGACGGGATCGATCACGAGATCCCGGCCCGGTGCAGCCGCTTCGGCGGTCTCGATGGACCGGCGCAGCGTGCTCGCAAAGACGGTGTGCGACTCCTCCGCGGCAGAGACAAGCTCAGCAGGCGCGTCCTGGCCCGGCACCAGGGAGGACGGCTGATAGATCTCGTCCCACCAGTGCTCGTACCCGCGCCAGCCGAGCCATTGCTCGCGGTTCGCATCCGGCCGCCCGTGGCGGGCGATCGTGATACTGCCGGGCTGCGAGGAAGAAGGCTGGAGCTGGCGGTCGGTCATCAATCGTCACGCGGGGCGGGAAAATCGGTCGGAGCGCCCCGTCGCTGCTCGTCCGAAAATCGGGCTTACGCCTGGACGAGCGCGTCGACGAATGCCGCCGCCGAGCGTCCCAGAGCCGGGCAGTCGTATCCGCCCTCCAGCACGGATACAAGCCGGGAAAACGCAAACTCGGCCGCAATGCCAGCCAGCTCTTCCGCTGCCCAGGCGTAATCCGCCTCGACCAGGCCGAAACCGCCCAGCGGATCGTCCGCATGCGCATCGAAGCCGGCCGAAACGAGAATCAGCGAGGGCTGCGCCTTGCGAAGCGCCGGCACGACCTGCTGCGAGAAGGCCGCGCGCCAGGCCTCGCCCCCGGTTCCGGCGGGAAGCGGCACGTTGAGAACATTGCCGTCGATACCGGTCTCGTCGGCATTGCCGGTCCCCGGATAGAGCGGTGCCTGGTGCAGCGAGGCGAAGAAGACGCGTTCGTCCTGCTCGGCCATCGTCTGGGAGCCATTGCCGTGATGGACGTCGATATCGACGATGGCCACCTTGGGCAGGGCGTGCACATCGAGCGCGTGCCTGGCCGCGACGGCGACGGAATTGAACAGGCAAAAGCCCATCGCCTTGGCGGGTTCGGCATGGTGACCCGGCGGCCGGGCAAGCGAGAACACCGCCCCCTGCCCGTCCGCGACGACCCGGTCGACACCGGCCAGCGCGCCGCCAGCGGCCGCAAGAGCGGCGGTGGCGGACCGGTCGCAGACCGGCGTGTCGTAATCGAGATTGACCCAGCCGTCCGGCCCGGCCTCGGCGCAGGCGGTGAAGACCCGGTCGACATGCTCCACCGTATGAAAGCGCGCCAGCGCCTCGACCGGCGCCTGGGGTGCGTCGCGCCAGTCCACATCGGGAATTTTCTGCAAGGCCTCGCGCACGGCCTCATACCGGGCGGGGACTTCCGGATTATCCTCGGGGACGCGATGAAGCAGGCTGGCGGGGCTGTCGAAGACGGTGGTTTTCATGACCGCCACTCTGGGACGAAGGGACCCCGCTCGCCAAGCTTTTTTCGGCCGGCATCACAGCCGGGTCACGCGCGCATCATTGCGTCTTCCGAAGCCACCAGCATACGGCCCGGCAAAAGCACGACTTCGGGCATGAACTCGCCGTAGTCGCAGACGATCTCCTCGCCCGGGGCGATATCCCGCGCGGCCACGCCATTGCCGTCCTCGCGGAAGCGCAGATTGGGCTCGGCGTGATGGTTCAGGAAACGCGCATTGTCGCCATCGAGCAGATAGCCGCCCAGCGTCCTGTCGAAATAGGCATGGCGCTGCATGAACTGGCGGTAGACATGGGGCCGCTCGAGGAGTTGGGTCTCGCTGAGAACGATATCCACGGCGGGGTCGAGCACCCAGACGAGGGTGCCTTCGGGAATGAATTGGGACGCGTAGACGCCCAGCCCTTCGAGCGGGCTCGGCGCAAGACAGGTTTCGACCAGAAGCATGGGTCTGACACTCCGGCCGGACGCGTCGACGTCCGGCGAGAAAGACGCGGCCGGCAACCCGGCCGCGGAGTGCGACGCTCCAACGCCCATATTGGCAAGTTTTCGAAAAGCGCAAGCGGGATTCTGCCCGGACGCCCTAATGCCCCAGCGTCACATTCATGATCTTCACGCCGGGCGGCGCCGGCACATCGTCCGGAACGAAGAAGTCGGGCAGGAGCTCGATGCCCGGCTCATAGCTGTACTGCTCGAGATCGCGCTCGCCCTCTTCCCAGAGGAAGGTGTCGTCAATGATGAAATTTCCGGTGAAGTCCTTGGCCGGCTTGGTCAGGACGCGATAGGCCGTCTCGGCCAGGATTTCCGGCTTGCGGCAATTCTTCATCGCATTCTCGTCGGCCAGCACGTTCGAGATGGCCGCCGTCGCGACGGCGGTCCGCGGCCAGATTGCATTGGCGGCGATGCGGCCCTTGAACTCCTCGCCCCAGCCCAGCACGCACAGGCTCATCTGGTATTTCGCGCTGGTATAGGCAACGTGCGGACCGAACCAGAGGCCGCGCATGTCGAGCGGCGGCGAGAGGACGAGAATGTGCGGGTTCTCGGCCTTTTCCAGATGCGGCAGGCATTTCTGCGTGACCATGAAGGTGCCGCGCCCGTTGACGCCATGCATCAGATCGTAGCGTTTCATCGGCGTGTCCGCCGTGCCGCGCGGATAGATGGCCGAGGCATTGTTGACGACGCAGTCGATCCCGCCGAAGCGCTCGACCACGGCAGCCACGGCCGCTTCGACCTCGGCTTCCTCGCGGATATCGCATTTCACGGCCAGGGCCTGGCCGCCAGCCTTCTCGATCGCTTCCGCCGCCGAATGGATCGTGCCTTCCAGCCGGGGGTGCTTGCGGTCGGATTTGGCCGCGATGACGATATTCGCCCCGTCGCGCGCACAGCGCTCGCCGATGGCGAGACCGATCCCGCGCGACGCGCCGGTGATGAAAATCGTCTTGTTCTTCAGGCTCATGCCGCTCTCCCCGGATTGAGTTCGGGAAAGAGACTAGAGCATTTTCAGCAAAAGTGGGTACCGGTTTTGCGGTTCGAAACTGCGATCCCGAATTTGCGAAGTTACAGCCCGCGCCAGACCCGGCCGCGCGGGCAGTACAGGCCTTCCTCGTTCCGGCAGCTCTCGAAGGTGAAGAGCACCGTTTCGGCCCGGCCGACGACATTGGCCAGCGGGACGAGACCCGGGCCGCCGCTGACGCGGCTGTCGCGCGAGGCGTCGCGATTGTCGCCCATCACGAAGACCGTACCCGGGCGCACCGTGATCGGCCCGTAATTGTCGACGGGATAATTGTCCGAGCGCTCATAGATCGGATGCTCGCGATCGCCCGGAAGGACTTCCGTGTAGTGGGAGACCGTAACGATCTCGCGCCGGCGGTCGTCCTCGCGATAGCTGCGGATATCCTCGAGCACGCGCGGCACCGGCTCTCCGTTGAGATAGAGCAGGCCTTCGCGCACCTCGACCGTATCGCCGGCCACGCCGATCACGCGCTTGATCAGATTGCGCGGCGGGCTCTGGTTCTCGTCGCGGAAGACCACGACGTCGCCGCGCTGCGGATTGTGCCAGGACAGGCGCGCATTCCAGCTGTCCGGCAGGAGATAGCCGGCGCCGAGCGGCAGGGAGTGCCGCGAATAGCCATAGGCCCATTTGGACACCAGCACGCGATCGCCGACTTCCAGCGAGGGCTGCATGCTCTCGGAGGGAATGTGGAAGGCCGCGAACCCGAAGGTCACCAGGCCGAGCCAGACGGCAGCCACACCGCCGAGAAAACGGACGGTTTCCATGAATTCGTCGGCGGCCCGGCCTGCCAGGCGCTTCATAAGGGGATTCATTTCAGTTTCACCGCCGTTCCATAGGCCAGTATTTCAGCGGCGCCTTCCATAACAGACGAGGTGGAGAGTCGCACGGTCACCACCGCATCGGCTCCCAGCTCTTCCGCATGTTTCGCCATCCGGTCGAGCGCCTGTTCACGCGCTTCGGACAGGAGGCTGGTATATTCGGGAACCTCGCCACCGACGATATTGCGCAGGCCGGCGATGAAATCGCGGCCGAAAAAGCGCGCCCGGACCACATTGCCGCGGGCGATTCCGACCACATGGTCGATCTCCCGGCCCGGCACGAGGTCGGCCATGGTGACGATCAAGCTCATTCCCAGTCCCCCTCGGCACCGTCCTCGTCGTCCGGCACCCTCAGATACATCCAGGCGACGCCGGCCGCCGCCATGGCCCCCATGACCATCACGGTCAGGGACAAAGGATGCGGCGGGACGATGCCCGCGATCGCGCCCAGCGCCAGCAGGACGAGATAGCAGCCCAGTCCCGACAAGGTCAGGATGGCCGGTCCGTGATCCCAAATTCTGGCTAATGACACCTGAACGAAACCTGTCTCAACGCACTTCGACTTCCCGAATACGTCGAAACCCGCGCACAACCAAGCGCCCGAACGCCATATGACAGCATTTTCAGACAAGGCCGTGGCATGATCGCCGCAGAAGCTGCTGGACGGAACCACCGGACGGTCCGGCGAGGGACAGCGGCCCGGCGAGTCCCGCTGGCATGGCAAGGCCGACCGGCGCAGGATGGGGACACCAAGGAGAAGCCGGCATGTCCCAGACCATTCACGACGCCCCGAACGCCCCCAGCACCGACCGCGACGACAAGCTCTTCGCGGCCCTCAATTACGGCCTTTTCCTGCTCGGCAATGTGATCGGTCTGACCACGCTGATCGCCCTCATCATCGCCTATGCGCGCCGGCCCGCCGCGCCGCACTGGCTGCAATCCCATTACACCTTCCAGATCCGCACCTTCTGGATCGCGGTCGCCGGCTTCGTCGCCTCCAGCATCCTGATCATGACCCTGCTGCTCTCGCCGATCGGCGCGCTCGGCATGCTGCTGACCTGGGTCTGGATTTTGGTGCGGGCGGTCGTCGGACTCGTGCGGCTCATCGACGGACGCGGCCATCCCGATGTGCAGACCTACTGGATCTGACGCTCAGTCCTGGACCGTCTCCGGCTGCGCCAGCGAGGCGAACTCGGCCAGTTCGGACGCGTATTCCGTGCCTTCCAGATCCGCCTTGCGCGCGGCCAGTTTCGCGACAGCGCTCTGGCCGGCGAGCCGCTCCATCTCCCTGAAGGCCGAATCGGTCGCCGAGCCCTGATGAGTGAGGAACAGGGCAGTACGCGGCAGGCGCGGCGCGGCGAATTCAAGAAAAGCCTTGACCGGCGTTGCCGCATGGGATGCCCAGACCGGGCCGCCCGCGACGACGAGATCGTAGTCCTCGACCGATTGGGGCGGCATGGCGGCTTCGGGCATATGCCCGCGCACACTGTCCAGCACGGCGCGCAAGGGCCCCCAGAAACCCGGCCGGTAGTGCTCGCACCGGATCTCCGCGAGCTCCCCGCCCAGAACGCGCGCCAGATCCTCGGCGACTGTCCGCGTGGTTCCCGAAAGCGAATAAAAGACGACCAGGGTCTTCATAAGCATACCTCTCCATCCTGCTTGCCGGACAGAGTGACAAGCGGAACGAAGGGCAGCATTGACCTGGCGCAAGCCGGCGTGGGCAAGGCGCGATGGCTGATTTGGAAACGGTCGGTGTTCGCGGGCTTCAATATCGCGAACCCCCTGCATCATAAGTGAAAATGTGTCTGTCCCAAAGGATTGAGCATGTTCCACTCAGACCGGCACCCTGACGATAGTCAGGACACGGCTATCCAGCCGGTCACCGCCATCCGGTTTGAGTTCCGCGCGTCTCTATCCCGCTTTGTGAGCTGGGTCCCGGCTTTCGCCGGGATGACGGCATATGGGGCGGAGACAAGAACTTATCCCCACCCTCAAGACCTCCCGCATAATCACCCTCGTTCTCGCACCGCTCGAGGCCCGGCCTGGTTCGCCGGGGGTGTGGGGAGTACGGAGCCTGCCCGTCTCTGTCGGCTGACCGCGACAGGGCCCGGTGGTGGCCATCGGTAAGGAGAGGCAGCAAAAGCGCTGACTGTCTGTCCAGACCGGTTTCGAGAGGGAGCCCGTGAGGGCTCCGGTAAATCTCCGTGTGCAGGATGTCCCTGATG
>NZ_JBSXNX010000012.1:0-81204 GCF_056857855.1 Maricaulis sp. B-26
ACCAAAGCAGGGCCCGGTGGTGGCCATCGGTTCGGAGAGGCAGCAAAAGCGCTGACTGTCTGTCCAGACCGGTTTCGAGAGGGAGCCCGTGAGGGCTCCAGTAAATCTCCGTGTGCAGGATGTCCCTGATGTCACTCACACTTACATATACCCACCGGCATCAGCCGGCATCCTGCACCCCTCATACCGCCAGGCCGGAAGGTCGTGGCGCTGAAAGTGCTTCGTCCTCCCCGCCCGGGGGAGGTGTCCCGAAGGGACGGAGGGGGAATGGTGAAGGATGGGGCGCCGAATACCCCCATCGACCCGCGGCCTTGCCGCGGCCCACTTCCCCCGGCGGGGGAAGATGAAAGTCGCTCTGACACCCGGGACCACCGTTCCCGCAAGCGCGACTGCGCGCCGGCCCTTATGGGCCGCCCCATCGGAGGCGTCCGCGAAGCGGACTGCCGTGAGATCGAACAGATTACCCGGGGGAAGACGAAGCGTCCCATGGAAGCAAAGGCCCGGAACCTCGCTGCAAGATGGCCGGGGCTGCAGTCAGGGTTCCAGGGCTGCGGCGAGGGCGTTGAGGTCTGCCGGGATGTCGGCGACCAGGACTGGGCGTTCCAGGACGGCGCCCAGCGAGGACGGGAGCGGGATGGTCTGGCCGATCAGAGGCTCGACGATGTCGGCGAATTTGGCGGGGTGCGCCGTTGCGCCGATGATCCAGCCGCGGTCCTCGCGCGCTTTGCGGGAAAGGCGTTTCCAGGCGGCGAGAGCGGTCGCCGTGTGCGGACAGGCGATATAGCCCGTCGTCTCGAAGGTCGAACGGATCGTCTCGCGAATGGCGTCGTCATCGACGCGGATGGCCGCCTCGATCGTGCTCTGCCCGCCGTCCTCGGAGAAGGCGGCGAGGCGTTCGAAATTGCTCGGCGCGCCGACATCCATCGCATTCGCAAGCGTCGCGAGGGAGGGGCGGGCGCGGTATTCGCCTGTCTCCCGCCAGTCCGCCAGGGTGGCGTTGGCATTGGTCGCGAGCACGACGGGTCCGATGGGAAGGCCGCAGGCGCGGGCGAGAATGGCGGCGAAGGCATTGCCCAGATTGCCGGTCGGGATGACGAGGCCCGGCTTCTCGCCCCTGGCCCTGAAGTGCCGGAGCGAGGCATGCGCCCAATAGCTCATCTGCGGCAGAAGCCGTCCCACGCTGATCGAGTTCGCCGAGGTCAGATGATGCCGGCCGGTCAGGGCGGTGTCCGCGAAGGCCGCTTTTACGAGCCGCTGACAATCGTCGAAATCGCCGTCGATCCGCAGGGCCGAGACCGGCGGTTTCCAGCAACAAAGCTGGCGCTCCTGGAAGGCCGAGATACGTCCCTTCGGGAAGAGGATGAAGGCGCGCACACCGGCCAGGCCTTCGGCCGCGCAGCCGACGGCACCGCCTGTATCGCCCGAGGTCGCGACAAGAACCGTGAACGGGGCGTCCTCGGACTGGCCCAGCGCCGCGAAGGCGCGGAACAGGAAGCGGGCGCCGAAATCCTTGAAGGCCCCGGTCGGCCCGTGGAAAAGCTCGAGAATGGCGGGGCCGGTATCGGGACCGAAGGGACGGACTTCGGGACAGGGAAAGTCGAAGGCGTCGCGGCAGATTTCCGCCAGGGCGGCTGCGAGCGGCGTGCCGGCGAAGAAGGGCGCCAGGAGACGTCGGGCGACATCCGCCAGCCCGGTATCGGCATCGAAGTCGGCTGGCGTGAAGCCAGGAAGAAGGTCCGGGAGATAAAGGCCGCCATCGGGCGCGGCTCCGGCCTGGAGCGCGGCGTCGGCGGAAACCGGAGGGGCGTCGCCCCGGGTGGAGAGAAACTTCATTCGACCGCCTCCACACGCAGTCCGCTGGAATCGATATCGGCCTGATAGGCAGTCGCCTCGCAGCCGGCCGACCGGAAGGCCTGGAGCATGGCGGCTTCGACCGCATCGCGGTCGGCGTCCCGGACCCAGGCGAAGACCGAAGGGCCGGATCCGGAGAAGGAGCAGCCCAGCGCGCCGGCCGCGCCTGCGGCGTCCTTGACGGCGGTGAGTTCGGGCAGGAGCGGCAGGCGTTGCGGTTCGATCAGGATATCTTTCAGGCCCGACGCGACGAGGTCGAGATCATCGGCTGCGCAGCCGGCGACGAAGGCTGCGATGTTACGGGCGTGCTCGACGGCGATATCCCGGGCAACGTCCGACGCAAGAAGTTCGCGCGCCGCCTGCGTCTCGATATGCCGGTCCGGATGGATCAGGACGCAGGCCACGCCGGAGGGGACGGGCAGGCGCCGGATCAGCGGCGGGTCGAGTCGTGCGGCGAGAACCATGCCGCCCAGCAGGGCGGACATGACATTGTCCCAGGGCGGCGGATCGGCGGAGACGCGTTCCCCTTCCATGGCGAGCGGAAGCAGGTTTTCGAGCGCAAACGGCTCGCCGAGCAAGGCATTGGTGGCGCCTGCGGCCGCCACAGCCGATGCCGCAGAGCCGCCCATTCCCGCACTCAGGGGCACGCCCTTGTCGATATCGAGGCGCAGTCCGAACGAAGCGCCCGCCGCGTCGATCACCGCCTTGGCGGCTGCGAGTGCGCAATTCCGCTCGACCGCGTCGGGAAGCGTGTCGACGAGACCGCTGACGGCACCGAGACGGATGCCGGGCTCGGGCTCCCGGAAGACGGTAACGCGATCCCGGACCGCATCGAAGGCGAGGCCGAGCGCGTCGAACCCGACGCCGATATTCCCGATACTGGCCGGCGCGCTGGCGCATGCCCGGCGAATGGACTGGTTCATGCTGGCCTTCCCGAAGACAGGCGAGCGTCATGGCTAAGCGGATTCTCCGCCAGCCGCGATTCCCCGGCGAGGGTTTGCGGATGATCCGCCGCGGCGAGCTCACGCTGAACGTCCATGATGTCGGCGAAGACCGCTTCCGCCGTCGGCCAGCGTCCGGCTCCCTTGCCGGTGAGGCATTCGGTTCGGCCCGGCAATTCCAGCAGGAACCCATTGCCCTCGTTTCTGAGCGCGGCGAGGGGGTGGTTCGGCTCGAGGGCGCGAATCTCGACGGCGGCATCGACACTTCCATCGGGGCGCGTGGAGCATCGGGCGATCTGTTTGAAAACCCGGCCCTGTTCCCGGGCTGCATGAATCTTTTCAGCAGGCAGGGCCGACAGGCTTTCGCGCCTGATCTGGTCGGGATAGAGCGGGACGCCGAAGGCGTGGCGGACGATGAGTGCGAGCTTGTCGGCGGCGTCATGGCCGTCCAGATCGGTCGACGGGTCGGCCTCGGCGAACCCCAGCCGCTGGGCTTCCGAGACGGCTTCCGCGAGCGTGGCGCCGGCGTCCAGCTGGCCGAACACGAAATTACAGGTCCCGTTGAGAACGGCCTCGACGGAGAGGACGCCGTCGCCCCGTTTCAGCGCATCGAGCCGTTCGAGGACGGGTACGCCGCCGCCGACGGCTGCGGAATAGTGCAGCTTCAGGCCGTTGGCGTCGGCCAGGTCGCGGAGCCGTTCGATATCCAGGGCGATAACCGCCTTGTTTGCGGAGACGAGGTGAGCGCCGTCGCGCAGGACGCTCTGCGACAAGGCGCGGGCCAGTCCGGTTCCGCCGATCGTCTCGACGACGAGTTGCGGCGAACCGGCGAGGGCCTCGGCGGGATCTTCGGTGAAGTCGAGGCCCGGCGCCAGTGCGGCATGGCGGTCCCGGTCCCGGACGAGAACCGGATTGAGCGAGAAACGGCCCGGATGGGCGAGGATGTGTTCGCAGACACCCGCACCTACGGCCCCGTGGCCGAGCACGGCAACGCGCAGCGGAGCGCACTCGCGTGCGGCGGCTTCACGCCGCTTCACGCTGTCGATCCGCGTGGCATAGCCCCGCCCCAGAGCGGCGACCTCGATGACGACATTCTTGTCGCGTGCCTGGAAGATGGCTTTTTCCTGCACGAGGCCGCGGCTGACACGAGCAGCTTCCTCGTAATCGAGTTGTTCGAGGCGCCGGGCATTGGCGACTTGCGCCGGATCGTCGGAATAGACGCCATCGACATCCTTGATGAGCCGGACCCGGTTCGCGCCCAGCCAGTGCGCGAACTCCACAGCCGTCAGATCGGTTCCGCCGCGACCCAGCGTCACCGGACCGGCTTCGCCTTCGCCGAAGAAGCCCGGCGCCACGATGACGTCGGCCTGATCGAAGTGGGCGAGCACGCGTTCGGCGTCCAGACCGGTGAGATTGGCATCGAGCGGCGACCCTTCCGCCTTCAGGCCCATCTCATGCGGGTCGAGCACGCTGACCGGGACGCCCGAGCGCTGCAGGGCCAGTCCCATCAGGGATGCCGATTTGAGCTCCCCGCAACGGACCAGGCGGGCAACCAGGCTGTCGCTCTGACCGTCGCCGACGGCCGCACCGACCTCGAACAGTGCATCGGTTTCGCCATCCAGCGCGGAGACCACGGCCACGACCTTCTCTCCGCCTCTAACATGGCGGTAGATTTCATGGGCGGCGCGGGCGTAGTCGTCCGGTTTTCGGAGCACGCTGCTACCGAATTTCAAAACGCAGAACTGGCGGGGCCGGGCTGGCTGTTCGTGTTGGGGCATCGGGTCCTCTCGGGTCTTGGTCTGACGGTTGGTCTGGAATTCGGGCATGAAAAAACCCGCTCGCCTTGCGGGGAGCGGGTTGGTGTGTCTTCGCGGTTATTTGTCTTCCGCTAGCGCACGCCGGCCGCCCCCCTTTCATAGGTGGAGGTCGTAATCATCATGGTGATGGTGGTGGACGTGCGGGTCATGGAACGCGCGCAGGAGCTCGCCGTCATGCCGGGCCGGGCATGTGCGGAAAGAGCCGTGATGTCGCGAACGAGCGCCATGTCAGTGTCCATTTTTTCGCCGCAGCTCGTGCTGCATCTGCGAGATACTGTTTCAAGCAAGGCTGAAAAAAGTCTCAAGGTCAAACATATTTTTCCGCATGAGCTGATTTTGACGAGGCTGCTCGGCGAAATCTATTCGCTCAGTCACGTTTCCCGCACGAAAATTTCACGCGACGGTTTTGCGCTTGGGGGAGGTCCAACCTGTTGTCCAAAAAAAAGAACCCCGGCCGAAGCCGGGGTTCCCGATGAGTCGTCGTGTAAGGTGCGCTATTCGGCCGCCGTTTCCAGGACGCGGCCCTTGGCCTTCGGTGCAGCGGCGCGGACATAGGGCGCGACATGGTCTTCGAAGACCTTGAAGTTGTCGTTGAACATGGTGGCCAGCTTGGCCGCCTGGCGGTCGTAGGCCTCCTGGTCGGACCAGGTCGAGCGCGGATCGAGGATCGCGCTGTCCACGCCGTCGACAGCGATCGGGACCATGAAGCCGAAATTCGGGTCTTCGCGATAGGCCGCTTCGTTCAGCGATCCGTCCAGTGCGGCATTGAGCAGGGCACGCGTCGCCTTGATCGGCATGCGATGACCTTCGCCGTAGGCGCCGCCGGTCCAGCCGGTATTCACCAGCCAGCAGTCGACATCGTGTTCTGCGATCAGCTCGCGGAGCAGGGCGCCGTACTCGACCGGGTGACGCGGCATGAAAGGCGCACCGAAGCAGGCGGAGAAGGTGGCGGTTGGCTCGGTCACGCCTTTTTCCGTACCGGCGACCTTTGCGGTATAGCCGGACAGGAAATGGTACATCGCCTGGGCCGGCGTGAGCTTGGCGATCGGCGGCATGATGCCGAAGGCGTCGCAGGTCAGCATGACCAGGTTTTTCGGGTGACCGCAGCGCCCTGTCTCGCTGGCATTCGGGATCGCCGAAAGCGGATAGGCGCCGCGGCTGTTCTCGGCCAGGCTCGGATCGTCCAGATCAAGGACACGCGTCTCCGGATCCATCACGACATTCTCGAGCACCGTGCCCCACATTTTCGTGGTGGCGTGGATCTCAGGCTCGGCTTCCGCGGAGAGGCGGATCATCTTCGCATAGCAGCCGCCCTCGAAATTGAAGAGACCATTCTCCGACCAGCCGTGTTCGTCATCGCCGATCAGCGTGCGGCTGGCATCGGCGGAGAGCGTGGTCTTTCCGGTGCCGGACAGGCCGAAGAAAATCGCGGCATCGTCATTCTCGCCGACATTCACCGAGCAGTGCATCGGCATGATTTTCTTGGCAGGCAGGAGATAGTTGAGAATGGTGAAGACCGATTTCTTGGTCTCGCCGGCATAGGATGTGCCGCCGATCAGCACCAGCTTGCGCGCGAAATCGACGCCGATGACGGTCTCGGAGCGGCAGCCATGGCGTTCCGGGTCGGCCTTGAAGCTCGGCAGGTTCACGATGGTGAACTCGGGATCGAAGCCGGCGTATTCGTCCTCCGCGGGAATGCGCAGGAGGTGACGGATGAAGAGGGAGTGCCAGGCCAGCTCGTTGACGACCCGGACCGGAAGCCGGTGATCGAGATCGGCACCACCGAACAATTGCTGCACGAAGAGCTCCTTGCCCTCCATATGCGCGCGGAAATCGTCCCAGATCGCTGCGAAATGATCCGGCGAGATCGAGGCATTGCTGTCCCACCAGACCTGGTCCTCGGTCTCGGCATCGCGGACCGTGAACTTGTCCTTGGCGGACCGGCCCGTATGGGCGCCGGTCTTCACGACCAGGGCGCCGCCCTCGGCCACTTCGCCTTCGCCACGGCGCACGACTTCCTCGTACAGGCGCGCTTCGTTCCAGTTGAGGTGAACCGTTCCGGCTCGAATCCCCAATGCGTCTAGGCCGCCGTCGCGACGATCAGTGTTCAACATGATTTTCCTTACCCCCAGTGCGCTCGGGTTCTTTGTATGCCGCGAGCCGGTCACCTTATGCCAAGGCCTGCAGGGGCCGCTCCCGGCGGTCCCGATGCCTCGAGTTCAGATCAACGGAAAGCAAGTCCCTTGCCAGCTCCGCCGAATGGTTTTGGAATATCGCGGGTACCAGATCGGGCGGGTGCAGAAAAGCCCCCTAGGCACGACCGAAATCGAATGTGAAGGGGGAGACAAGCAATGATCGCCAAGTCCATTTTCCGCTGTGCCGCTGTTTTTGCTTTGCTTTGCAGCAACATCGCGACTGCGCAGGAAGAGCAAGACCAGATGGATGGGGAAACCCGATTCATGCAGCTCGCACTGGATTGCGTGCAGCGCGAATATCCCAACAAGGTGAGTCACGTCCTGCAGGGCGACTCGGACGCCCTGCCGCCCCGCGCGCTGCACCCCGCCTTCTACGGGTGTTATGACTGGCACTCGGCGGTGCACGGGCACTGGCTTCTGGTCCGCCTTCTGCGCTCCTCGCCGGAGAGCGAGCTGGCCGCGGCAGCGACTGCGGCGCTCGACGCCAATCTGACGCCGCAGACCATCGCCGGCGAAGTCGCCTATTTCCGCGGCGAGGGGCGGGCGTCCTTCGAGCGTCCCTACGGTCTTGCCTGGTTGCTACAGCTCGGCCTCGAACTGCGCGAATGGGACGATCCCCGTGCATCACGCTGGGCCGAAGCGCTCGCGCCGCTGGAGGCGGAAGTCGCCGACCGGTATCGCAGCTGGTTGCCCAATCTGCTCTACCCGATCCGCATCGGGACGCATAACCAGTCCGCCTTCGGTTTTGCCCTGGCTCTCGACTGGGCGCGGGAGACGGGGGATCGCGAGCTCGAGCGGCTGATCGTCGAGAAGTCTCTGGAATTCCATGGCGATGACCGGAACTGTCCTATCGCCTATGAGCCGTCCGGCGAAGATTTCCTGTCGCCCTGCCTGATGGAAGCGGACCTGATGCGCCGCATCCTGCCGCCCGATACCTATCCGGACTGGCTGGCCGAATTCCTGCCCGGCATCCCGACCGATGGCAGTGCCGACTGGCTCGAGCCGGGTGAAGTCGTCGACCCGACGGATGGCAAACTGGTTCATCTGGATGGTGTGAACCTGTCCCGCGCCTGGAATCTCGACGCGATCGCCGCGGCTCTGCCGGAAGACGATGCCCGCCGTGCGGCGCTTCTCGCGGCGGCCCGGCGGCATGCCGAGACCGGGATCGCATCGGTCAGCGGCGAAAATTACGAAGGCGGTCACTGGCTGGCGAGTTTCGCGACCTATTACACGACCCGCCGGGCACTGGAGGCGCCGGCCTGGCGCCCGGTGCCGGAGGCGGACGCGCCCTGATCAGCTGGTGGGGCAGTCCTTGCTGGCTTCGACGGGTTCATGGCTCGGCTTGCCGTCGGGCAGGGGAATGTGTTCCGTCTCGCCTTCCGGAAGGGTGAAGCGCCCGCCGGCCGGGAACCCCTGCTCCGCGGCCCGGGTCCAGTCGGCGCGGGCAGCCTGGATTTTTGACGCATCCGACGCAACGAAATTCCAGTCGATCTTGCGTGTGCCCAGCGACTGCCCCCCGCACAACATGACGATGCTGTCGGTCGCTGCTGAGATTTGCGGCGCGCTTCCCGGAGCGAGCACCGCCATCTCGCCCGGTGATATGCTTTCGCCGTCGATGCTGACGTCGCCCTCCACCAGGTAGAGCGCCCGTTCATCATGCGTGATGTCGAGCGTGGTGGTGCTGCGGGCGGGCATGGCGCCGTGCAGGTAGAAGATCGGCGAAAAGACCTCGACAGGGGACGTCTCGCCCCAGGCATCGCCAAGGATCAGCCGGAAGGTCGCACCACCGCGCGAGATTTCCGGCAGGGCTCCGGCATCATGGTGATGGAAGGCCGGGTCCGCGTCTTCGAGCCGCTCGGGCAGGGCGACCCAGACCTGAACGCCATAGAGCCGGTGACCCGTTTCGCGCTCGGGATCGGGCGTGCGTTCGGAATGGACGACGCCGCGACCCGCGGTCATCCAGTTGATGTCGCCGGGACGAATCACTTGGCTGATGCCGAGGCTGTCACGGTGGTGCATCGCTCCGTCGAACAGATAGGTGACGGTCGCAAGCCCGATATGCGGGTGAGGCCGCACATCGATACCCTGTCCCGGTGGCAATTCCGCCGGGCCCATCTGATCGAAAAATATGAAGGGGCCGACGGTCCGGCGCTTGGAGAAGGGAAGTACGCGGGCGACTTCGAAACCGCCGATGTCCCGGCGGCGGCCCTCGATCCGGCATTCGATGGACGTGGTGGCAGTATCGGTCATGATCTTTCCTTCCCTGCAGCCCGACCTGCCGCCGATCGGCGAAAGATCGCACCGCTCTCTCTTGCGTCGCGCGGCGTGGCGCTCATAGTGCTGCCATCGATATTCGGGGAGAATACAATGAAAGCAATCGTCGCGCTCGGAATGACGGTCTTTCTGTCGGCGGAAACAATCGCCCAGGAGCGGTTCGAGGTTTCCGAAACGCATGCCGAGACCACCCAGGCGCTCATCGACACCGCGCTTGAGAGCGATCTCGCCTGGGACATCGTCGAGTCCCTGACGACGGAAGTCGGTCCGCGCCTGGCCGGTTCCGAAGCCGAGGCCCGCGGCCGCGAATGGGGGCGTGCGCTGGGCGAGGAGCTGAGCTTCGACAGGGTCGTGGTGGAAGAGTTCACCATGCCGTTCTGGGATCGTGGCGAGATGGAAATCGTCATGACGGCGCCCTACGACATGCCCTTGCACGGCACGGCGCTGGGCGGTTCGGGACGTTCTCCACGCCTTGGCCGCCTCGAATCCGAGATCGTATATTTCCGCAATGTCGATGCCCTGATGGCGGCAGAAGACGGGTCGCTCGATGGACGCATTGCCTTCGTCGATGGCGACGCCATGGTGCCGAGCCAGACCGGTGCCGGCTACGGTCCTGCCAATCAGCGCCGCCGTATCGGCTGGCAGCATGCCGAGCGAGCCGGGGCCGAGGCCCTCGTCGTCCGTTCGGTGGGATCGGACAGTCACCGCAATCCGCACACCGGCATGATGTCCTCGATGGACGGCGCGTGGGCGGACATCCCGGTCATCGCCGTCTCCAACCCGGACGCCGATCATTTGCGCCGGCTGCACCAGGGAGGCGAGAGCATCTCGCTGCGCATCCACTCCACCGCCGGCTGGCATGGCGATGTTTCGAGCGGCAATGTCGTCCTGGACATCGTCGGCAGCGAATACCCCGACGAGATCGTCCTGATCGGCGGCCATCTGGACAGCTGGGACCTGGGTACGGGCGCGGTCGATGACGGCGCCGGCATTGCGATCACGGTTGCGGCCGCCGAACTGGTGGCCCGCCTGCCTGAGCGCCCGCGCCGCACGATCCGCGTCGTCATGTTCGGGGCCGAGGAAGTCGGCCTGCTCGGCGCACGTGCCTATGCCGAAGCGCATGCGGATGAAATCGGAAATCACGTCCTGGCGACCGAGTCCGACTTCGGTGCCGGCACGATCTGGCAATTCGTCTCGAACGTGTCGGACGAGGCCGATCCGGCCGTCGATGCCATCGGACGGGCGATCGCGCCGCTGGGGATCATCCGCGGCGGCAGCGATGTTCCGGGCGGCGGACCGGACATTATTCCGCTGGCCATGCAGGGCGTGCCGACGGTTCGCCTGAACCAGAACGGCATGGACTATTTCGATCTGCACCACACGCCGGACGACACGCTCGACAAGATCGATCCCGACGCGCTGGCCCAGAATGTCGCGGCCTATGCGGCCCTGATCTATCTTGCGGCCAATCTCGATGTGGACTTCCGGACGCGGGAAGAGATGGCGGGAACCGAATAGGCCGACGCCATCTCGCTGGTCCAGCATGAAAAAGGGCGGCTCCTGCGAGCCGCCCTTTTTATTGTCCGGAGTTCAGTGTCGGACCAGCCGTCTGCGACCGGCTATCCGCCGATAATGCCGAATTTCCCGCCGCGCTCCAGCGCACGCTTGTAGGCCGGCCGCTCATGAATCCGGTCGAGCCAGGCGCGGATATTCGTATGGGACGCATCCAGCCCGCCCCGCGCCGAGGCCGCTTCGATGGGGAAGCTCATCTGGATGTCCGCCCCGGTCAGCTCGTCGCCGGCAAACCAGTCACGGTCCGACAATGCGGCGTCGACATACGCGAAAAGGCGTTCGATTTCCGGATTGGTGAAGCTGCTATTGAGCTTGTTCGCCAGCATCCGCGCGATCGGCCGGACCAGGAAGGGGACGCGCGGCCCGGTCAACTGGGACAGCACGAGGCGGACGAGGAGGGGCGGCATGAGGGACCCTTCTGCGAAGTGGAGCCAGTAGGTGTAGCGTCGCGCTGCTTCCGTTCCCGCGTCCGGCCGCAGCTTCGGCGCATAGGTTTCGATGAGATATTCGATAATGGCTCCCGATTCCGCGACGCGAATCGCGCCATCGGTAATCACGGGTGACTTGCCGAGAGGGTGGATGTCGCGCAGCGCGGCAGGGGCCCGCATCGTCTTGGAATCGCGCTTGTAGAGCTTCACCTCGTATTCGATGCCGATTTCCTCAAGCAGCCAGAGAATGCGCTGCGAGCGCGAATTGTCGAGGTGGTGGAGCGTTATCATGGCTGGGACCCGGCGTTTGAGGACGATAGTTCGAAACTAGCCTTCATACGGGGCGCTGCAATGGGTAGATCAGTCGAGCTGCGGTTCGATCGCATCAGCCGCCGGAGCGTCCCAGCCTTCGAGCGTCATTCCGAAGTCCAGACCGGCATGCCGAAAGCGGTGATGAAGCTCGTCCGCCAGTCGCGTATTGCCGTCCGCCAGGTCGATGATGGTGTACAGGCTGAGACGCGCCACATGGCCGACATGGGTGTGGCCGTGGTCGGCGAGGGTAAAGGCGAGCTCCATCAGATGGGGCTGGCGGGCACAGAAGGTGATGATGTCCTTGTCGACGATCCGGCGCAGCGTTTCCCGGCCATGGCGGGCGGAGTGCTCATAGACGGCATCAGCCATTTTGCTCAATCCCTAGCGGCTCGGCATGTGCGATACACTAGATATTGTGGTGATGCGCGAGTCGGGGGAACGCATAATCTATAACCTGCGGTGCCCGCTTGTGGATAAGCGCGCAGCCGCCCGCATGTCCGGGCCCATAGCGTCAGGCGGGAGTCACATCGAGAGGTCTGGCAGACTCAAATGTCGTACCAGACCGCGTATATTCCCAATTGAGAGAAGACCGCGTCCCAGTAGGCGCGAAGCTCGGTATGCTGGTCCCGTTCCCAGCCGTCGCGGGGGATCAGACGGATTTCCAGCGTTACGCCGCGAAGCGTATCGCCATAGGTTTCGCGGATCGTTGCGGCCACACTGGCCGACGGCGGAAGCCGGCGGGCGAGGTCGCCGCGATTGCGGCCATAGACGCTGAAGGTCTCGGAGTTCTGAAGCATGTCAGAAACCAGCACGATCCGGCGTGCCGGGACGTTGCGGTCGAAGCTCGGATCCTGGCCGAGGCGCGCCAGCGCCTCGATGATCGGGCTGCTCGGCGCATCCTTCGGCTCCACCAGGTCCGCGAGGGCGCGATCCAGCGGGTCCGCGAACAGTGCTTCATAGCGGGCCTGGATGCGGGTCGGATTGCGGTAGAGCGGATTGACCTGCGCGCCTGCCCCCGGATTGCATAGCGAGAACCGGTTGGTGTTGCGCAGCTGGCCCGTCTGGTTGAGTTCGTAGAGGGACAGCCGCTCGCCCACATCCAGCGCATCGCGCTCTTGAAGGATCAGATTCCCGATCATGTTCGCCTGTGCCGGCGAGTAGAGGTCCGTCTTGTCGATGACCACGACGCGGTGAGGCGGAACACTGTCCGCGAGACACAGCGTCTGGCTGTCGTATTCGGCCGGCTTCAGGACGAAAGCCGCATAGCTGATTGCACCGAGTACGCCGACAATGATCAGCAGGTTGAATAATCCCAAGGCGTCGCGTCCGGACATGGCCCCCCCTCCGTCGCAGTCAGAACGAAGCGACGCCGGAGCGCCGCTTCGCGTTCAGCTTAACCATGCTGGCCCGGTCCGGCCAGATCGATACAGATCTGCTCGTGAAGATCCTTGGCGGCGACCAGTTGTTCCAGTTCACCCTGGCTCAGCTTCTTGGCATCCTTCCAGCCCGATTCCAGCGTCTTTTCGAGATCGCGCGACGCGGCTTCCAGGCGGCGGGTGACAGCGCCATATCCGGGGATGGCGTCGTCGAACGTGCGACCCTTATAGGCGGCGATTGCGGCGAAAGTCGTGCCCAGAATGAACAGCAGCAAGGCTTCCAGCGTCTGAATTCCGAACGGGTTCTGCCGCGCTTCCGTAACTGGCGTCAGGACTTCGCCCGTTGTCTCCGCACCGCCGAGCGCCAGCGTTGCGGCGTTCAGCTCCAGCAGGTCGCGGAAGTGCGATGCTGTGAGATTCAGTGCGATCAGGGCAGCGATCGCGACGGCGACACCGGCAGCAGCGGCTCCGCTGATCAGAGGTTTGTGACGGTTGGACATGTGTCTCAGACCGATGAAACCGATCAGGAAGAAGGCGGCGATGACATTAGTGAAGGAGACGGTGATCGCCTGCAGCCAGCCACCCAGCAGGCCGAGATCGGACCCCTTCGAGAAGAAGTATGCGTTCGCCAGGCCTTCAAAGAGAACCAGGGCTGCCAAAACGGAGAAGTGCAGGATGTGGCTTTTGGGATAGACCGCGGCCCGGTCGATCGGCTTGATCGCCGGCTTGTCGGTGCCCTGCGAGTCTTCGACCGCACCACCCCAGGTCCGGCGGAATTTGAGCAGGTCGGCCCGGCGCGCTTCTGCGATGGCACGCGCACGGCCAAGCTGAATCATCGCGGCCGGAGCCCGCGTATCGCGAAAATCCGAGATGTCGGAGCGTTCGTCCGCACGCGACTCGAAGACGTCATTATCGAAGTCGTTACGGTCGAGAACTGTCTGGTCCAAGGGCATGGCCTCCCCCTTTATTCAAAATGCCGGTCCGGCACATGAATTAGGGTTAATGATGAATTGTGAACCGAAATGGGGCGGAATGCGGCAATTTGTGGGTCAATTCGATTTCGCAAATTCCGTTTGCGATTGAACTTCGAGGTTCGGGGACGCAGATTTGCGGGGGAAGCCGGTATGGGGAGAAGCATGAAGAAATCAGACACGTCGCGCCGCGATCTGCTCAAGGGTGGTGCCGTTGCGGTGATCGGCGCCGGCGCATCGGGCGCTGCTTTCGGGCAGTCGCAGGCCCCTGCCGCTACCGCCATCGAGGCGTCCTCTCCGGTCACAGTCGATACGGTCCAGTGTGCCGAGGCCCTGTTCGACGTCCAGTATAGCGATTCCGAGCGTGAGCAGCTGGTGATGGAGATCGACGATTGGATCGATCGGATGACGCAGCACCGCGGGCTGGAAAAGCCGAACACGCTCGCACCGGCCAGTGTCTTCGACCCGCGACTGCCGGGGCGTGCCTATCGGGCGCAGGACGGTGGGGTGATCGCGTCGGGAGCCCGTGCGGGGCCCTTGCCGTCCGATGATGCCGCGATCGCCTTTGCGCCGGTCTGGAAACTGTCGACCTGGCTGCATGCCGGGCAGTTGACCTCCCGCCGGCTCACCGAGATCTATCTGGATCGCATTGCCCGCCACGGCTCAACCCTCGAATGCTTCGTTACCGTCACGCCGGACATCGCTCGGCGTGAGGCCGACATTTGTGATCTCGAGTTTGCCGAAGGACGCTCGCGGGGGCCCTTGCACGGCATTCCCTACGGTATGAAGGACATTATCGACGTGGCCGGTGTTGCTGCGACCTGGGGGGCGACACCCTATCGCGACCGGGTTGCCGAGACCGACGCTGCGGTCACGCAACGCCTGCGCGAAGCCGGGGCGGTTCTGCTCGGCAAGACCACGAACGGTGCCATTGCCTATGGCGACCGCTGGTTTGGCGGCGTCACACGCAATCCCTGGAACACGGCGGAAGGATCATCGGGCTCGAGCGCCGGCTCCGCATCCGCGACCGCGGCGGGTCTGATCGGATTCGGGATCGGGACGGAGACGCTCGGCTCGATCGTCTCGCCCTCCAATCGTTGCGGCACGACAGGCCTGCGGCCGACATTCGGCCGCGTATCGCGATCTGGGGCGATGGCCTTGTGCTGGTCGCTCGACAAGATCGGTCCGATCGTGCGCGGAGTCGAGGACACGGCATTCGTGCTGGCGGCGATCAATGGCTTCGATCCGCAGGACCCGGGCTCAGTCGAAGCCGGGTTCGAGGCGAATGCGGGGCGCGATGTCCGCGGCATGAGGGTCGGCTACAATCCGGCCTGGTTCGAGAACGGGACGGATGCCGACCGCGCCGCACTCGAGGGGGCCCGAGCGGCCGGCGTCGAACTGGTCGAGGTCAGTCTGCCCGACTTGCCCTATGACGCGCTGTTCGCTGCCGTCGAGGCCGAATCCGCGGCGGCCTTCGAGGATCTGACCCTGAGCGATCGCGATGATCTGCTCGTCTGGCAGGAACCGGCGGCCTGGCCGAATACCTGGCGCCGGGCACGCTTCATATCGGCGGTCGACATGATCAATGTCGACCGTTTCCGCCGTCAGGTCATGGTCGAGATGGATGCTGTCTTCTCGGATCTGGATGCGATGATCGCGCCGAATTTCGCGGCAGGCCTTCTCGTTATCACCAATTTCACCGGTCATCCGCAGCTTGCTTTCCGATCCGGCTATAACGAGGTGCCGACCCGGACCATATTCGGCGATTCCGCGACGGAGAATCCGGAGCGTTTTCGCGTCCCGCAGACGACCAGCTTGTGGGCGCCCCTTTTCGAAGAGGGCAATATCATCGCGCTGGGGCGGGAAATCGAGCGGCGCCTCGGTGTCGCGGACGATCGTCCGGCCGGCTTTGCATAGGGGAAGTTCATGAAATTCTACGATTACAAGCCCGCGCCCAGCCCGCGACGTGCCCGGATATTCATGGCCGAGAAGGGGATCGAGATCGAGACCGAACAGGTCGATCTCGCGGAGAAGGCCCAGTTTTCCGATGCCTATCGTGCGGTCAATCCGCGATGCACCGTGCCGGCGCTTCAGCTCGACGACGGCGCTGTGCTCTGCGACAACGCCTCCATCATGCGCTATCTTGAGGAGATATATCCCGATCCGCCTCTGCTCGGTCGTGACCCGGTGGAGAAGGCGATGGTTGCGGAATGGATTGCCCGCGTCGAAGGCGAGGGGCTGATGGGTGTCATGGAGGCGCTGCGCAATCGTTCCGAATTCTTCAAGGATTCGTCCCTGACCGGCCCGCAGCGTTTCGCCCAGGTTCCCGAACTGATCGAACGGGGGCGTGCACGCGCGGAGGCCTTCATGGCCGAACTCGACAAGCGTCTCGCCGAAAGCGCCTATCTGGCCGGCGATACCTTCAGCGCGGCGGACATAGCGGCGGCCGTCTTTCTGGATTTCGCAGGCTGGATCAAGCTGCCGGTTCCCGAAACGCTGACCCACCTGGCGCGATGGCGCGAAGCGGTTGCCGCACGTCCGAGCATGTCGGCCTAGTCTGACGGTCCGCGCGGGGAGGGCGGCCAGACCCGCTCTCCCTTGAGGCGCAGTTCGAACAGGTCCGGGCGAGCGTAATGCCCGGCCGGATCGCAGGCCGATTTGGCCTTGCGCACTTCTTCCATTTTCGCAGTGGCATAGAGGATGGTCTCGCCATCGGCCGGCCCGGCGATGATTTCTCCGCGCGGATCGATGATCGCGCTTTGCCCCGTATGCTCGAACGTGCTCAGCGAGCGGAAACGGTCCGGGACGTGCTCGTTCAACCGGAGCCCGGCCGGTGCGATGACATAAGCGCCGGCCTGGCTGGCGAAGGCGCGCGACAACAGAATCTGGCGAGACCAGACGGGCTCGGTCGGCGCGGTTTCCGGTTCTCGTCCCGGCCATGCGGCGACGTGAATCTGCGTGCCTTGGCTGATCAGCGTGAAACCGGGAAGCAGGATGTTGTGCTCCCAGCAGTTCAGGCCGGACAGCCGGCCATAGGGGCGCTCATGCACACGAAGCCCGCCGGCATCGCCATCCGCCCACACTGAACGCTCGTGATGGGTCGGTTTGAGCTTGCGGTGGCGGCCAAGTATTTCGCCGTCGCGACTGATGAAGAGGAGGGTCGCGTAGACGCTCCCTTGCGTGTCCGGGTCAAGCTCGGCGATCCCGATCACGACATCCGTGCCGGCAGCTCGGGCCGCGGCACAGAGCCGGTCCGTCTCGCCGCCCGGAACCGTGACGGCCTGGTCCAGATAGAGCGCAGCCGCTTCCCACCAGAGATCGCTCAGCGGAGCCTCGATGAAGAAGGGATAACCGGGCAGCCAGGTCTCCCCGAATGCCGCGATGTCCGCACCCTGCCGCCCGGCCTCGGCAATCAGCGAGCAGGCCTTGTCCAACGAGGCCGCGCGGTCGAAATAGACCGGCGCTGCCTGGATTGCTGCAAGCTTGAGTGTCTTCACCGGTCGGTCCCGGCGACGTTGTCCGACGCTGCGGTCTGCGGGTCATATGTCTCGAACCAGCGCAGGATCTCGGCGACCTTGCTGAGCAGCCGGCTGGGGCGCGAATTCGAGATGCCGTGGAAGGAGTCCGGGATGACGACGAGGCGCGTCGGGACGCCCTCGAGCTGGAGCGCGGAATAGTATTGCTCCGTCTCAGAGCGCGGCGTGCGGACATCCGCTCCTCCCACCATCATCAGGGTCGGTGTCTCGACATTACCCACGAGCGAGAGCGGCGAACGGCGCCAGTACTCCTCCGGCGCTTCCCAGGGGGGTGCGGCGAACCAGTAGCGCGAGAAGAATTGCGGCAGGTCGGCGTGCAGCACGAAGCTCGACCAGTTGATCACGGGCTTGACCACGGCTGCAGCCGCAAAGCGGTCCGTATTGCCGATGATCCAGGCCGTCAGCACGCCGCCACCGGATCCGCCGGTCACGAAGAGCCTCTCCTCGTCGATGAAGCCGCGGTCCAGCATCGTGTCGATGGCGCCCATGAGGTCGTCATAATCATTGCCGGGATAGTCGTGGTGGATCAGGTTGGCAAAGTCGTAGCCATAGCTCGTGGAGCCGCGGGGGTTGGTATAGAGGACGACATAGCCCGCTGCTGCCATCAGCTGAAGCTCGGCAGTGAAGGAAGGGCCGTAGGCCGAGAACGGGCCGCCATGAATTTCGAGGATGAGCGGCCACTCTTCCGACGGATCGAAACCGGGCGGGTAGAGCACCCATCCCTGTATCTCCGTCCCGTCATGCGGGGATGTCCAGCGAATGTCCTCCGCCATGGAAAGCGACCGGTGGGCCAGAACGTCTTCATTGAGCGCCGTGACCTGCCTCGCCTCCTCACCTTGCGGGAAGACCGTGATGTCGGACGGGCGGACCGGGGAGCCGGTCATCGCCGCAACAGTACCGTCGTCGGCGACACTGTAGCTACCGCCCGTATAGGGGCGGCCGAACGTGGCGCCGATCAGACCGTCGGCCCGGATCGTGACTTCACCTCCAAGCGAGACGAAGGCGACACGGGTCTGTCCGTGATCGTCGTACTGGACATAGAGACCGCTCCCGTCATCAGCCCAGACCGGGGCGCTGACAGACCGGTCCAGACCGGCCGTCAGGGATTGCGGATCGGACCCGTCCGGAGCGCCGACATAGAGTTCCACATTATGATAGCCCATCCGGTGGTCGTCATATCCAAGCCAGGCGAGACGCGACCCGTCCGGTGCGCTGCGCGGGCTGCTGTCAGGGCCGCGCCGGTTGGTGAGCTGGGAAATGTCTCCATCGCGCAGCGTAATCCGATGCAGCTCGGTGTCTGGTGCAAGGCTGCCGGCGTCGGGGCGCCGGTCGGCGGAAAAGAGAATGGCGCTGCCGTCCGCCGACCAGGTGAAGTCCCCGGATGCGCCGGGCGAACCGTCGGTCAGCTGGCGGGTATTTCCGGTTTCCGGGTCGAGAATGAAGATTTGCTGTGAACCACGGGGCAGGGCGCCCGTTCCGTCGAAGCGGAACATGAGCCGGTCCTCCACGGTAGCGGACGCGGCCCATTCGGCCCCTTCCGGCTGTTCGGGCAGCGGGGCCGGATCGAGCCCGCCTTCAGGTACGAAGCTGGCGAAGGCGAGCCGGCGGCCGTCGGGGGACCAGGACAGATTGGAGACGCCGCCCTGCACGGTGGTCAGTTCGCGGTCTCCGGACGCGTCGTGAATGCGGATGCTGGCACCGTTCTCGACCGACTGGACAAAGGCGAGTCGACTACCGTCTGGCGACCACTGTGGCGATTGGGTCTGAGCATCGCCGGCAACCAGCGGGCGATGATTGCTTCCATCGGTGTCGACCAGCCAGATCGAAGACCGGGTCTGGTCGGTCATGATGTCATTCGAACGCCGGATATAGGCGATCGTGGATCCGTCGGGCGCGATGCGGGGCTCCGCGGCAGCCTCGAGCAGGAAAATATCCTCGGGAGAAAGCGGTTCCGCCGACTGAGCGAAAACCGGGTTCGATGCTGCACCCGCACAGGCGAGTGCTGCAATCGCGAAGGCCAATCCGGACACCCGTCCGTAAAACATACTCGTCACGCTCTATCTCCCGTCTCGCCTTTTGGTTGCGAATGGAAACGCGGCGAGGCGTTCGCTTCATTCCTCGGTCTGTCGATTGTGACAGGTACGCAACACTCGGCAGAAATCATGCGATTTGAACATCAAGTTCGTCGAAATGGCCACCTTCAAGCAGCAATTGTGCTTCACCCGCCAGGCGATCTGCACCAGATTTGGTTCAGCGCGTGGCTCCCGGATTCCCGGGACCGGCCGCGTTCGATAAGCGGCAATGCCCGCATTCCAACGGGAGGAAGTTAAAGCATGTCTTCGACCAAGCGCACCCTTTTGCTCGCCGCAGCATCCGCTGTCGCGATTACCGGCAGCCAGGCCTTTGCCCAGGAAAGCCGGTCTGTCGACGTGATCACCGTGACGGCCCAGAAGCGCGAGCAGGGCATTCAGGACGTTCCGGTCGCCGTGACCGCGTACAATGAGGAACTGCTCACGAACGCCGGCATCCGCGACATCAAGGATCTCGCGGTCATCGCTCCGGGTATCAATGTGACGTCTACGTCCAACGAGTTCGTGACGACGGCCCGCATCCGCGGCATCGGCACCGTGGGCGATAATCCGGGTCTGGAATCGTCTGTCGGCATCGTCATCGACGGTGTTCCGCGCGCCCGTAACGGTGTCGGGTTCAACGATCTCGGCGAAATCGAACGCATCGAAGTCCTGCGCGGCCCGCAGGGTACGCTGTTCGGAGCCAACACCTCCGCCGGCATCATCAATGTGGTGACCAAGCGTCCGGAATATGAGTTCAGCTCGCACGCCGCGCTGGAATACACCGCTGGTGCTGTTGAAGGTTACGGCGTGTCCGGCGGTTTCACCGGCGGCGTATCCGACAATATGGCGATGCGCCTTTTTGGCGCCGTTCGCGAACGTGACGGCTTCCAGTCGGTCGAAACCTTCGGGGGGCCACGCACCGAGACCGAAGATGCGGATCAGGATTACTATACGGTTCGGTCTCAATTCCTGTTCGATCTCAATGACAATGCCAGCCTCCTGCTGACTGGCGACTACACCAAGCGTGAAGAGAATTGTTGTGGCGCGCCGAGCCTTGTCTCAGGCCCGACTGCATTGGCAATCAATGCGCTGGTGCCGGGGGCACGTCCGCTTCCCGGTTCGGAAGATCCGTTCAGCCGCGTTATCCAGTCTAATCGCGATACGTCTCAGGATATCATCGATCACGGCTATAGTGCCGAGCTGAACTGGGAGTTCGACAATTTCGACATGACTGCGATCTATTCGGATCGCACTTATGGGCTTCGGTCTGGTCAGGATACTGACTTTACCGGTGCGGACATCGTGTTCCGTGATGCTGACTCGAACACGTTCGACTTCGACAACTCGACTTTCGAGCTTCGCTTCTCGGGCGCTACGGAAAATGTCGATTGGCTTGTCGGCATGTACTATTCCGACGAACTGCTTCGTCGCGGCGACCAGATTCAGATGGGCTCGGTCTTCGAACCCTATCTTGGCCTACTCGGCGGTAGCCCGACGCTGGTGACGGACCTGGCCAACGGCCTGGGCCTGACCTTCATTCCGGGCTTTACGCCGCTCGCACCCGGCTCCGGCGCGCCGCTCAATGGCGGCAATGCCGAGGGTGACCTGTTCACGCAGGAAGGCGAGAGCCTCAGCTTCTTCACCCACAACACCTGGCACCTGACCGAAAGCACCGATTTCACCTTCGGTCTGCGTCACACCAGCACCGACAAGACGGCCACGTTCGACTTCGGCGACAGCAATGTACCGGCGTGTGACGTCTGGGAAGCCGTTTTCGGCGATGCGCTGGACTTCTCCGATCCGACCAACCAGGCGATTCTGTCCGGTTTCTCGACGGGTTCGGGCGTGCCGGTTGCAAGCCTTGTGACCTTCGGCACATTCACCTGTCTACCGTTCTCACGTGACGTCTATCAGCAGATCGACAACACGCAGTCTCTGAGCGAGAACGAGTTCTCCGGCCTGCTCTCGCTGTCGCACCGTTTCAATGACGACCTGCTCGTCTACGGTACGTATTCGCGCGGCTACAAGGCCGGCGGTTTCAACCTCGATCGCTTTACGCAATCCGGTTCCTCCGCTGTCGACTTTACCGCTGTTCTCGCCGACCCGAGCAGCTATCCGGCCCGTTTCGATCCGGAAATCGTCGACAGCTTCGAACTCGGTTTCAAGACCGAGTGGGCCAATGACACCGTCCTTGCCAATTTCTATCTCTTCTACTCGGATTTCGAGACCTACCAGCTGAATACGTTCAACGGTCTCGGCTATTTCGTGACCTCGATCGACGGTGCTTCGACGCAGGGCGCCGAAGCGGAAATCCTGTGGCTGCCGGACTCCATTCCGGGGCTGACGGTTCAGGGTGGCATCACCTACGCGGACGCCAGCTATGACGAGTTCGCCCCGACCGGTACGCCGGATGTCGATGTCTTGTCCGGCCGCAATTTCTCGCTGGCTCCGGAGTGGTATACCTCGGGCTCGGTCACCTATAATGGTGAACTCGAGAACGGCATGACCTGGCTCGCCCACCTCAACGGCCGCTGGGTCTCCGAGCAGAATACCGGCTCGGATCTGGATCCGGAGAAGGAGCAGGACGCCTATGCGATCTTCAGCGGTCGTGTCGGTGTCGGCGCCGGTGACGAGAGCTGGTCGCTCGAGCTGTGGGGCCAGAACCTGTTCGATGAGGAATACATCCAGGTCGGCTTCGACGGTCCGTTCCAGCCGGGCTCCTTCAATGCCTTCCTCGGCCAGGAGCGCACCTATGGCCTGACGCTGCGTCTGCGCAACTAGGCCTGATACCGTCAGACGGTTCGGGAAGGGCCGGGGCCGCAAGCCCCGGCCCTTTCTGTTTGGCGGCAATTAACCGCAGGCAGGGTTTGCACTCTGGAGATGCCCAATCTTTAATGGTAACGGCTGGGGGTAGCACTGCCCTGAAAACGCCGAGATTCGCGGGTTTACCGCGTTGCCTGACAGGTTTCCGATCCGATGCTTCGCACGACCATGACAAACCGGGTTCGAAAAATCCTTCTGATCGCTGCCGGCGTTCTCGTGCTTGGCGGCGCGCTGATGATGTCCGTGGGGCCGTTCTCGGTCGGCGCTGTCGAGGCACGGCTGACGCAGTCCGCCGAGGATGCGCTCAGCCTGCGCGGGCATGATTGGGCGGCGGTTCGCTTTTCCGGTCAGCATGCGACCCTGACCGGTGCCGCGCCGAGCGAGCGTGCGCGGCTCGATGCGCTGGAAACCGTGGCTCGGTCAACCTGGTCGGGCGGGCGTATCGCCGGCGGCGTGACGCGCGTGACCGACGAGACGGTCGAGGCCCGGCTGCAGCGCGGGTTCATCTTCCGCGCTGACGTGGCGGTCAATGGCCGCGTCCTGATTCGTGGCGATGCGACCGACGCCAATGCGCGCCAGGCGATTACACGCTACGCCGATGCCAATTTCCCCAATGGTGCCGATACCGACCTGACCCTGGTGCCCGGCGGCTCCCGGTCTCCGGACTGGGAAGAGGCCGCGAAGCGGTTGCTGGGCCAGCTCGCGCGACTGGAGCGTGGTGCCGTCGTGCTGCAGGGCGATGAGGGCGCGCTGGTCGGCGAAGCTGCCAATCCGCAAATCGCTCAATCGGTGTCGGTCGCCTTGCAGACCATGCCCGAACCGTTTCGCGCCGCGGTGCTGATTTCGCCCTCCGGTGCGCCGGAAGTGCGGCGTATCGTCGACGTGAATGCCTGCGCTGTGATCGTGCAGGCGGCCCAGGGCACGGAGAGTCTCCGATTCGACCGGAGCGGACCTGCGCCGAGCCCACTTACCGCGGTCGCCCTTCGGCGCGTCGGTCGTGCCTTCGATGCCTGTCCGGCTGATGCCGCCCTGACAGTGTCCGTGCTGAGAGAGGCAGACGAGGCCGGTCTCGATGCGGCACGGATCGAGGCGGTGGAAGCCCTGGTCACCAATGGAAACAGCAATCCGCGCATCCAGGTCCGGCTCGTCCAGGACCAGGCCGACGCGATTTCGTTCGCAATTTCGACGCTTGAGGAGTGATGCATGCTCTGGCTGATCTGGGATATGGGCCTTCTTCTTCTGCTCGCCTTCGCATTCGGTGTCGGCGTGGGTTGGCAAATCTGGAGCGGCGATGCGCGTAACGCCGAGGCCGAGAAGGCGCTTGCCGAAAATGCCCGGCTCCGGAACGAAAACGAGACGCTCGCCCGCCGTCTCGGTGATGCCGAGGCCCGCCGCGACAGTCTTGCGGTCGCGAGTGCCGGCAAGACCGGCGCAGCCGCCGAGCCGGAAGCCGAGACGCGGATCGTGAAGCCGGTCGCCAAGCCCGAACCCGCAAAGGCCGAAGCCCCGGCCAAGACAGGCAGTTCAGGGAAGCCGGCACGCGCCAGGGCGTCGGTCGCGAAAGCCAAGTCCGACGTGCCCTCCAAGACCGGTCATGTTGATACGCTGCCAGCCGGTCAGGACGATCTCACCGCCATCAAGGGGCTGGGCCCCAAGGCGGCGGCGGCCCTGAAAGCAGGCGGCGTGACCCGCTTCAGCGACATTGCCGGCTGGAGCGAAGCCGATGTGGCGGACTGGGACGAGCGCATCAATGGCCGCGGCCGCATCGTCCGCGACAAGTGGGTGGAGCAGGCTCTCACACTTGCCAAGGACAGCTAGTCCCTTGGACCAGCACCATTTCAATGCGTTCTGCGACGGCCTGCCGGCGACCACGCACGTGGTGCAATGGGGCGGCGCCGATGTCTGGAAGGTCGGCGGCAAGGTGTTCGCGATCGCCAGCTGGGACGGCGGCAAACATGCCGGAATCACCTTCAAGGTGTCCGATATTTCCTTCGAGATACTCGGTGAACTGCCTGGCCTCCGCCCCGCACCCTATCTGGCGTCCCGGGGCATGCCCTGGATACAGCATCATGCCGAGCCGGGATTGTCCGACACCGATCTCGAATCCTATCTCGCCGAGAGCCACAGGCTCGTCGCGGCCGGGTTGAGCAAGAAGCGTCAGCGTGAGCTCGGTCTCGAGCCCGCGATCCCTCAATCCTCCGAATAGGCGAGGACGCTCTGGGCGTCATAGGCGTCGGGCAGGCGCGGTCGGTCACCGTCCCGGATGACGATCTCCAGAGAGACCGACTTTTCGCCCGCATCGCCATCGATCCGTACGCCAAGGCCGACGCCGCTCGAGGACCATCCTCCCGATCCGGTCGAATAACGTGCGCCGCCCGTCAGCCCGACGGGGTTACGGTCATTGCCCTCACGCGAGCGGGAGACGACGAGGAACCAGCTGCCGCCATTTTCCAGGGTGAGTTCGGCGGCCCGTCTCAGCGCGAGATCTTCGGCTTCGTCGAAAGTGATGTCGCTGCCGCCGGAGAAGCGCACGCGATAGCGGCTCTCCTCGATCCGCAATTCCGAATAGCCCCGGTCGCCCTCACTGGCAGGGCCGTATTGGGTCGGCGCGCTTGCGCAGGCGGTCATGGCCGTGGCAAGGCCGGCGACAAGCAGGTAATTCCGTACACGCATTCATCTCTCCCAGACCACGTCCCTCGGTGGAGATTGGGCGGTTAAACGAGCCTGGGGTCAAGAGGCGGCGCGCGATGCCGCCATCGCCAGTCGACATGGACACGGCGAAGGCGTAGGCGATGACCTCGCGCCAGCCTGAAGGATCGCCCTATGAGTGAATTGCCGCCTTGTCCCAAATGCCAGTCCTCCTTCACCTATGAGGACGGCGCCTTGTTGATGTGTCCGGAGTGCGGTCATGAATGGTCGCCGGAGGCGCCGGTCGAAGCCGGTCCGGTCTGGCGCGACTCCAATGGCTCGGAACTGCAGGACGGCGACACGGTCACCCTGATCAAGGATCTGAAGATCAAGGGCTCGTCCCAGGTGCTGAAAGTGGGGACCAAGGTCAAGAACATCCGCCTGATCGAAGGCGATCACGACATCGACTGCCGCATCGAGGGGATCGGCCCGATGCAGCTCAAGTCGGAATTCGTCAAGAAGGCCTAGCGCGCCGGGTCGATCCCGCGAGGCAGGCGAAGGCGGTTATTCCGACATCGCCTCCTCGACACCCATGCGCTCGAGAAGAACGAGTGCACTGTCGGCAATGACCGTACCCGGCGGGAAGACGGCAGCCGCGCCCATCTGACGGAGCACCGGTTCGTCGTCGGGCGGGATGACGCCGCCCACAATGACGAGGATGTCCTCGCGGCCGCGCTCCTGCAGGGCGTTGCGCAGCTCCGGCACCAGCGTCAGGTGACCGGCAGCGAGCGATGAGGCTGCGGCGGCGTCGACCTTTTCCTCGACGGCCAGATCGGCCGCTTCCTCGGGTGTCTGGAAGAGGGGGCCGATCACCACATCCCATCCCAGATCGGAATAGGCGGATGCGACGACTTTCTGGCCGCGGTCGTGTCCGTCCTGGCCGAGCTTGGCGATCAGGATTTTCGGTTTTCTCCCGTGCTGCGCGGTAAAGCGTTCCGCAAGGGCCTTTGCGCGTTTCACCTTGTCGTCGTCACCGGCGGCATCGGCATAGACACCGGTGACGGCCTTGATTTCGGCAACGTGCCGATTGAAGGCGCGTTCCATGGCGTCGGATATCTCGCCCACGGTTGCCTTGGCGCGAGCGGCATGCACGGACAGCGCCAGAAGATTGCCGTCCCCGGTCTCGGCGGCCTTGGCGAGCGCATCCAGTGCGGCTTCGACCGAAGCCGGGTCGCGTTCTTTGCGCAGGCGCTCGAGTTTCTCGATCTGCTGTTTGCGAACGAGATAGTTGTCGACCTTGAGCACCGGCACGTCTTCGGCTTCTTCGAGCCGGAACTTGTTGACGCCGGTAATGGTCTGCTGGCCGCTGTCGATGCGGGCCTGCGTCCGTGCCGCGGCCTCTTCGATGCGCAGTTTGGGAATGCCAGCCTCGATGGCCTTGGCCATGCCGCCCAACTCGTCGACTTCGGCGATATGGAGCAGCGCCCGGTCGGCGAGATCATGGGTCAGGCGTTCGATATAATGGCTGCCGCCCCAGGGGTCGATCGCGTCGCAGAGATGCGCCTCCCCAGCCAGGAGGAGCTGGGTGTTGCGGGCGATCCGTGCGGAGAAGTCCGTCGGCAGGGCGAGGGCCTCGTCGAGCGAATTGGTGTGCAGGGATTGCGTGTGACCGTCGACGGCGGCGATCGCTTCGAGGGCCGTCCGGCCGACATTGTTGAACAGGTCCTGGGCCGTCAGCGACCAGCCGGAGGTCTGGCAGTGCGTGCGCAGGCAGATCGACTTGTCCGATTCCGGCGAGAAGCGCTCCTTCACGAGTTTCGCCCAGAGCAGACGCGCAGCGCGCAGCTTGGCGATCTCCATGAAGACGTTCATGCCGATGCCGAAGAAGAAGGAGAGGCGCGGTGCGAACGCATCCACGTCCAGCCCTGCATCGATTCCGGTGCGGATGTATTCCAGCCCGTCGGCGATCGTGTAGGCGAGTTCGAGATCGGCCGGGGCGCCGGCCTCCTGCATGTGATAGCCGGAGATCGATATGGAGTTGAATTTCGGCATTTTCGTCGAGGTGTACTCGAAGATGTCCGAGATGACCCGCATCGAGGGCGCCGGCGGATAGATGTAGGTATTGCGGACCATGAACTCCTTGAGGATGTCGTTCTGGATGGTCCCCGAGAGCTGTTCCGGCTTCACGCCCTGTTCTTCAGCCGCGACGATATAGAGCGCCATCACGGGCAGGACGGCACCGTTCATCGTCATGGACACGCTCATCTGGTCGAGCGGAATACCGTCGAACAGGGTTCGCATGTCGTAGATCGAGTCGATGGCCACGCCGGCCATGCCCACATCGCCCGCGACACGCGGATGGTCGCTGTCGTATCCGCGGTGGGTGGCAAGGTCGAAGGCGACCGAGAGGCCTTTCTGGCCGGCGGCCAGATTGCGCCGGTAAAAAGCGTTCGAATCCTCGGCCGTGGAGAAACCGGCATATTGCCGGATCGTCCAGGGACGCTGGAGATACATGGTCGGATAAGGCCCGCGCACGAAGGGTGCGGCACCGGGCACGGAGCCGATGAAATCGATGTTGTCGCTATCGTCATGCCGGTACTGCGCATGGATCGGAATGCCTTCGGCCGGCGTCCAGTCCTCGCGCAGTTCGGCGGCAATGTCCGACCCGGCAGGGCTTTGCGCTGCGCCAAGATCGATCTGGGTGAAGTCGGGCGTCCGGCTCATTGAGCAGCTCCTTCAGCCTGGGTCTCGAAGGCGGCGGCAATGCGCATGGGAGAAAGGGCCCGTTCCGGCATGTCGGCGGGCCTTGGCCAGGCGCCGCCGGTTTCCAGCGCACGCGGGTCCGGGTCGGCATATTGGGTGACGCCGAGGATTGGCTGATCGCCAGCCTCGACGCGGGCCTGACGGGCATCGCGCTGTTGAGCGATCCGGCTGGGCAGCCAGCCCGACCCGATGACCTCGGCGAGACCGCCTTCGGCCTCGATCTCCTGGAACAGTGTCCAGCCCGCTTCGGCGAGAGCATCCGACAGGGTTTCGTGCAGATAGGAGCCGGCAGCCGGGTCGGTTACTTTTCCGAGATGGCTTTCCTCGGCCAGCATGATGTGAAGATTGCGCGCGACCCGGCGCGCAAATCCGGTCGGGCGTCCGATGGCATCGGTGAGCGGGCGGATGCTGATCGCGTCGGCGCCGCCAGCGGCAGCCGCGAAGCCGGCGCAGGCATTGCGGACAAGATTGGTCCAGGGGTCGCTGGCAGAGAGCATGCGGCCAGCCGTGGTCGCATGCAGCGAAACGCGCCGCTTGTCTGCGCTGGCGCCGAAGCTTTCAGCAATGCGCGCGAAAATGCGGCGCGCGGCACGCAGCTTGGCGATGGTGAGGTGGATATCGACATCCGCCGAAAGGCGTGCTTCGACGGCGTTCGCCGCGCTGTCTGCGTCGAAGCCTGCCTCCAGAAGTTCGCGCATATAGGCGGCGCTGGCGGCGGCCATCACGGCAAGCTCCTGGACTTCGCTGCCACCAGCTTCGAATGCCAGGGCGGCATCGGCGCGGAAGATTTTCAGGTTCGGGAAGGCCGCCTGCGAGAGTTGGGCGATTTCACGCGCCTTGTCGAAGCTGTCGTGTGCAAGCGTCTCACCGGTTCGCGCGGCGCGCTCGATCGGGCTCAGTCCGAGACCGCCTTCGAGCGTCTCGCCGTCGAGGCGGCGGCGGGCGAACAGGGTGAGAGCGAGCTGCGCGTGGTGACCTTGACCCGACAGGCAGTCGAGGTGGATCGGCGCCAGCGAAAGGTCGACACCCGTCAGCGCTGCGTCGAGGCTTTCCACATCATTGGCCTTCAGGCCGTAGGCACCTTCCGGGTCAAGGCGAAGCTCGAGCTCGGAGACGCCACCCATGAGGTCGTCGAGTGCCGCCGCGTTGGCCGCGGCAGGATCGGCGTCGACCAGCGTCTGGCGCATGCCCCAGGGCAGATGGAGATCGCGGGCGGCCGTATCGACCGCGTGTGTGCCTTCGGGGCGGTCGAAGAAGACCGGGCCGCGTTCCAGGCCGTCATCGCTCCTGCGGTCGAGTGCGGACAGGTCGGCGCCACGGAGTGCTTTCAGGGCGAGCCCTTGCCAGGCATCGGGTGAAACGTCTGGAAATCCCGCAGCCAGGGCGCGGATAGTGTCGGTCATGCCCAGCTTCCCCTCGAAAGTTGATGGCGTACTGCCGGGGGAGATGGCGCAGCGTGGCGGCGTGCGTCAAGTGCTGCTGTCTGCATGGATAGCCGGTTTGCCAATCCCCGGCGCCGGATTTGGCAGAAGACTCGAGGTGGCACAAAGGAGACCGCCATGAGCGAAACCAGTCCTAATCTCGATCTGCCCCTGGTCATGCCGGCCCAGGCGCAAAAGCATATCACCGTGAACGAGGCGCTGTTGCGACTGGACGGCGTGGTGCAGCTTCGCGCCGAAAGCCGGGGGCTTACCGTTCAGCCCGCAAGCCCGGTCGACGGGCAGGCCTGGATACTGCCGCCAGCCGCGAGTGGTGCCGACTGGTCGGCATATGCGGCCGGTGACATCGCGAGCTATCGAGATGGTGCGTGGTCTCGGCTCCAGCCGCGCAATGGCTGGAGCGCCTATATCGCCGATGAAAATGCCGAATGCCGCTTCGACGGCACCGGATGGCGCCGTGCGGGAGTGGGCGAAACCCTGTGCGAGGGCGATCAAGGCGCGGCAACCCGGGCCGTAATCCGCGAAGAGACGCTCACCGGCTTGAACGGCGCAAACCTTGCCGCAATCGGGTTGATACCGGCGCGGGCCGTGGTCTTCTGCGTATCCGTGACGGTCAGCGAGGCGGTCACGGGGGCAGCCTCGTTCGATTGCGGCATTCCCGGAGAAGCCGCCAAATTCGGCGGTCTTCTTGGTGTTTCGACGGGGGCGTCCAATCTCGGTGTAATCGGACCGACGGCGTTCTATTCGGATACCGACATCGTACTGACCGCCAATGGCGGGAATTTCACGGGCGGCGCGGTTCGCATCGCCGTTCATGCCTGGTTGCCGCAAGCGCCGGCCGTCTAGCCCAAGCGGTTCGCGAGATCGTCCATGATGGCATTCAGATAGGGTTGGGTGGTCTCGGTCATGCCGTGACCATTGACCGGAACAAGGTGAAAACCGGCATGTGGACAGGCCTTTGCCAGCCTGAAGGCCGAGCGGGCCGGGCAGACCATGTCATAGCGTGATTGCAGGATGTGCATCGGAATGCCGTCCAGGCGTCCGGCATTTGCCAGTAGCTGGCCGGGTTCGAGGAAGCAGCCATTGGTGAAATAGTGCGCCTCGATGAGAGAGTGGGCGGCGACGAAGTCCGCGCCTTTCGCCCGGAGTGCGTCGCGCACGGCTTCGGGCGAGTGTTCCAGATAGGACAGCCGGTCCTCGTATTCCGTCCAACGGTAGAGCGTCGAACGGCGAAGCGTACTCAGCGAGGCGTTCGGGTCTGACAGGGGGGCGAGATCCGGGCAGCCCTCGGCGATCTCCTGCTTCATCTGCTCGAAACACCAGTCCATCACGGCTCGCGGATCGTCGTGCAAGGCTTCCGGGACCGGGGCGATGAAGTCTTGCCAGGCGTCCGGGAAGACGGAGCGCACGCCACCCGGCCCATGCATCCAGGCGAGTTCGTCCGGCGAGCCGAGAAAAATACCTTCGACAACCAGGCCCGAGACGCGACCGGGGTGGGTCTGGGCATAGGCGAGGGACAGGGTCGAGCCCCAGGACGGACCGACCACGATCCAGGCTTCGATGCCGAGATGTTCCCGCAATCGTTCTATATCCGTGATCAGGGCCTGCGTCGTGTTTCCGGCGAGTTCGCAATGGGGCGTCGAGCGCCCCGCACCGCGCTGGTCGAGCAATACGACGTCGAATCGCTCAGGGTCGAACCATTGGCGATGTTTCGGCGCGCAGCCCGAGCCGGGCCCGCCGTGGAGGAAGATCAGCGGCAGGCCGCCCGGCGCGCCGCAGCGCTCCCAATAGAGGCTGTGATTGTCTGCGGTCTCGAGCCGGCCCTGCGCATACGGTGCCGTCGCATCGAAATAATGGGTCATGACTGCAGCCTAATTATCGGAGCGGTTGGCTGAAAGCTCACCGGGCACTCCTGCCGGTGTTCGCGGTGCCGCGAGTCCCGTTCCTGGCTTCGAGCAGCGGTTCGAGATGGCGGCCGGCCTGTTCGAGGCTCGAAAGTGCGGCGCCCGGCCGGTCCGTGTGCCGGTTCGAGTGGCCGCCAAGATGCACCGCCACGCTCCAGTCACATAGCGGTCCGGTTTCCGGTCCCGAGGCCGTGGCCGTCATTTCGTGTACGAGGATGTCCGGGCCGTCGGCAATCGGGCTGTAAACGGCGTTGGCATGTCCGGACAGACCGGCCTCGATCCGTGCGCGGGCCGCATTCTCGTCGAGCGGACAAAGCCGTCTCGCCTCGTAATCGTCCGTGACATTGATCAGGGTATAGACGAGGTCGGGCAGGGCGGGCGGTTCGTCATGACCTGCGGCAGGTCCCGGCGAAGCCTTCACGGCGGCCGTCGCTGCGGCGCAGGTCAGCATGAGCGCGCCCGAGGCCCGAAACAGATCGGAACGAAACATGTCCCCATTTCCCCCAGTATCGCGGCCACCCTCGCGACCGCTGCCCGGACAGTATGCATGCGCCGCAAGAGCGTCCAGACCATGCGCCTGCCGGTTGAGCAGCGATGATTGCAACGGGAATGGGAAAGTGGGTGGTGCCGCTAGAGTGATTTGAACACTCGACCTCTCCCTTACCAAGGGAACGCTCTACCCCTGAGCTATAGCGGCGCCGGGTCGCGGGATCGCGATAGAGAGCCGGGCGTATAACGCAAGCCGGGGCCCGCGCCAAGAGTGTCTTGACGTGATGTGCAGCGTTCGACATGACCAATTGCATGAGCAATGCACCTGAAGATACCGGAACGCCGCGCGGGAAGTCGGCAGGACGGCCCGAACCCGGCTCGCGGGAGGCCCGGTTGGCCGACGCCCTGCGCGCCAATCTGCGGCGCCGCAAGGCGGCTGCGCGAAAGCCTGCCGCGTCGCCCGACGCCGCAGATGCCGAGGCTGCGAAAACTTCACCCGAATCCGGGGACGACTCGTCATAATGGTGGCGTAAGCCCGCCATTCGACTCGCGGAGACGCCTGTGAGTGCCAGACCTTCGCCCTTGCGCCTGATCGCGCTGGACGCCGACGACCTTCCGCCAATCTCGGCAGCACTCCAGGATGCGGTCGCGCTTCTGGGGGATTTCGAATATTCGCGGGCCCGCGAGACGTTCACCATTGCGTTCAACCGGTTCTGCTGGGAGGGCGGGCGTCGCGACCGCCGCGTGCGGACCGGCCTTCAGGTCGGCCGGGTCAAGGCGGCGCGTGCGCAGAATATCCGGCAGGGCGCGGACGACGCGGTCGTGAACCTGCTATCCGTTCAGTTCGAACCGGATGGCGATCCGTCCGGTGACATCGTGCTGCTCTTTTCAGGTGGAGGAGAGGTTCGGTTGCAGGTCGAGTGCATCGATCTTGTCATGGCCGATCTCAGCGCGCCGTGGCGGGCTTCGGGCCGCCCGCAACATCAGGAGGCGGACACCGAATGAGTGAGTCACCCGACCGGATCGTCCGGATCGACCTGGATGCCGCCAGTATGGGGCCCGGCGACGTCAATGCCGATCACGAACGGCGCGTTGCCATTGCCGATCTTCTCGAGACCAATCGCTTTCGCCCGTCCGGCGAGGCCCTGGGACCGTTCGCGCTGCGCCTGGCGATCGAGGACGACCGCCTGGTCTTCGATGTTCGCCAGGATGACGACACGCCCGTACGCGCCTTCGTTTTTGCGCTGGGGCCGCTGCGACGGATCATCAAGGATTATTTCCTGATCTGCGAAAGCTATTACGAGGCCGTGCGTGACGCGCCCCTCGCCCAGATCGAGGCCATCGATATGGGGCGCCGCGGCGTCCACAATGAGGGCTCCAGCCTGCTCAAGGAGCGTCTCGCCGGAAAGATCGAGGTCGATTTCGATACGGCGCGGCGCCTGTTCACGCTGATCTGCGCCCTGCACCGGCGGGCGGCTTCATGAGCGTGCCCTCGGTTCTTTTCGTCTGCGGACGAAATGCGATTCGCTCCCCGATGGGGGCGGCGCTCTGGCAAAAACGGTTCGGCGAGCAGACGAGCGCACGCTCCTGCGGTGTGATCCCCGCCGCCTTCGTCGATCCTTTCATGGTCGCGGTCATGCTCGAACACGGCGTCGATCTGGAGGACTTCTCTCCCATCGCGCTGAACGGTGTGGGGGAGCCTGCGGCGGAGCTGGTCGTCTCGCTGTCGACCGCGGCCGACCGCACGGCGCGGGACTATGCGGAGCGAACCGGGGCGGAGTTCCAGGCCTGGCCGATTCCCGATCCCAGCGAGACCGGCGGCAATCGCGACATGCGCTTGGCCGCCTATCGCGAGACCCGCGATGCCATCGCCGACCGCATCTCGAAATGGGAGGCCGCGCTAAAAAGCGCCTGAAGCCTCGACTTTACCCCGGTGGAGAGACTATATAGCGCGCTCCGGGGCGCCGGCCGCACGGCGAGTCGGCGTTTTACCCCGTAATTCCAGCATCCGGACCGGTCCGAAATCGGTCTGGATCATCAATGAGGAGCCGCATGGCGAAAGAAGAGTTGTTGGAGTTTCCCGGCGAGGTGACGGAATTGCTTCCGAACGCGACCTTCCGGGTGAAGCTCGAAAATGATCACGAGATCATTGCCCACACGGCGGGCAAGATGCGCAAGAACCGTATTCGGGTTCTGGCCGGCGACAAGGTGCTCGTCGAGATGACGCCCTATGATCTGACCAAGGGCCGGATCACCTATCGCTTCAAGTAAGACCGTATCCGGCGGGGTGACGCGATGATGGATGCCGTACCGGCCGATCGCCACCCGCGCCTGGTCCTGGCGAGCGCGTCGCCGCGCCGCCTCGATCTCCTGACCGGTGCCGGACTGGCACCCGACGCGGTCGAACCCACCCATATCGACGAGAGCGAGATACCCGGCGAATTGCCCGGACCGCTCGCCCTGCGCCTGGCGCAGGAAAAGGCCATGGCGCATCCGGGCGAGGGCAGTTTCGTGCTGGCGGCGGACACGGTCGTCGGCGTGGGCCGGCGTGTGCTGCCAAAGACCGAGGACGAAGCCGGGGCACGCCGCTGTCTGGCGCTGCTCTCCGGGCGCGGTCACCGGGTCTATACCGGGGTGGCCGTCCGCGCCCCCGACGGCGAGCTCGTGGCACGTGTGGTGGAAACGCGCGTGAAGTTCAAACGCCTCTCGCAGGCCGAGACCGACGCCTATATCGCCTCCGGCGAATGGCACGGGAAAGCCGGCGGATACGGCATTCAGGGGCGCGCCGGAGCCTTCGTCGTCAATCTGGTCGGTTCCTATACCGGCGTTGTCGGATTGCCGCTCTACGAGACGGCGAACCTGCTGCGCGGATTGGGATATCCCGTCACACATCGCCTCGGCGAGACCGCCGCGGAAGGGCAATCGGCATGAACCGACAGATCCTGATCGAGGAAAATGTGGGCGAGACCCGCGCTGCCGTCGCCGAGAATGGCCGCATCGTCGAGCTGCATCTCGACCGCTGGAGCGAGCAGGGGCAGCGCGCGGTCGAGGGCGAGGTCTATCGCGGCCGCGTGCGCCGCGTGGAGCCGGCGCTCAACGCGGCCTTCGTCGATATCGGCGTCGGTGAGGAGGGCTTTCTTCCCTTCGGCAAGTCCGGGCGCCCGAAAGGCCTGCACGAAGGCGCGGCCATCGGCGTGCGGATCGCACGCGAGGCCCATGCCGAGAAGGGGCCCAATCTCGCCATGGTGGAGGTCGAGCCGGGCGACGCGCCGGAATGCCTCGAGCCCGCGGCCATTCTCGCCCAGCGGCTGGTGAAAGCCTATGGCGATGCCGAGGCCGTCTGGGCGGACGAGACGGATCACGATCTCGAAGCCGTGTTCGAGGAAGCGCTCGACCCGTTCGCCCCCGTGCCGGGCGGCGGTTCGCTCTATATCGAACAAACGCGCGCCATGGTGACGGTGGACGTCGATGCCGAAGGGCGCAAGGGGCAGGGCAATGCCGCCCAGCTGGCCGCTGCTCTGAATGTGTCCGCAGCCAAGGAAGCGGCGCGCCAGATCCGTCTGCGCGGTCTGGGCGGCATCGCCGCGATCGATTTCGTCCACATGCGCGCCCAGCCCGATCGCAAGGCGGTCGAACAGGCGCTGCGCGGAGCCTTCAAGCGCGACCGCGCCAAGGTCGATGTGGCGCCGCTCTCGCAATTCTGCGTCGGCGAACTGGCGCGCCAGCGCCGCACGCGTTCGCTGGCGGAAATCCAGCACGATGCCCATGGCCGTCTCTCCGTCGAGACCTGCGCGCTCGCAGCCTTGCGCCGTCTGCAGAGCGAGGCCATGGCCGACCGGGCTCGGCGCCAGGTGCTCGAAGTTGGACCTGACGTCCATGCCTGGCTCGACGCGGACGCGATCGGCTGGCAATCCGCCATGACCGAGCGCATCGGGCCGCGTTTCGCTCTGGCACTGAAACAGGATATGGCGCGTGAGGATTGCGCGGTGAAGCGCGCCTGATCATGCCGATACCCAGGGGAAATACGATGAAATGTCCGATCTGCCGCCAGCCGGCGGACCCCGAGTTCAAGCCTTTCTGCTCCAAGCGCTGTGCCGACCTCGATCTCGGCAAGTGGATGAGCGACAGCTACGCCATTCCAGGCGAGCCGGCCGATGTCGCCGAGGACAATCCGCCGAGCGAGGAAGACCAGTAGTCGCACCTGCACACGATGCAGCGAAGCGCTGAAACGGGCGTGGACAGCGCCGGAAAGGCCGCTTATAAACCGCGCTCTCGACAGCGGCCGAGGCCGCCCGTCGACCCGGTGCCCGGGTAGCTCAGTTGGTAGAGCAGCGGATTGAAAATCCGCGTGTCGGTGGTTCGAATCCGCCCCCGGGCACCATTTTTCTTCCGACCCGCCGCATGGCGGGTTTTTTGTTGTCCGGACAGTCTCGCAAACAAAAAACGCCCGGTCGATCGACCGGGCGTTTCCGTGTGCGGATGTAGCAGCGTCTAGACCAGCTCTTTCAGCTTTTCGGCGTTGAAGTCGCTCAGTTCGTCGAAGCGGCCGTCGCGGACCTTGGCGGCCCATTCGGGGTCGGAGATGAGGGCGCGGCCGACGGCGACGAGATCGAATTCGTCGTTCTCCAGACGCTCGATCAGATGGTCGAGGGAGGAGGCCGGCGAGTTCTCGCCCATGAAGGCGCCGAGGAAATCCGAATTGAGGCCGACCGAGCCGACAGTGATGGCCGGCTTGCCGGTGAGCTTTTTCGTCCAGCCGGCCAGGTTGAGGTCGGAGCCCTCGAATTCCGGGATCCAGAAGCGGCGCGTCGAGGCGTGGAACATGTCGACGCCGGCATCCGAGAGCGGGCCGAGGAATTCGGCGAGCGCGTCCGGCGTTTCGGCCAGCTTGGCATTGTAGTCCTGCTGCTTCCATTGCGAGTAGCGCAGGATGAGCGGCATATCGGCCGGGATTTCCGCGCGCACGGCGCGGACGATGTCCTGGACAATCTGCGTACGGGCCGTCAGGCCGCCGCCATAGCGGTCGTCGCGCCGGTTCATGCCCTCCCAGAAGAACTGGTCGAGCAGATAGCCGTGGGCGCCGTGAAGTTCGATGGCGTCGAAACCGGTCTCGACCGCCGCCTTGGCGGCTTTGGCGAAGGCGGAGATGGTGTCGGCAATGTCCTCGGCGCTCATCGGCTCGCCGACCTGTTTGCCGTCCGGCAGGACGCCGGACGGGCTGTCCGACGCAGCGTCCGGGTTCGGACCCGTTCCCGGGCGGCGGGCGAGGCCGACATGCCAGAGCTGGGGCGCGATCTTGCCGCCGGCCTCGTGGACGGCTTCGACGACCTTGCGCCAGCCTTCCAGGGAGTCCGGATTATGAAAATTCGGTATGGCCGGGTCGAAGCTGGCGCCCGGCCGGTCGACCGTCGTGCCCTCGGTGACGATGAGGCCGACAGCGTTCTCGGCGCGGCGCCGGTAGTAGGCCGCGACATTCTCGCCCGGCACCCCGCCAGGGCTTTTCGAGCGGGTCATGGGGGCCATGACGATACGGTTTGAAAGCTCCAACGAGCCCAGTGAGAAGGGCTTGAAAAGCGCGCTGGTACTGGTCATTCGCGGTTCCTCTACAAATAGTCCGCTGCATCAGGTAATGATTTTGACCGAGAAAGCGAGCCTGTCTGCTGCATCGCGGCAATTCACAGACGTCCGGTTGCTCGGGCGTTTGTGCGTTGTGCGGGGGCGAAGAGGCTTGTCCGGGGAAGAAAACGGTGTTCACTTTTTTAGTGCGCATGACTGAAGAGTGAGTATGGGGGATGGGTTTGCCCGCATCGACTGAAACGGATTTCGACGTGGTCGTCGTCGGCGCCGGCCTGTCCGGCGTCGGGGCCGGCTATCATCTCCAGACGCGGTCGCCCGATCGCAGCTATGTCATTCTGGAATCGCGGGACGCGCTGGGGGGCACCTGGGATCTGTTCCGCTATCCGGGCATTCGCTCGGACAGCGACATGTACACCTTCGGCTATGCCTTCCGTCCCTGGACGGGCGGCAAGGTTTTCGCCGACGGCCCGGCCATCAAGGAGTATGTCCGCGCCACGGCCGAGGATAACGGGATCGACCGGCACATCCGCTACGGCCACCGGGTGATCTCCGCAAACTGGGACAGCGAGACGGCGCGCTGGACCGTGGCGGCCGTGCGCGGGGAGGGAGAACGCGTCACCTTTACCTGCCGCTTCCTGCTGATGTGTTCGGGCTATTACCGTTACGAGCATGGCTACATGCCGGAATTCGACGGCATGAAGGACTTCGACGGCGAGATCGTCCATCCGCAGCTCTGGCCGGAAGACCTCGACTATTCGGGCAAGAAGGTCGTGATCATCGGATCGGGGGCGACGGCGGTGACGCTGGTCCCGGCGATGGCGAAGAAGGCCGCGCACGTCACCATGCTGCAGCGTTCGCCGACCTATATCGCCGGCCGGCCGTCGCGCGACGGGTTTGCCGAATGGTTGCGCAAGGTCCTGCCCGAGACGATCGCCTACGGGATCACGCGGAGCCGGAACATCCTGCTCGCGATCTATTTCTACCAGTTCGCCAAACGCTTCCCGGATCTGGTGAAGCGGAATGTCATCAAGCTGATCCGGGACGAGCTCGGCGAAGACTTCGACGTCGAGACGCATTTCACGCCCAGCTATAACCCCTGGGACCAGCGCTTCTGCCTGGCGCCCGACGGGGATTTCTTCCAGTCGCTCAAATCCGGAGAGGCGTCGATCGTTACGGACCATATCGATCGTTTCACCCCGACGGGCCTCCGGCTCAAATCGGGGGAGGAGATCGAGGCCGACATCATCGTGCCGGCCACCGGGCTCGACATGCGCATCGCCGGCGGCGCCAGACTCTGCCTCGACGGGCAATTGCTGAACCCGCCGGACCTCTACACCTATCGTGGCATGATGCTGGGCAATGTGCCCAATTTCGCGCTGGCGTTCGGTTATACCAATGCGTCCTGGACGCTTAAGGTCGATCTGACCTTCGAGCGGGTCTGCCGCATGCTCAATCGCATGCGCGACACGGGAACGGATGTGTGCGTCCCTGTGACGCCCGACGATATCGAACCGGCACCTCTGCTCGATTTCTCGTCCGGCTATATCCAGCGGGCCTTGCCGCATCTGCCCAGACAGGGCTCGAAAGCCCCCTGGCGCACCTATCAGAACTATGTCCAGGACATGCTCGCCATCCGCTTCGGGCGGCTCGAGGACGGCTATATGGAATTCGCCGAGGCCGGGGCGTGGAAACCGGCCGCTGCGCCGCGAATTGCGGTCAAGGAAGCAGCGGAATGAGCCGTTTCGTATTCGAAGGGCGCACGGCGGTCATTACCGGCGCGGCCAGCGGGATTGGCGAAGCGCTCGCCGAGGCTCTCGCGGCCCGCGGCGCGCATCTGGCGCTGGCCGATATCAATGCGGCACGAATGGCGGAGGTCGCCCAGCGGCTCGAGGCGCCCGGCCGGCGAGTGACGGCGACCGCGCTCGACGTAACCGACCGGGCTGCAGTGAACGAATTCGCCGAGGAAGTGCGGCGTCAGCATGGGGCGGCTCACCTGGTTTTCAACAATGCAGGCGTCGCGCTCGGCGGCACGTTCGACCAGGTCAGCGCGGATGATTTCGACTGGTTGATGAAGATCAATTTCCATGGCGTGGTCGACATGACCCGGGCCTTCCTTCCGCTTCTGCGCGAGGCCGACGAGGCGCGGCTGGTCAATATCTCCAGCCTGTTCGGTCTCGTCGCTCCGCCCGGGCAGACGGCCTACAGCGCCGCGAAATTCGCCGTGCGCGGCTTTTCCGCAGCGCTTCGCCACGAATTGCTGGGAACGCCGATCGGCGTGACCACGGTGCATCCCGGCGGGGTGAATACCCGCATCGCCGAGGATGCGCGCATGGCCGACGCGGCAACGCCGGAGCAGATCGAGGCCGGGCAGGCGCGGTTGAAGCGCATGCTGGTCATGCCGCCGCCGGAAGCCGCCCGGATCATCCTGCGCGGGGTGGAGCGCCGCAAGACGCGGGTCCTAGTCGGGCGCGACGCCCATACCATGGCGGTCCTCGAGCGCCTCTGGCCGGCGAGTTACTGGTCGCTGGTGAGCCGCGCGCTCGGGGTGAAGCCGGGCGCGACGCATTGACCGGCGCCCAAGCAATAGCAAGGGGGAGACGAGGGTGAGCATTATCGGCTGGATATTGGGGGCGATCATCCTGGCGATCGTGATTGGCGTTATCGTCGCCTGGCGTTTTTCCACCGGGGTGGCGAAAAAGGCCGAGCAGGCCCTGCCACCGGCGGGGCGCTTCACAGCGGTCACGGGCGGGCGCATCCACTGGGTCGAGCAAGGCGAAGGGCGTCCGGTGGTGATGATCCACGGGTTGGCCGGCAATCTCCACAATTTCACCTATGCGCTGACCGGCGATCTGGCACGCGACCATCGGGTAATCGCGCTCGACCGGCCCGGTTGCGGCTATTCCGAGCGCGAAAGCGACGAGCTGGCCCGGATACCGAACCAGGCCCGCATGATCGCCGATTTCCTGCGCGAGGAGGGGATCGAGCAGCCGCTTCTGGTCGGACATTCCCTCGGTGGTGCGATTTCTCTCGCCCTGGCGCTCGATCATCGCGAACAGGTCGGCGGTCTTGCCCTGATCTCGCCCCTGGTCGGTGTGCAGGAAAACGCTCCGAGCGTGTTCAGCGGCATCGACGTGTCCAATCCGGCCGTGCGCAGCTTTATCGCGAACACGCTGGCCATACCGGCCTCGATCCGCAATGGCAGCAAGACGTTAGAGGCGATCTTCGCGCCCGATGTGCCGCCGGCCGACTTCGCCATGCGCGGCGGCGGTGTGCTGGCCATGCGGCCGCGCGCCTTCTATGCGGCCGCGACGGATCTGCAGGCGGTGCCGCTGGACATGCGCGAACAGTCGCAGCGTTATGGCGAGCTCGATCTTCCGGTGGGCATGTTCTACGGCGAGGACGACCGGGTGCTCTCGGCGTCCGACCAGATCGCAGCGCTCAAGGCCGGGCTGCCGGAGTTCGACCTTGAAACGCTCCCTGGCCGGGGCCACATGCCTGTCATCGTCGAGGCCGAGCGCACGGCGGCGTTCATTCGCCGTATGGCGCAACGGCTGGACTGAACCGGCTTCGAAGTGCGGCCGTCGAAAAATCGGCTGGACAGATTGCGCAAGAGCGGACAGAGTTTTCGCGAAGGAATGAGGTTGACCATGCCGTCACAGGCCAAGGCTCGCAGCATCGATACCCGGGCGGTCCAGCTCCGCACGCTGGGTCTGTCTTCGCTCATTCTTTTTTCGATTATCTGGATCGGCACGACCCTGATGGGAGCGTTGCTCGGCTCTGCTTGACGTCCACCTAGAGGACCCCGGCGCAGATCGAACCCCGCTCCACCGAGCGGGGTTTTTTAGTGCGTGCGCGGTCGACACGGAGAAGCTCATGGCGCTTCCTGCCAAGACCCCAACGGAATCCGGCCTGCCGCCCTGGCTGGTTGATGCTTTCGACTTCGTCGACGGGCTGCACGATGCCGGCATGGGGGGCGTGCTTTGTTCGCCCTGTATCCCGGCCCCCATGCTATCCGCGCAGCTGGGCTGCGAGATCGTGGTCAAGCTGGAGAATCTGCAGGCAACGGGCTCATTCAAGGAACGCGGTGCCTATGCCCGCATCGCGGCCCTGGGGGCTGCGGAATGCGCGCGGGGCGTGATCGCGGCGTCGGCGGGCAATCATGCGCAGGGCGTGGCGCGGCATGCCACGGCCCGGAATATCCCGGCGACCATCGTGATGCCCGAGGGCACGCCCATGGTGAAGGTGAACCAGACGCGGGCGCTGGGCGCGGAAGTCGTGATCGCCGGGGCCGATTTCGATGCCGCGAAGGCTCGGGCCCTCGCGCAGGCAGACGCCGAGGGCCGGGTTTTCATTCATCCTTTCGACGACCCTCTGGTGATTGCAGGGCAGGGGACGCTGGCGCGGGAAATGCTGCGCGACGAACCGGGCCTCGATGCCCTCGTACTGCCGATCGGTGGCGGCGGTCTGGCAGCAGGAGCAGGCCTGGCGGCCCGGCGGATCAATCCGCAGATCGAGGTCTACGGCGTGCAAGCGGACCTCTTTCCTGCCTACGCCAACTTGCATGACGGCGCGGAGCGCCCCGTCGGCGGCGTCACTCTGGCAGAAGGGATAGCCGTGCGCGAGCCGGGCCGGTTGACGCGCGGCATTCTCGCGGATCTGCTTGACGATGTTGTCCTGGTCGACGAGCGGCAAATCGAGCGGGCGCTGAACCTCTTCATCTCGCATCTTCGGGTCCTTCCCGAAGGCGCCGGTGCGGCAGGCCTTGCGGCGCTCCTCGCGGCTCCGGAGCGGTTTGCCGGCAAGCGGGTTGGCCTTGTGCTGACCGGCGGCAATGTCGATACGCGGCTGCTGTCTTCCCTGCTACTAAGGGACCTTGCCCGTTCCCGACGGCTGGCGCGCCTTCGTATCGAGCTCGTCGATGTGCCGGGCCAGCTGTCCGCCGTGTCGGACGTGATCGCGAAGGCGGAAGGCAATGTGACCGATGTGGCCTACCACAAGACCTTCTCCGATCTGCCGGCCAAGGTGACCTATATCGACATCTCGCTCGAGGCTCAGGACGCCGCCCATATGGACCGGATTCAGGCGGCGCTGGGAGAGGCCGGCTTCAAGGCGGAACCTGCGAGTTACTGATTTGTCGAGGAAAACAGTTTTGATTTGTCACAAAGCATCGCTAACACTCGGGACGATGATCCGATCGCCAGCCCGCACAGGAGTAGTTTCATGAAGTTCTTTGTCGATACGGCCGATACCGAAGCCATTCGCGACCTCGCCGATGCCGGGCTGGTCGATGGCGTGACCACGAATCCGTCGCTGGTCGCGAAAGCGGGACGAGATTTCATCGAGGTGGTGCAGGAGATCTGCGCCATGATCGACGGCCCCGTCAGCGCCGAGGTCACGGCGCTCGAGACCGACGGCATGCTGAGCGAAGCGCGCAAGCTGGCGAAGCTCGCGGATAATGTCGTCGTCAAACTGCCTTTGACCTTCGATGGGCTGAAAGCCTGCCAGGCCCTGACGGCCGAAGGCATCAAGACCAATGTCACGCTGTGTTTCTCGGCCAATCAGGGCCTGCTCGCCGCCAAGGCGGGCGCGACCTATGTGTCGCCCTTTATCGGCCGGCTGGACGATCTGGATGTGGACGGCATGGAGCTGATCCACGAATTGCGTGTGATCTTCGATAATTACGGGTTCGAGACCGAAATCCTCGCGGCGTCGATCCGCTCTGCCGATCATGTCCGGCGCTGTGCGCTCGCCGGGGCGGATGTGGCGACTGTGCCGCCGGCCGTGCTCAAGGGGCTGGTGCAGCACGCGCTCACCGACAAGGGGCTCGAGGCCTTTCTCGCGGACTGGAGAAAGACCGGTCAGTCCATTCTCTGACCGGTCTCAGAGCGCGATGCACAGGGCGCGCCGGGCTCCGACCTCTCCGGCGATGATGTCGTTATAGGCCTGCAGCGCGCCCTCCGCTCCGGACAGCGTTTCGTAGTCGAACATGTCCGCGGCGGCTTCGGCGAAGGCGCGCCAGGCAGTCTTGTAGCGACGGTCGAAGTCTTCCGCGCCCCATTCGCGGGCGCGCTGGCGGGCGTGATCCGGGGCGAAGAAGAATTGCGGTTTCGGACCTTTCAGGTCGCGTGCCGGAGCGCTTTGCTCCCAGTGGGCGCCGCCAACGCGGATATTGGCCAGGAGCCCGCCTTCGAGATGGCTGTGCAGCGTCCGGTTCAGCCCGCTGGCGCCCGCGAAATCGACGATGATGCGTGGCGTGTCCGGCTCGAGCAGGGGAATGTCGTCATAGCGCGTCACGCTGTCATAGATGCCCAGACCGCTCACGAACTCCGCATTGCCCGGTGAGGTCAGCGCGTCGACCCGAGCGCCGCCGGATTGCTTGAGCAGCCAGGCGAGGGCGATCGCGGTCTTGCTGGATGCGCTGGTCAGGGCGATGGCCGTCTCCGCTTGTGCGGTCTCCGGATCGCGTAGATGCACGTCGAGCAGGAAGGCAGTGATAAAGAGCGGCAGCATGACCATCTGCACATTCTCTCCACCGGCCGAATAGGTCGCGTCGGCGGCGCAGCGGACATAGTTATTGTAAGCCGGGGGAAGATCCGAGCGGTGCCCGGACATGTCCGTGAACCCGGCTTCGCCGATGCGGCCGGGCGATACGATCAACTCGCTCGCCGCCGGGAAATAGCCGTAGATACGCTCGCCTTCGGTGAGCCCTTCGACCGTGCTTTCTGCAATATCCGCGAACCCCCAGACCGGCAGGTGCCCGCGTCCCGGGGCCGCGGGGAAGAAGTCCCAATAACGCATGGCGTCGCCGAACGCGGCGTAGGTGATGTTGTTTGCGGTCAGGGCAAAGCGCGAAACAGAGAGGCGGATTTCCCCGTCCGCCAGCGGCCTGTCGGTCTGCGGCGAGATGGCCGCCTTCGAGATATCGTTCCGGTCGATGGACAGCGCCCACTTCATTCCGCACCCCCTTCTGTCATGTTCAAGAAGGAGGGTTCCGCCATTCGAGCGGGGGATCAAGCCAAGAAGCGGGGTCGGTACGCTCGATTCGCAGTCTCTCCGGATCGCGCAAGCGTCATTTCCAGTCGCAAATGGATTATTGGCGGTTGTAATGCCGGGTGTGTATCGCCAATGCCTTCAATTGACGGCGTAAACTCGCCGCCGCGCGACAAAATGCCATAGTTATTCTGGGGATATGCGTCAAATTGCCATAGAGAAGGTAGGGCGTTTTGGGGTACACCGGGGCCATTAAAAGCCAATCCGGGGGCGCATATGGATACCTCTCAAGCGCTGCGGCGGGCAGGGACTGACCCAGCCACAGCGATCGTCCTTTTCATTTCGGTACTGGGAGCGCTCTGGGCACTCTTCGCGGCGGCCTATGCGCCTGACGCGGCGATGCGCGGACAGTCCTGGTTGATCCTGGCCGGGTTTCTGACCGGTATCATCCTGACGATCGGGTCCATCGCCCAGGGCGGTGTCATCACCGACGAGCGCGAATACAATGAGAACCTGATCAAGGCGGGTGTGATCGCCTCCATGTTCTGGGGGATTGCGGGCCTGCTGGTCGGCGTGATTATCGCCTTCCAGCTGACTTTCCCGGTGCTCAATCTGGAAGCCTTCGGGTTCACGAATTTCGGACGTCTGCGTCCGCTACATACCTCCGCGGTGATTTTCGCCTTCGGCGGTAATGTGCTGATCGCGACGTCCTTCTACGTGGTGCAGCGGACCTGCCGGACCCGGATCGCTGGGGGCATTTGGCCCTGGTTCGTGTTCTGGGGGTATCAGTTCTTCATCCTGATTGCCGCCTCGGGCTATCTCATCGGCATCACGCAGTCGAAGGAATACGCCGAGCCTGAATGGTATGCCGACCTGTGGCTGACCCTGGTCTGGGTCGTCTATCTCCTCGTCTTCCTGGGCACGCTCTGGAAGCGCAAGGAGAAGCACATCTACGTCGCGAACTGGTTTTATCTCGCCTTTATCGTGACGATCGCCGTGCTGCATGTGATCAACAATCTCGCCATGCCTGTCTCCTGGCTCGGTTCGCGCAGCTATTCGGCCTTCGCGGGCGTACAGGATGCGCTGACGCAGTGGTGGTACGGCCATAATGCGGTGGGCTTCTTCCTCACCGCCGGCTTCCTCGGGATCATGTACTACTTCATCCCGAAGCGGGTGCAGCGTCCGGTCTATTCCTACCGGCTTTCCATCATCCACTTCTGGTCGCTGATCTTCATCTACATCTGGGCCGGCCCGCACCATTTGCACTACACGGCCCTGCCGGAGTGGGCACAGACGCTGGGGATGACCTTCTCGATCATGCTGTGGATGCCGTCCTGGGGCGGGATGATCAACGGCCTGATGACGCTGTCCGGCGCCTGGGACAAGCTGCGTACCGACCCGGTGGTCCGCATGCTGGTCCTCTCGGTGGCCTTCTACGGCATGTCCACTTTCGAAGGACCGGTGATGTCGATCCGCGCCGTCAACGCGCTCTCGCACTACACAGACTGGACGATCGGTCACGTGCACTCCGGTGCGCTGGGCTGGGTCGGCTTCGTCTCCTTCGGTGCGCTTTACTGCCTCGTCCCGTGGCTCTGGAAGCGCAGCGGAATGCATTCGAAAGCGCTGGTCGACTGGCACTTCTGGGTCGCGACCTTCGGCATCCTTCTCTACATCACCTCGATGTGGGTTGCCGGCATCATGCAGGGCCTGATGTGGCGTGCCTACAACTCGCTCGGCTTCCTCGAATTCTCCTTCGTGGAGACCGTCGAGGCGATGCATATCTCTTATCTCATCCGGGCGGTGGGCGGCCTGCTCTACCTCGCGGGTGCTCTGATCATGGCCTACAACGTCTATCGTACCATCAAGGGCGATGTGACCGAGGCCGACGAGTCGGTTGTTCCGCAACCGGCTCTGTCTCCGGCGCAATAGGGGGATCACGATGTCAGGCAAGAAAAGTCTGTGGAGCGATCTTCACAAGAAGCTCTTCGAGAAAAACTCGCTGATCCTCACGGTCGGCATTCTGGTGACCGTGTCCGTCGGAGGTATCGTCGAGATTGCGCCGCTTTTCTATCTCGACTCCACGATCGAGGAAGTCGAGGGCGTGCGGCCCTACACGCCGCTCGAGCAGCTGGGACGGGACGTCTATATTCGCGAGGGCTGCTATAACTGCCACTCGCAGATGGTCCGCCCGCTGCGCGACGAGGTGGAGCGCTACGGCCACTATTCGCTGGCCGCCGAGAGCATGTACGACCACCCCTTCCAGTGGGGCTCGAAGCGGACGGGACCGGATCTGGCCCGGGTCGGTGGCAAGTATTCCGACGAGTGGCATGCCGATCACCTGCGCGATCCGCAGTCCGTGGTGCCGGAATCGATCATGCCGGCCTATCCCTTCCTGGAAACGTCCGAGCTGGCCTTCGACAATGTCGACGCCAATCTTCGGGCGCTGCGCCGGGTGGGCGTGCCCTATACGGACGAGATGATCGAGGCCGCGGTCTCGGACATCGAGACGCAGCTCGATCCCTTCGCATCGGACTATGACGCCTTCCTGGAGCGTTACCCCGGCGCGGTGGTCCGCGATTTCGACGGCGACCCCTCCCGGGTGACGGAGCTGGATGCGCTCATCGCCTATCTGCAGGTCCTCGGCACCATGGTGGACTTCTCCACCTATGAGGCCGAAGCGGACGAGAATCTGAGGTAGCGCGATGTACGAAATCCTATCCAGCTTTGCCCAGACCTGGGGCCTCCTGCTCTTCGTCGCGCTTTTTGCCGGAGCGCTCGTCTATGCGCTCTGGCCGCGCAATCAGGGCCGGTTCGACCGGGCGGCCATGTCGCCGCTCACTGAAGGGGACACGCCGGAAACGGCAGATCAGAACGAGGACGCGAACCATGTCCGGACATGATCACGAACGTGAAACAGACGCCCATTCGGGCACCGAGACGACCGGCCATGAATGGGACGGTATCAAGGAGCTCGACACGCCGCTTCCGCGCTGGTGGCTGTACATTTTCTACGCCACAGTCGTCTGGTCGGTGATCTACTGGGTCTTCATGCCGGCCTGGCCGGCGCTGCCGGGTATGGCCGGCGAGACCGACCATACGCGTGGTCTCCGCGACCACTCCGAGCGGGCCAATGTGGCCATGGCCATGGAGGCGCTCGAAGCCTCCCGCGCCGGCGGGTTCGCCCGTCTGGAAGGAGCTTCGATCAGCGAGATCGAGAATGATCCCGACCTGCTGGGCTTCGTCCGCGCGGCCGGCGAGTCGGCTTTCGGCGACAACTGCTCGACCTGTCACGGTACGGGCGCCCAGGGTTTCGTGGGTTATCCGAACCTGAATGACGATGTCTGGCTCTGGGGCGGCACCTATGAGGATATCCGCACCACGCTGCGCTACGGCATCCGGGCGGAACACCCCGATACGCGCTTTTCGCAGATGCCGGCCTTCGGCCGCGACGAATTGCTGTCGCGCTCGCAGATCAGCGATGTGACGGATTATGTCCTGTCCTTCACGGGGCATGAGTCGGATGCCGGGTCGCTGGCCAATGGCGAGGCGATCTACAATCAGCAATGCGCCAGCTGCCACATGCCGGACGGATCGGGAGACCGGTCCCAGGGGGCGCCCAATCTGACCGACCAGAACTGGCTCTATGGCGGCAGCCACGATCAGGTGATGAACACCATCTATCGCGGTCCTTACGGCGTCATGCCGGCCTGGGAAGGCCGTCTCGACGACGCCACCATCGATGCCCTGGCCGCCTACGTCTATCTGCTGGGCGGCGGGGAGCCTGCGACAGGCGGTCTCACGGGGCAGTAGGTCGCATGGTGCAGCGCATCAATTCCGGGTCTAAACGCCGCCATGTCTGAGACAGCGAAACAGCGCATGGCGGCGCCCGGTGTGCGGCGTTCCAGGGCCGAAGCGGTCAATGCCGCGGAGACGCGCGAGCTCTACAAGAAGCGCGAGCAGATCTATCCCAAGCTGGCGCACGGCAAGTTCCGCTCGGTGAAGTGGATCGTCATGGCGGTCGCACTGGGGATCTATTACCTCGTGCCCTTCCTGCGCTGGGATCGCGGGCCCGACGCGCCGGACCAGGCCGTGCTGGTCGATTTCGCCGGTCGCCGTTTCTACTTCTTTTTCATCGAGATCTGGCCCCAGGAAGTCTATTACATCACGGGCCTGCTGATCCTCGGAGCGCTGGCGCTATTCCTCGCATCGGCGCTGTTCGGGCGGGTCTGGTGCGGCTATGCCTGCCCGCAGACCGTCTGGACCGATCTCTTCATCATGGTCGAGCGCATGTTCGAGGGCGACCGCAATGCCCGCATGAAGCTGGACCGCGCGAAATGGAGCTTCAACAAGCTTTGGCGCAAGACGGGCAAGCACGCGGTCTGGCTGCTCATCGCCCTGGCGACGGGGGGCGCCTGGGTTCTCTATTTCCACGACGCCTACGAGACGATCGGGAATTTCTTCACCGGCCAGGCGGCGGCCTCGACCTATCTCTTCGCCGGTGTGCTGACCTTCACCACCTATACGCTGGCCGGCATGATGCGGGAGCAGGTCTGCACCTATATGTGCCCCTGGCCGCGCATCCAGGCCGCGATGACGGACCGCGAGGCCCTCAACGTCACCTACCGGATCGATCGCGGCGAGCCGCGCGGCGCTCACAAGAAGGGCGAGACCTGGGAAGGGCGCGGCGACTGCATCGACTGCAAGCAGTGCGTCGCCGTTTGCCCGATGGGGATCGATATTCGCGACGGCGCGCAGCTCGAATGCATCCAGTGCGCGCTCTGCATCGACGCTTGCGACGACATCATGGGCAAGGTCGGCCGTCCCAAGGGGCTGATCACCTACGAGACCGACGACAATATCGACCGTTTCCAGGCCGGCGAGAAACCGCGCTATCGCTTCGTTCGCGCGCGTACCATGGTCTATGCCGTCGCCTTCGGTCTCGTGGCGCTGGTCATGCTGGCCGGCCTGCTGACCCGGACCGAGCTGGAACTGAATTCGGCGCGTGACCGCAATCCCAACTATGTCCGCCTGTCAGATGGTTCGGTGCGCAATGGCTACACGCTCAAAGTGGTCAACAAGGCCAATGAGGAACGCGCGCTCGAATTGATCATCGACGGCGATGCGCGCATCATGCCACGTGTGCTCGGTGCGTCGGAGGACGCGCCCATGCGACTGCATGTCGAGGCCGACCGGACGCGGGATTTCGTGATCTATCTGACCCTTCCGGCCGATGCCATCGACGGCGCCCGCGAACCGTTCCGCTTCCGCGTCGTCGATCCGCTGACCGGCGAGGTGGCGGAAACGCGGTCGGTCATCGTTACGGGAGTTGAGTCGTGAAATCGCCTTTCAATCCATTGCGCGGCTGGCATGTGCTGGTGCTGATCCTGGCCTTTTTCGGTGTCACGATCGGCGTGAATGCGGCTTTCATCACGCTCGCCCTGCGAACCCATCCGGGTGAGGACGTGCCGCGCTCCTACGTCCAGGGACTCAATTACAACGAGACCCTGGAGCGCCGCCGCGCCCAGGAGGAGCTCGGCTGGTCGGCACATTACAATCTCGTCGATGACGGGCTGGTGATAGAAGTTCTCGACCGCGAAGGTGCACCCGTCTCGGGCCTTCAGCTCGCAGGTGCCATGATCCATCCGACCGATACCTCGCGCGATTGCGAGATGGTCTTCGAGGAGGACCGCTCGGGTGTCTACCGTGTCGATCTGCCTTGCCGCGAAGCAGGGCAGTGGCGCGTGCACACGATCAATACGGGCGAGCTTCCCTTCGAGATGGAACACGATCTATGGCTGCCATAGACACGGATATTCCGGTCGGCCCCGGCAGCCAGGTCGATCCGAGAGCCTTCGTCCGCGTTTCCGGCGAGACAGCGCATATCGACCTGATGGTTCGCGGTGCGACCTGTGCCGGCTGTATCGCGCGGATCGAATCCGGTCTGCGCGAGGATCCGCGCGTCCAGAATGCGCGCCTCAATCTCTCGACAGGACGTCTGGCCGTCGACTGGAAGGGAGAGCCGGACGCGGCCCGTCACTTCGTCGACCTCCTGGGGCGGCTTGGATATCCGGCCACGCCCTACGAGCCGGAACTCGATACCGATCCGCAGAAGGAAGAGGAGCGGCGCCTGCTGCGCGCCATGGCTGTGGCCGGCTTCGCCATGGCCAATGTCATGCTGCTCTCCGTTTCGGTCTGGGCCGGCGGGCTGGAGATGACCGAGGCGACGCAGGCGCTCATGCACCGCATCTCCGCGCTGATCGTGCTCCCGTCGGCAGCCTATGCCGGCCAGCCCTTCTTCCGCTCGGCCTGGGCGGCGCTGCGTTCGGGCCATGTGAATATGGACGTGCCGATCTCGCTTGCCGTTTTCCTGGCCTGCGGCCTGTCGGTCTACGAGACCTTCATCGGGCATGGCGACACCTTCTACGACGCGGCCGCGATGCTGCTCTTCTTCCTGCTCATCGGACGTTTTCTCGACATGCGGCTGAGGGCGAGAGCAGGCCAGGCCGCACGGGGTCTCGCCGCCATGCAGGCCGCGACCGCCAACCGCTTGCGCGCGGACGGTCATATCGAGGCCGTTCCCGCCCGCGAGGTGAAGGCGGGAGACCGGCTCGTCCTTGCTGCCGGCGACCGCGTACCGGTCGATGCACGCATTGTCGAGGGCGAGGGCATGCTGGACGGTTCGCTGGTGACCGGTGAAACCGCGCCGGTGGCGGCGGCACCGGGAACGGACATCTGGTCGGGCATGCTCAATCTGGAGGGCAAACTGGTCGTCGAGGCGTCCGCGGACCGGGACAACTCCCTGCTGGCCGAGATCACGCGGCTGGTCGAAGCCGGCGAGCAGAGCCGCTCGCGCTATGTCCGGCTGGCCGACCGGGCTGCGCGTCTCTACGTGCCCGTCGTGCACTCTCTCGCTGCCCTGACCCTGGTCGGCTGGCTGATCGTCGCGGGGGAGCCCCGCACGGCCATCATCAATGCGATTGCGGTCCTGATCATTACCTGCCCCTGTGCGCTGGGCCTGGCGGTACCCGCCGTCCAGGTCGTCGCCTCGGGCCGGCTCTATCGCGGCGGCGTGCTGGTGAAGTCCGGCGATGCCATGGAGCGGCTGGCGACGATCGATCATGTCGTCTTCGACAAGACCGGCACGCTGACCGAGGGGCGCCCGCGCCTGGTCGAGCCGGAGGCTCTGCCAGCCGGAACGCTCGAAGCCGCCGCACGACTTGCCCGAACCAGCCGGCACCCGCTCTCGCGCGCGGTCGCGGATGCGGCCGGGATGGGCGAGGCGGCGCAGGATGTCCGTGAAATCGCGGGCGGCGGGCTTGAGGCGCAGGACGGCGAAGGGCGTGTGGTCCGTTTCGGTTCTGCGCGCTGGATGGGGCTGGACAGCGACAGCGAGCCCCATACGGAAGCCTGGTTGCAGGTGGAGGGCGAGGCACCGGTCCGCTTCCGCTTCCGCGACCGCATTCGGTCCGATGCAAGGGCTACGATCGCCGGCCTCGAGGCGCGCGGCTGCACGGTCGAGCTCCTTTCCGGAGACCGTGAAGGTCCGGTCGGAGGCGTGGCGGATGCGCTCGGTATCGGAGCCTGGCAGGCGGAGCTCAAACCCCAGGACAAGATCGCCCGTATCCAGGCGTTGAAATCGGATGGAGCCCGTGTCGCCATGATCGGCGACGGCATCAATGACGCGCCGGCGCTGGCCTCGGCGGACGTCTCCGTCTCCCTCGCTTCGGCGGCCGAGATCTCGCAGGCGGCCTCGGATTTCGTGCTTCAGGGCGATGCCCTCGAATCGAGCCTGCTTGCGCTCGACGTGTCGCGCGGTGCGAAGACCCGTGTGCTCGAGAATTTCGGTCTCGCGGCGATCTACAACGCGATTGCCGTGCCGATGGCCGTCGCGGGTTTCGTGACCCCGCTCGTGGCCGCGATCGCGATGTCGGCCTCGTCCATCCTTGTCACGCTGAACGCATTGAGGTTGTCGCGCTGATGTCCGTCCTGCTCTGGCTCATTCCCGTCGCGCTTGCCTTGGGAGCGCTCGGCCTCGCCGGTTTCCTCTGGAGTATTCGCAGCGGCCAGTTCGAGGATATGGACGGCGCGGCCCAGCGCATCCTCATGGACGACGACAAGCCGATCCCGCCGCGCGAGGACGACTAGTCCGGTCGCGGACGGCCCGGACGAGCCGGACCGCAGCGTGTCCGAATCTGTGCGTTCTAGACTGTCGGCTTGGGTGCGAAATCCCGATAGGCGTGCCAGGTCGCCAGCGCGACCCAGGGGAAGGTGACGGCCAGCCCCACAAGGAAGAAGACACTGCCCGCCACGATCATGAAGGCGATCAGCCAGGCCCAGGTGATCATCACGAAAGGCTGGTCGATAACGGCCCGGAAGCTCGCCACCAGGGCCGTCACCGCGTCCACATCCTGATCGACCAGCATGGGGAAGGAGAGCGCGCTCATGGCGAAGGCGATCGCCGCCAGCGTGCCGCCGATCAGCGTGCCCACGACCAGCAAGGTCAGTCCCGCCGGATCCGTCAGCATGAATTCGATGAAGGGGCCGGGTGTGAGCGGTCCGTCCGGTGCGAAAATCGCGACCAGAAATTGGGCTGCGCGAATCCAGACGAAGAGCAGCATGAGCAGGAGAATGCTGAGGAAGCCGATCTGGGAAATGCGCGAGGGAAAGCGCGAAACCACGATCCGGAACCGCGGTTCCTCGCCCCGCTCGAAAGCCCGGCTGACCTGATAGATGCCGATGGCCAGTGCCGGAGCGATCAGCGCGAAACTGCTCAGTGCCACAGGAATGATCGTGGCGCCGCCCGTGAACCACAAGCCGACGGATATCAGCAGGCCGACGGTCACGAATATCAGCCCGTAACCGATGCTGACGCGCGGTGCGCGTCTGAGGTCGGTCCAGCCGGCCTTGAGCCAATTCCAGGGTGCGTCCCGGCGCACCGTTTCAAGTCGAACCATGCTCACCTCCCCGAATAGTCTTTCCTATACAATGGTTTTCTGCTTTGCGTCACTACGCCACACTTTTCTCGCTGCGTGCCGCGTCGGATGACAGCGGCAGGGAGTTTCGACCGCATGGCGCCTGACAGTCTCGCATCTTTCGGCTTCGCCGGTGGCCTGCTCGCCGGTTTTGCCTCGAGCCTGCATTGCGTCGGCATGTGCGGCGGTATTGCTGCGGGGCTGACGGCAGGTTTCGCGCGCGAGGGGCGGCGAGCCGAGCCGATCCTGCTGATGCAGACGGGGCGGATTCTCGCCTATGTCACCGCGGGTATCGTGCTCGCGGCGCTCGGCTCCTCCGCCTATTTCGCGTTCGACCGGGAGGTGGCGCATCTCGTCCTGCGCTGGGCGGCAGGCGCCGTGCTGGTCTATATCGGCTTTTCCGTCGCAGGCTGGGCGCCCTCGCTGGCGGGTCTCGACCGTATCGGATACCGAGTCGCGGGCTTCCTTGAGGCGCCCCTCGGCCTGACCCTGAACCGGGCAGGTCCCGTCCTCGCCGGGTTCGTCTGGGGCTTCATGCCCTGCGGCATGGTCTATGCCACACTCTTCTACGCCATGCTGTCCGCCGACCCGATGAGCGGGGCACTGATCATGTTGGGCTTCGGCTTCGGCACGCTGCCGGCCGTAACGGCGACGGCGTTCGGTGCCGAGGCCATGATGCGGGCGGCCCGGCGCACCACGGTTAGGATACCGGTCGGCCTCGCCATCGCCGGTCTCGGCATCGCCTCCGCGGCCATCCCCTGGAAGACCATCGCGGCGCTGTGCGGAATCCCGGTGGACTGAACGGGGCGTGTGCCTGCTGCCACAATCTGCTCCTGAGACGGCCACCTTTCCAATTCATGAGTGCCATCTTTCCGGCCTTGTCCTATGGTTGTTTTTCGGGGACGGACAGGGAGAGACATGATGGGGTTCTGGCGCAACGGAGTTATCGCGTGTGTCGCAGCGGCGGCACTGGCTGGGTGCTCGCAGGAAACGGGCGACGAGCTCGAGCCGACCGGGCCGGCATTGACCGGCCGCGATGCCGACGCCCCGCGCGCGGCGCCGGAAACACCGTCCCAGTTCGCCTTCCTGCGTTATACGATTTCGGTCGAGAGTGACTCTCCTGAGCTCTGTCTGGGCTTTACCCATCCGCTCGACCCCGATGCCGATTACAGCGCCTATATCGACCTCGATCCCGACCGGCCGGTCGCGCTTTCGGTCAGCGGCCAGACCCTCTGCGTCGGCGGCCTCGGATTCGGCGAGGGGCAGAGCCTGACCCTGCGCGAGGGGCTTCCGGCCTCCAATGGTGACGGGCTCCTCTCGGACGAACGTGTCGAGATCGATTTCGGCGATCGCCCCGCTTTTGTGGGCATAGCCGGCGACGGTGTGATCCTGCCGCGCCTGGATGCGGACGGGCTGGCCATCGAAACCGTCAATGTCGAAACGGTGGATGTCGAGGTCTGGCGCATCAATGACCGCGCGCTCGCCTTCCGCTCGATCACGACCGGCTATAATGGCGCCGAAGGCGAGTATAACTGGCTTTCCTCCGACGAGCGCCCCGGCGGTGTCGGTGAGCGTGTCTGGGAAGGCGAAATGGACACGGACGGTGCGCTCAATACGCCCGTCACCACCGTTTTCCCCATCGCAGAGGCGATCGGCCGGCTGTCGCCCGGCGCCTATTTCATCCGCGTCGGCGATGCGGCGGCGCGCGAAAACAGTTCTCGCTCACCGGCCCGCGCCGAGCGCTGGCTGGTCATTACCGATCTCGCCCTGACCGCCTATCGCGGGCAGGACGGCGTCGATCTCGTCGTTCGCTCGCTGCAGACCGCACGTCCCGTTGCCGGCGTGCAGGTGGATCTCGTCGCCCGCAGTAATGAAATCCTCGGCAGCACGGTCACCGACGCTTCCGGCCGGGCGCGCTTCGCCGGTCCGTTGACCCGGGGTGAGGGGGCCATGGCGCCACGCCTGCTGACGGCCTACGGGCCGGACAATGATTTCGCCGTGCTCGATTTCAATCGCAATCCGGTGGACCTCTCCGGCCAGAATGTCGGCGGCCGCCAACGCCCTGACGGGGCTGACGGCTTCCTCTGGCTCGACCGCGGCATCTACAGGCCCGGCGAGACCGTGCATGTCGGTGCCATGGCGCGCGACGCGGAAGCCGAGGCCATCGCCGACCGGCCCGTCACGCTGACCCTCTACGGCCCGAACGGGCTGGAGGCAGCGAGTATCCGCCATGAAACGGCCCGCCAGGCCGGTTCGGTGTTCTGGGATTACGATCTGCCTCGTGCCGCCGCACGCGGCGAGTGGCGCATCGTCGCCGAGATGGACGGCTATGGCCGCATCGCCCAGACGCGCTTTTCGGTGGAGGACTTTGTGCCGCAGCGCATCGCGCTGGACCTGGATGCGGATGACGAGACGCCGATCGGCGCACGCGAGACGCGGGAAGTGGCGGCGGATATCCGTTTCCTCTACGGCGCGCCGGGCGCCGGCCTGCCGGTCGAGGCACGTCTGCGCATCGAAGCCGACCCCAATCCATTCCCGGACTATGACGGTTTCCGTTTCGGCCGTGCGGACGAGCCTTTCCGCGAGGTCAGCCGGGATTTGCCGGACACGGTTGCGGACGGTTCCGGCCATGCGGTGCAGCGCATCGATCCGGGGGTGACCGGGCTTGAGGCGACACAGCCGCTGCGCATCCGCACCGTGATCTCCGCCATCGAGCCTGGCGGCCGGGCCGTGGCCGACGATGTCCGCATCCCCTATCGCCCGGCCGATCTCTATCTCGGCCTGCGTCCGCAATTCGAGGGCCGCGCGCAACGCAATCGGGAGACGGCGTTCGATCTTGTCGCACTGGCTCCGGACGGAATCCCCACGGCTGCCGATATCAGCTGGCGGCTGGTACGGGTCGACTGGTCCTATGATTGGTACCGTCTGAACAATGGACGCTGGCAATGGCGCCGGTCGCGCCATGTCGTCGAGATCGAGAACGGCGTCATGACGCTCGACGGGACCGGTCCGGAAACCCTCGATATCCGTGCCCTCGACTGGGGCAATTACCAGATCGTCGTCGAGGATGCCGCCAGCGACATGTCCGCCAGCGCCAGTTTCTGGGTCGGCTGGGGCGGTACGTCCGAGCCGGGTGTCGAAGCACCCGACCGGGTCGCGCTCTCCGGACCGGAGGAGGCCGTCGCCATCGGCGACACGGTATCGCTTTCCATCCTGCCGCCCTATCCGGGCGAGGCCGAAGTGGTCATCGCCAACGACCGGGTCATCGAGACGCGCTCCGTGACGGTGCCCGAGGGCGGCGCCGAGCTGGCCTTCACGGTTACCGAGGACTGGGGGGCGGGGACCTATGCCATGGTCTCGGTCTACACGCCGCGCCACCCTGTCGACCGCCCGGCACCGCGACGGGCCGTCGGGGTCGCGCACATTCCCGTCGATACCAGCGACCGTACGCTCGAAGTCAGCTTCGACGCACCCGAGCGGATCGAACCGCGCCAGACCCTGGCGCTCGACCTGACGGTCGAAGGCGCGCCGCGCAGCGGGACCTGGGTCACGGTTGCTGCTGTCGACGAGGGTATTCTGGCCCTGACACGCTTCGCCTCGCCGGATCCACAGACCTGGTATTTCGGCAAGACGGCTCTCGATGTCGATCTCTACGACGACTACGGACGCCTGCTCGACCCGAACCAGGGTGCCGCGGCACCGGTGCGCTCGGGCGGCGACCAGATCGGCGGTGCGGGCCTGACCGTCGTGCCCACGCGTACGGTTGCGCTCTATAGCGGACCTGTAGCCGTCAACGCCAATGGCGAGGCGACGGTCAGTCTCGACATTCCCGACTTCAACGGCGAGCTGCGTCTCATGGCCGTGGCCTGGTCGGAGCGCAGCGTCGGGCAGGCCGCCCGACCGCTCACCGTACGCGACGATGTCCCCGCCGAGCTTATCCTGCCGCGCTTCCTTGCGCCGGGCGACAGCAGCACGGCGACGCTGACCATCGACAATGTCGACGGTCCTGCGGGACCTTATACGGCGGCCATTTCGGCCGAGGGCGCCGTCGTGGCGGATGTCAGCGACACGCTGGAGCTGGATGAAGGACAGCGCATCGACCGCCGTCATCCGCTGGAGGGCCGCGATGCCGGTATCGGCGCAATCGGTCTCGCCATAGACGGTCCGGCCGACTTCTCGGTCTCGCGTAGTTATCCCATCGAAGTGCGCACGGCCTGGCTGCCTTCTTCCGAAGTGACCCGAAGCCGGCTCATGCCGGGCGATGCGCTGGAGCTGGATGCGTCCGAGCTGGCGGCCTTCCTGCCGGGCACCGCGGAGCTCTCCGTCAGTTTCTCGCCGACCCCGCTGGATGAAGCGGCGCTGCTGCGATCGCTCTATCGCTACCCCTATGGCTGCACCGAGCAGATGACGAGCGTGGCCTTGCCCTTGCTCTATTCCGATCCGCTTGCGGGCGCGGCCGGCACGGAACGTGTCGAGGGCGCGCGTGCCCGAGTGCAGGAGGCCGTGGCCACACTGCTCAACCGGCAGTCCAATGACGGCACGATCGGCTTGTGGCGGATCGGCGATCGTGGCGCGCGGCCCTGGATCGGAGCCTATGCGGTCGACTTCCTGGCACGCGCCAAAGAGGCCGGCTACACCGTCCCCGATGCCGCGCTCGAGCGGGCCTACACTTCACTCGAGCACATCGCCGCGCAGGAGATGTGGCGGGTCAACGGCTACAACACCTTCATCTTCGACTGGTTCGGCCAGACCGACAGCGCCGAGCTTCTCTCGGACCGCTCGGCAGCCTATGCGCTCTACGTGCTGGCGCGTGCCGGGCGCGTGGATCGCTCCCGCCTGCGTTACATGCATGACGAGCGGCTTGACGAGATGCGCAATCCGCTGGCGATGGCCCAGCTCGGCGCGGCCCTTCACATGATCGGCGACCGGGCCCGCTCCCGGAACGCCTTCGACGCGGCGGAAGCGGCGCTGGGCTTTACCAATACCGGCAATTGGTATCAGACGCCGCGCCGCGATCTGGCCGGCGTGCTTGCCATGGCTGCCGAGGCCGGCGATGCAGAGCGGGTCGCCCGTCTGGCCGAGCGCGTCGCGGTCGACCTGCCGGAACCGTCGCGCCTGTCCACCCAGGAGAAAGCCTTTCTGCTGATGGCGGCCCATGCCCTGAGCGACGGCGCCGATGCGGTCGAGGTGAATGCCGCGGTCACACCCGCGTCCGGCGATCCGCACCTCTTCGTCATGGATACGGCCGCGCTCGCCGACGGCGTGAGCTTCGAGGCTGGTGGCGATGGTCCCGTCTGGGTGACCCGGGTCGCCCATGGCGAGAGCCGCGAGGCACCGGCTGTAGCGGCCGAGGGCATGCAAGTGCGCAAGCGGCTTCGCCGCCTCGACGGTGCTTTCGTGGATCCCGAGCGTATCGTCCAGGGCGACAGGCTGGTCGTGGACATCGCGGTCGCCCCGGACGGGGAACGCCTGATCCCGGCCGTGCTGGTGGACCTGCTGCCGCCGGGCTTCGAGATCGAGGCCGTGGTGGAGCCGCGCGATGCGGGACCGCGAGGCATTTATAGCTGGCTTGGCCGGCTGGAGACGCCGCGGATCGCGGAAAGCCGCGACGACCGCTTCGTGGCAGCCATGGACCTGCGCAATCGCGAGATTTTCCGCCTCGCCTATATCGTGCGCGCCGTGACGCCGGGCGAGTACACGCTTCCGGGCGCTGCCGCCGAGGACATGTATCGCGCGGACACCTTCGCGCGCAGCGAAACCGGGCGGGTCTCGATCGCACCGCGCGGCGAGTAGGGAGCAGGGCACAGGCGCATGCTCGGCCTTAGTCGGACATATGGCCTCGGGCGCAGCTATTGGGTGATGCTGGGCGTGCTCGGTTTTGCCGTGACCGCGCTCGCTCTCGACCAGATCTTCCCGCCGCCGCTCGATCCGGACCTGCCGGTCTCGCGGGTGGTCAGAGACCGCAATGGCGAGGTGCTCAGGGCCTTTCCGGTGGCGGAGGGGCGCTGGCGACTGCGCGCAGATGTCGAAAGTATCGATCCGGACTTCATCGACGCGCTGCTGGCCTATGAAGATGCGCGCTTCTACAGCCACCCCGGCGTCGATCCGCTGGCCCTGTTGCGGGCCAGCCGGGACAGCCTGCTGAGCGGGCGCATCGTGTCAGGCGGCTCGACGCTGACCATGCAGCTGGCCCGTCTGATCGAGCCGCGGGAGCGGACCGTGGGCGCGAAACTGCTCCAGATCGCACGGGCGGTGCAGCTGGAGCTGCGTTACGACAAGCGCGAAATTCTGGAGCTCTATCTGACGCTCGCCCCGTATGGCGGCAATCTGGAGGGCGTGCGCGCCGCATCCTGGGCGTATTTCGGGCGTGAGCCGGATGCGCTCACCATCGAGCAGATCGCGCTCCTGATCGCCCTGCCGCAATCGCCCGAGGCGCGCCGGCCCGACCGGCGGCCGGGGACTGCGATCACGGCGCGCGGTCGCGTACTGGAACGCCTCGCCGTGGCCGGGCTCGCCCGGGAGACGGCGGCCGCCGACGCTGCGCAGGATCCGGCCCCGCGCCGCCGGGCATTTCCCGCGAGGGCCTGGCACGCCGCGGACAGTCTCGTCCGGGAATCCTCTCCGACCGAGATCGTCTCCACGCTGGATATCTCTCTGCAGCGCATGCTGGAGGCTCAGCTGGCTGTTGCGCTGGCCGATACGGAAGAGGCGGTCCAGTTCGCAGCGATGATCGTGGAGACCGAGACCCGGGCTGTGCGTGCCATGGCGGGGTCTGCCGACCGGAATCGCGCCGGTGGATGGATCGATCTGACCGACCGGCCGCGCTCGCCGGGCTCGACGCTGAAACCCTTTATCTATGCCATGGCCTTCGATGACGGGCTGGCGGGCGTCGGAACCCGGATCGCGGATCTGCCCCGGCGCTTTTCCGGCTATCAGCCGGACAATTTCGACCGGCGGTTCCGGGGCGATGTGACCATTGCCGAGGCGCTGCAGCATTCGCTCAACGTGCCGGCCGTGAGCATGCTCGACGGTGTCGGTGCCCGCCGCTTCAACGCCGCGCTCGGCTTTGCCGGCGCCCATCCCGAACGCCCGCGCCAGGCGGGCGAGGATAGCGGTCTCGCCGTGGCGCTCGGAGGCGCCGGTCTGACGGTGAGGCAATTGGCGACGCTCTATGCGGCGCTGGGCGATGGCGGAAGTGCTCGTCCCCTGGTCTGGCGCGAAAGCGATGCCGTCCGGGCGGGTGGAGCTACCGGGCAGGCGATCGTCTCCGCCGAGTCGGCCGAGGAAATCCTGTCCATCCTCCGCCGCGCACCGCATCCCGGCGGCCGGATGCCATCGGACCTGGCCCGCAACGCACCGGATATCGCCTTCAAGACAGGAACGTCCTACGGCTTTCGCGATGCATGGGCCGCGGGCGTGGCAGGCCGTTATACGGTGGTCGTCTGGACCGGACGGCCGGATGGCGCGCCGCGCGAAGGGGTGACGGGGCGCGAGGGGGCGCTGCCGCTTCTCTTCCGACTGGTAGATGGTATCGACCGTGTCGATCCGGGCGCGGTTACGCATACGGGGGAGGCGCCATTGCCGCAGACGCCGGACACGCTCGATGCCTTCAATGCCGATCCGGCGCCGCATATACTTTTCCCGCCTGATGGCGCGGAGGTCTGGGCCGATCGCGCGGGCCGCGGTTTCGTTCTCTCCGCACAGGCCGAGGGCCGGCTCGACTGGTATGCCGACGGTGAACCGGTGAGGCGCAATGCGCTGGGCGAGCCGGTCTGGCATCCGCCGGGGCCCGGCTTCTATTCCGTCATGGCCGTCGACAATGCCGGGCGCGCGACACGGTCGCGGGTTCGGGTTCTGGCGGACGGATAGGCGGTTTCCCGCGGCGCACCGCTCTTCAGGCTTGTCAGGTCAGCGGCGAGATTGAATGCTTCGCCCCGGAGATAACGGGAGTTTGTCATGAAGCGTCTGATCTTGAGTGCGGCCCTGGCGGGCTTGATGTGCGCACCGGCCGCGACGGCACAGAACGAAGCGCCGGACTGGGCGATCGTCGTGCATGGCGGAGCCGGCGTGATCGAGCGCGGCGCGATGACCCCGGAACGCGAAGCCGAATACCGTGCCGCCATGGCGCAGGCGCTGGAGACCGGTGAGGCTGTGCTGGAAAACGGCGGCAGTGCCATCGACGCGATCGAAGCGGTCATCAACGGGATGGAAGACGATCCGCTGTTCAATTCGGGCCGGGGCGCGGTCTTCACCGCTGCCGGCCGCAATGAGCTCGACGCGTCCATCATGGACGGAGAGACCCTGAATGCCGGTGCCGTCGCCGGTGTCACCCAGGTGCGCCACCCGATCTCGCTGGCCCGGGAAGTGATGGAAAATTCCCGTCACGTCATGCTCCAGGGTGAAGGGGCCGAGACCTTCGCGCGCGAGCAGGGCTTGGAAATCGTCGCGCCGGCCTTTTTCTTCACCGAGCGCCGCTGGGCCTCGATGGAGCGTGCCCTCGGCGCGCTGGGGCTGGATATTCCGCCCCGCCCGGAGGGCGCGCCCGAACCGGAGCCGGTGGATCATGGCGAATTGCTCCGCGATGCGCGCGAACACCGCTTCGGAACGGTCGGAGTCGTCGCGCTCGACCGGGACGGCAATATCGCGGCCGGCACGTCGACCGGCGGCACCACCGCAAAACGCTGGGGCCGTGTCGGCGACAGTCCGATCATCGGCGCGGGCACTTATGCCAACAACGCGTCCTGCGGCGTCTCCGCGACGGGGACGGGCGAGTATTTCATCCGCCTGACCGTCGCCAGCCGCATCTGCATGCTGATGGAAGTCGGCGAGATGTCCCTGCAGGACGCCTCGGATCGCGTGATTACGGACGAATTGACGGCCCTGGAAGGCGATGGCGGTATCGTCGCGCTGGCGCCGGACGGTCAGATCGCCTGGAGCTTCAACACGCCGGGCATGTATCGTGCGCGCCTGACGGCGGGCGGAGAGCCGATCATCGCCATTTACGGCGACGAAGAGTGACGTGATTTTAAAGTACGGACCGTTCTCCGTGCGTGAAATAGCGGGCGTCGCGCTGCATCTGGTCGATGATGTGATCGAAGGCGGCTCGCACGCGCGCGCTGCGCTTGACCGTCTCGTGAGCCACGACCCAGAGGTCCAGCGAGGATTCGAAATCCGGCAGGATGCGTTCCAGATTCTCCGTCTGGAGGGCGAGGCGGTGTGACGTGATGCCAACGCCGAACCCGGCCTCCAGCCCTTTCACATGACTGGCAGGGCTGTTGGCCTTGAAGGAGATTTGTAGCGGCAGGACCGGCGATCCGGACGCGGTGCTCGGCCAGCCGAAATAATCTCCGATCGACCAGCCGACGCCGCGATGATCGGCGAGGTCCTCGACCGTTTCCGGGCGGCCGTTGGCCTCGAGGTATTCGCGCGATGCGTAGAGGCCGGCTCCGACCGTGGCGCCGCGACGTCCGATCAGGCTCTGCTGCGTCCCCGGCCCGTTCCAGCGCATGGCGATGTCCGCCTCGCGGTCGGCGAGATTGGCGGGATTGTTCTTGATGACGATTTCGATCCCGATATTGGGATTGGTCTGCTGAAAGCTCGCGAGGGCACGCGGCAGCCAGTCGGCACCGAGCCCTTCGGAGGCCGAGACGACGACCAGTCCGGACAGGGCCTGGTCCTGGGCGATCGCCGCGCGCTCGATGGCCGAAGCCTCCTCGCGCATGCGTTTCGCGTGGGCGACCACCTTGTGGCCGAGCGGGGTCAGTTTGGTCTGCCCCTGCTCGCGATCGAAGAGGGGCTCGCCGAATCGATGCTCGAGCGCCTGCAGCCGCCGTGTCACGGTCGGTTGGGAGACGCCGAGCACTTGTGCGGCGGCGGTGAGACTGCCTGCTTCGGAAACAGCAAGGCAGACGAGATAGTCTGACCAGTCATCCATACAGATATGTATTCCGGCGATCCTGAATTCGTCAATTCCATACGCAGAACTTCGTTCTAAATGTGAACGCTGTTTACCGGAGGGATTCCCATGCGTACGATTTTTCTCGCTGCGGCCTGTGCCGCGATCGCCAATCTAGCCGCCCCTCTGACCGCCGAGGCGCAGAGTTGCGAAGCCGGGCCGCAGGTGGCGGCTCACCGCACCGCGAACGGCGCTGTGCGGGCCCAGTACAATGCCCTGTCGCGTGGCGAATGGTATGATGCGGCCAATATCGGCGAGACGGTCGTCGATTCGGGCGTCTCGAACCGCCACAAGGTTGCAGCCTATTCCAATCAGTGCGGCGCTCTTGCCATGTCCGGCGCGCACGCCGACGCCATCTCCGCCTGCGATGCTGCGCTCGACTTGCGCGACGGTGCCTGGCGGGCCCTCAATAATCGCGGCGTTGCGCGCTGGCTGTCGGGCGATCGGCCCGGCGCCCTTGCGGATTTCCAGGCGGCCAATACCAGCTCGTCCGGGGAGGACGAAGTGGAGGCGAATCTCGCCCTGACGAATTGCATGTAACGGATGCTCCTCCCGGACAACCGATCAGACATGCTTTACTGGAGGCCGGGGCGGCGACGCTCCGGCCCTTTTTTTGGCTGTTCGCGCGGGCTTCTATTCAGTTTCAATTGCAACTAAAACCGGGACCCGTCATCGAAACCGCCGCAATTCTGCTCGGTGAAGGAATCAGGAGACAGCATGCCAACCGCCGTGCCTCCCACGCCCCTGCTTGAAGGCTATCAGCGCTTCCGGAAAGACGGTTATCCGGCCCAGCGCTCCCTGTACGACGAACTGGCCGAGGGCCAGTCCCCGCATACGCTGATCATCGCCTGTTCGGACAGCCGCGTTGATCCCGCCCATATCTTCGGCGCAAGCCCGGGCGATCTCTTCGTGGTGCGCAATGTCGCCAATCTCGTACCGCCCGTCGATTGCGATGGCGGACGTCACGGTGTCTCGGCCGCGATCGAGTTCGCCGTCGGTACGCTCGAGGTTCAGAACATCGTCGTGATGGGACACGGCCAGTGCGGCGGTATCGCCGCGTGCGCCGGCGGTTTGGAGAACATCGAAAGCATTTATCTCGGCCCCTGGCTGGAGCCGATCGAGCCGGCGCGCGCCGAAGTCGTCGAGCGTGTCGGTGACGGGGACATGGCGCAGGTCTGCGACCATCTCGAACTCAACGCCGTGCGGCATTCGGTCGAGCGGCTCAAGGAATTCCCCTTCGTCGCCGACGCGATCCGCGAACGGGGCCTCGAGCTCCACGGTGCGCGCTTCTCCATCCATAACGGCATCCTGGAATGGATGAATGAGGATGGCAGTTTCCGCACGGTCGAGGCGGCGCCTTGACCGAAGCCTTCTGGTACCCGGACGCCATCGATGCGAGATCCGGCATGGTCAGGCTGTGCCAGACCGGCCGGGCGGCGATCGCCGACGCGGCCTTTCTCGACGAGCGCTGGGACCGGACCGGACTCCCCGTCCGCCAGGAGCGTATCGATGCGCTCCGGCCAGCCGGCCAGCCCGTGCCGATGGTCTTCATCTGGCACTCGGCTTTTTGCTGCTCGACCCTGCTGGCCCGGTGCCTCGACAGGCCGGGCGCGAATTTCAGCCTGAAAGAGCCGGCGGCCCTGATGGAAGTCGCCAACATAAAGCGCATGCAGGGCGAGGCGGCGGCCCAGGGCTGGCTGCAACGCCTGCTTCCCGTGCTCGGTCAGGCACCGGCGGGGGAAGGACATGTCACGATCAAGCCCACGAATACCGTCAACAATCTGATCGGCGATGTGATGCGGCTCCTGCCGGACAGCCGCCATCTCTTTCTGACCTCGAACCTCAAGGCCTTCCTTGTCTCCATCGCCAAGAAGGGCGAGTCAGGACGGTCCTTCGCCCGCCGCCTTTTCACGATTTTTGCGATGGACGGGCACCCGGTCGCCAAGATGGACCAGCGTCAGCTTCTGCAGATGTCCGATCTCCAGATCGCGGCGATCGTCTGGCACATGCAGGTCGCGAGCATGCTGGCGGGGCTGAAGGCTGACGACGCATCCCGCACCGCCTCACTGGACGGCGACCGCTTCGTGAAGCGCCCGGCCGAGGCGCTCGCTGCGGTCGACGGCTTCTTCGGACTGGAGCTGGGCAGCGAGGTGACGGCAGAGGTCGCATCGGGTCCGCTTTTCCGGCGTGATGCGAAGGATGCGAGCCAGGCCTATGGGCCCGGGCGGCGCGCCAAAGACGCCGACAAGATCGCCAAATCGCTCGGGCCGGAACTCGACGCCATCATCGAGTGGAGTTACAGCCTCTTTCCCGCATCCCCGCGTGACGGCATCCTGCCGCGCGCCCTGATCACCTGATTTCCCGCGGACGTGCCGGGACGGGTACGCCGCCGCCTATCCACAGCCAACCGATCACCACGAACCAAGGACGCAGTCACATGAAACTCGCAACGCTTCGTTCGGACAGCCGGGACGGCCGGCTGGTCGTCGTCTCCAAGGATCTGGCCTGGTGCGCCGATGCCAGTCAGGTCGCCCCCACGCTTCAGGCCGCCCTGGACGATTGGGACCGCTGCGAGCCCGAGCTGCGCAGCCTGTCCGAAGAACTCGAGCGCGAAACCATTCCGCGCGAGCGCTTCCATGAGCGCGATGCGCTCTCGCCGTTGCCGCGCGCCTATCAGTGGGCTGACGGCTCGGCTTACGTCAATCACGTCGAACTGGTCCGCAAGGCCCGGGGCGCCGAGATGCCGGCCAGCTTCTGGACCGACCCGCTGATGTATCAGGGCGGTTCCGACGCCTTCCTCGCGCCGCGCGGCGATATCCCGCTCGGCGATACGGCCTGGGGCTGCGACATGGAAGGCGAGATCGCCGTCATCACCGGCGATGCGCCGATGGGCTGCTCGACCGAGGAAGCCGCCAAGTCGATCCGTCTCGTCATGCTGGTCAACGACGTGTCGCTGCGCGGCCTTATCCCGGCCGAACTGGGCAAGGGGTTCGGCTTCTTCCAGTCCAAGCCGCCGAGTGCTTTCTCGCCGGTCGCCGTGACGCCGGACGAGCTGGGCGATGCCTGGGACGGCGCCAAGCTGCACCTGCCGCTTCTGGTCAAGTATAACGGCGAAGCCTTCGGCAAGGCCGAATGCGGCATCGACATGACGTTCGACTTCCCGCAGCTCGTCGCCCACCTGGCCAAGACTCGCCCGGTCACCGCCGGCACGATCGTCGGCTCCGGCACGGTCTCCAACAAGCTCGATGACGGCCCGGGCAAGCCGATCTCCGAAGGCGGCGTCGGCTATTCCTGCATCGCAGAGATCCGCATGATCGAGACGATCAAGGACGGTAAGCCCTCGACGCCCTTCATGAATTACGGCGACACCGTCCGGATCGAGATGAAGGACAAGGACGGCAAGTCCATCTTCGGCGCCATCGAACAGGAAGTCGTGAAGGTCTGAGCCTGACGCGAAAACCGCACATGAAAACGCCCGCTCCGGTGAGGAGCGGGCGTTTCTCGTTCCGCGTCAGGCGGGGCTAGCGTCCCGCTTCGGGCCAGGCCAGCGGGTTGGGCGCGGAGGCCGGAGCTGGTGTCTGGGCGGCCGGTTCCGCGGCCTGTTCGACCGGGGCCGGCTTGGCTTTCTTCGGCGAGAGGCCGAGGGCGATCAGCATGGGCCATCCGCCGATCCGTTCCACGATCAGGTGGAGAACGATCGGGCCGGCTATTCCTGCCGTCAAGCCGAGTGCCAGGCCGACATAGGGTTCCGGGCGGAAGATGATCTCATAGGCCATCTGCAGGGCCATGACCGGGAACATGTGATAGAGGTAGATCGTGAAGGAGTGGTGCCCGATCCAGGCCAGCGGCTTGATCGAAAAATGCTTCAGGATCAGGAAGCCCGAGAAGCAGAGACCCAGGCTGAGGCCGACCGCCGTACGGCGCACGAGCGGGGCTGCCGGGTCGGCGAACACGTTCAGCGCATTCAGCGTGAAGACCAGGAGAAGGCCCACCAGAACCGTGCCGACGAGGATGCGTGGCGGGTTCGGCCCGATCCGGTTCAGCACGATGCCGAAGGCGAAGAAAGGCGCGAGATAGAAGGTCCGCTCCAGCGAGAACCATTCGATTCCGTTCGCCACAGGCGACAGGAAGAGGGCACCGGAAATCACAAGGAAGCCGACCGCCACATTGAAGGGCGAACGCGGGAAAAGCGTGTCGGCGATCGCGATGACCGCAAACAGTACGATGATGGACTGCAGGAACCAGAATTGCGCATAGGGCTGCAGGAAGACTTTCCAGGCTTCCGGGAGCGGGACGCCATAGCCGCCGCCCAAGGCGGTGTTGATGGCCCAGAAACTGCCCGCGGCGAACAGGAAGGGCAGGCCGAGACGGCGCAGCTTGCCGGCCATGAAGCCGCCGAAACCGCCCGTGCCAACCGGGCGGTAAGCGTAGACGAAGCCGGACAGCATGGCGAACATCGGCATGCGCAGATGGAAGAAGAGCGCCGTGAAGAGCGCCAGCGGATGATCGTCGGCGACCCGCAGTCCGTGTTCCGGCTGTTCGCCGATGACGTGCAGGGCGACCAGCAGCAGGCAGGCAACGCCGCGCAGCGTGTCGATTCCGAGATTCCGTGTCTTGACCATATGTCCGTCAGGCTCGCGCCTGTCCCAGATTGAGAGTTCCGGGTCAGATGCAGCAAGTCGCGGGCCATCCGGGCCCCTGGGACGGGATCAGTGGGTCAAATCGCCGTCGGGGCGCAGCGTGTAGCGCGTGCCGTCGAACCCCTCGAAGGCCTCGGGGACCTGGGGATGGCCGACGGGGCCATTCTCTGCATCGGGCAGCAGGTTCTGTTCGGAGACATAGGCGCCGTAATAGCTGTCCTCATTCTCCGCGAGCAGATGGTAGAAGGGCTGGTCCTTGGCCGGACGGATATCTTCCGGGATGGACTGGTACCATTCCTCGGTGTTGGCGAATTCCGGATCGACGTCGACGATGACGCCGCGGAAAGGAAAAACGCGGTGCCTGACAACGTCTCCGAGGGCGAATTTGGCCTGGCGGATGATCATGGCGCGTATTGGTACTCTTCGCTGAACTTCACTTTACACGCCCCATATGGGGCTCGCGAAGCAATAAGCTACGATTTTGTGTGTCTTCCGTCACGCATCCTTGCAGGCAGTTGCAAGACAGGTATTCTGCTCGCGACACTGAAATGAAGCCGATTCGAGCCGCGCCCCGTCATGGCTGGCGCGCCGGTCGGCAAGAGGTAGAACATGGCGGAGACGGCACCCCGGAACTCAGCGGGGAAGCAGTCCGCCGGACGCAAACGGCGCGGGCGGCGGAGGTCGCAGGCGCCGGTGTACGGCGCGATTGATCTGGGTACCAATAACTGCCGCATGCTGCTGGCCCAGAAGACGGGGCAGGGCTTCCAGGTCATTGATGCGTTCTCGCGGGTCGTTCGCCTTGGCGAAGGCCTCAATGCGCACGGCTGCCTGTCGGACGGCGCCATGGACCGGGCGGTCGAGGCGCTGAAGGTCTGCGCCGCCAAGATCAAGCGCCAGAATGTGGTCCGCCACCGCTCCATCGCGACCCAGGCCTGCCGCGCGGCCAGCAATGGCGAAGCCTTCCTGGCGCGCGTGAAGGCCGAGACCGGGCTGGAGTTCGATCTCGTTTCGCCGGAGGAAGAGGCCCGCCTTGCGGTGCATGGATGCGTCGATCTGCTCGATCCGGAGAAGGATGCCGCTCTGGTGATCGATATCGGCGGCGGCTCGACCGAGCTGTCCTGGGTCGATATCGGCGAGTGGCGCAAGCGCGGCGGTCCGGAAAGCGGCGGACGGCCGCCCATGAAGTCCTGGAGCTCGACGCCCGTCGGCGTGGTCACCCTGTCCGAGCGCTTTCCCGAGCGCGAGGATCGCGAGACCTGGTACAACGACATGAAAGCCTATGCGGCCGGTCTCATGAAGACGCCGCGCGGCGCGCGTGCCATGCGCAGGGTTTTCAAGGAAGGCCGCGGCCATCTGGTCGGCACGAGCGGGACCGTGACCTCCATGGCCGGCGTGCATCTTCGCCTGCCGCGCTATGACCGCAACGAGGTCGACGGGCTCTGGATGACCGGCGAGGAGGCTCTGGCGGCCTGCGCGCGCCTGCGCAATCTCGACGTGGCGGGCCGCGCCGCCGAACCGACCATTGGCGCCGACAGGGCGGAGCTGGTACTGGCGGGCTGCGCCATCTATGAAGCAGTGGCGGAGGCCTGGCCGGCGGACGAATTGCGTGTCGGCGACCGGGGGCTGCGCGAAGGCATGCTGCTCAACCTCATGCGCCGCTCGCGCAAGCGACGCCGTCGGCGCAAGGTGCGTGGCGGCGAGCGCGGGCCGGAGCAGGCGGCTGACAACACCAGTGCGGATCAGGGCGAATGAGCGACGACAGCAAGGATAATGGCGAGACGCCGGAAAACGGCGGCGAGAAGCGCCGCCGGCGGCGCTCGGGCCCGGTCACCAAGGGCGGCGATGCGCGTGCGGCCAAGCAGATGTTCGAGCGCGTGAAGACCGCACGGGGGCGCAAGTCCTCCTCCACGCGCTGGCTGCAGCGACAGCTCAACGACCCCTATGTGAAGAAGGCCCAGATGGAAGGCTATCGCTCCCGGGCGGCCTACAAGCTGATCCAGCTGGACGAGCGCTTTCACTTCCTCAAACCCGGCCAGCGCATCGTCGATCTCGGCTCCGCGCCGGGCGGCTGGGTGCAGGTGGCTCTGAAACAGGGCGCCAGCGAGGTGGTCGGCATCGACCTGCTCGAGATCGAGCCCATTGCCGGCGCCACCCTGCTCCAGCACGACTTCACCGAGGATGACGCGCCCGATCTGGTGAAAGCCGAGATGGGCGGTCCCGCCGACGGCGTGATCTCGGACCTCGCGCCCTGGACGACCGGACACAAGAAGACCGACCATCTGCGCATTGTCGCCCTGGTCGAAATGGCCGCCCATTTCGCTGTCGAGACCCTCAAGCCCGGCGGCTATTTCGTCGCCAAGGTGTTCCAGGGCGGCGCCGAAGGCGAACTCCTCGATCTCCTCAAGTCCAATTTCGAAAAGGTCCGCCATTTCAAGCCGGACAGCTCCCGCAGTGAGAGTGCCGAAACCTTTGTCGTGGCGACGGGGTTCAGGCGCTAGGTGGTCTCCGGGTGCCGTTCCCGGGGCGCGCCAGACTGAACCAATCGCATCCTTGTGCGTTTTCCCTGGGCAACGCGATCTGGAGGATGTGCCATGAGCTTTGCCCTGAAAATAACGGTCACCTCGATCTCGACGGTCATGATTTCCGCTGCCGTGGCCGCCCTGGCCGGCGCGGTGGCGCTGGCCGATCCGCCGCATGGCTGCCCGCCCGGCCTGGCCATGCAGGGGCGCTGCGCTGTCTTCGGGGGCCTTGACCGGAGGCACTATGAGCGCCTGGTTCTGCGTCTCGGCGAACGCCTGCGCGTCGCCGGAACCCGCGCGCCCTGAGAAAGCGAAAAATCTTCGATCTTACCGATGTTTCACTGGTTTCGACCGTATCGGTCGGGTCTGCTGTGCGTAACTTGAGCGACCCAGACACGGAGCCGGAGCCCCATGCCTCTTACTTTCAGTACACTCGCCCTGACGATCGCGTTTCAGGCGTGCGCGACGCCGGACTGCGCCGAGGCCGAGCCCTGGCCCGCCCCCATGCGCACGGCGGAGGAGGCTTCGCTGTCCTCGCCGCACCTGCCGGATGCGCGCATCGACCTGCCCGAGGCTGCCGTCTATGCCGGCGGCAGGCGCTGGGCGCTCTACGACGCTGTCGACGCCGAGATGCATCTCTTCGTGGAAGCCGGGGAAGACCGGATTGTCGACCGGCTCTACTGGATCCAGTTCGAAGCCTATCTGCCGACCCTCCCCGAGGCGGGCTACGACTTCCACCGCTCATCCCTCGAGCAGCGCGAACTGGGCGACGCCCTGTTCTACGTCCGCCCGCGTTTCGGGATCGGGGCGGCCGACGTCCCCGAGCCCGGTTCGGACAATGAAATGATGCGTCTCGTCCTGGCGGAGGCCGGCTATACCCTGCCGGCGGAAACCATCAATGCGACGATGAAGCATGTCCTCGATCCCGCCGATCCGCGCGAGGAGCTGATGATCATCTATATCGAGGATCTCGCGGCTGCCGGCGCATCGGTCGCCGGTATCGTCGAGGCCGGTCTGGACAGCCCGTTCTGGGCGGAGCTTTCCGTAGGCGTGCTCGACCGCGCGCAGGCGAGGGTCGCGGTGAGGAACCGGGATTAGCCGGGCAAGGACGTATCACTCCCCGCCCGTCCTCTGGATCGAGACCGGAACGCCGTTGGCGCCCATTTCGTCCCAGATACGGACCACGATGCCGTGTTCGGCTTCGTCGTGGACTTCCAGCAGGACGGCGCTGTTCGGTTCCTCGGCGCGGAACCGGTTCACGGCAGCGAGGACGCGTTCGACGTCGGTGCGGGTCCGGTTGACGAAAATGACGCCGTCGCCGTCGACCTGGACGACGATGGGCGGCGGGCCCGGTTCGCCGCAGTTCTCGTCACATTCCGGAGGCGGGCGCATGTCGATGCCTTCCTCGCTCAGGAAGGTGGCTGTCACGATGAAGAAGATCAGCAGGATGAACACGATGTCGAGCATCGGCGTCATGTTCACCTCGGCCTGGTCGTCGCGGCGTTTCGAGCGTCTGCGCATGATATGTCCCCCGTTTCCGCGCCCGGCATCCGCCTCTCCACGAACCGGACGCCCCTCGGGCACGGTCACAGCCTCGCGGTCGAAAACGGCATTCCGGCGATGAGAGGCGGGCGAAAAGGGGGCGATTGGCAGGCGTGAAAACGGCGGCGCCTGCGACACTTGCGCGAAAGCTTGAGACGGTCCCTTGCGTCGTGTTCGAATCCGGCATATAGCCGCGCCGCAAGCAGCAGAGAGGAGTCTCCCATGGAGATTCGCGAAGGTCTCACCTTCGATGACGTGCTCTTGCAACCGGGCCCGTCCGAAGTTCTTCCCGCCGATGCCATCGTCTCGACGCGTGTCGCGTCCGATGTCGGCATGAATATCCCCATGCTCGCCGCCGCCATGGACACCGTGTCCGAAAGCGGCATGGCGATCGCCATGGCCCAGGCCGGCGGCCTGGCGGTGATCCACCGCAATCTCACCATCGCGGAACAGGCCGAGGAAGTACGTCGCGTAAAGCGTTTCGAGAGCGGTATGGTGGTCAATCCGGTGACGATTTCGCCGGAGGCCACGCTGGCCGATCTTCGGGCCCTGATCTCGCAGCACCGCATTTCCGGCATTCCCGTCGTGGATGGCCCATCCAACGGCCTGCCGGGCAAGCTGGTCGGCATCATTACCAATCGCGATGTCCGCTTCGCCGACGACCCGAACGAGAAGGTCGGCAATCTGATGACGCGCGAAGTCGTCACGGTGAAGGAGGGCGCCAGCGAGGACGAGGCCCGCGCCCAGCTGCACCGTCACCGCATCGAGCGCGTGGTCGTGGTCGACGAGGCGGACCGCTGCATCGGCCTGATCACCGTGAAGGACATGGAAAAGGCCCAAGCCTATCCGATGGCCGCCAAGGACAGCCAGGGCCGCCTGCGCTGCGCCGCAGCCTCCACGGTCGGCGATAGCGGCTTCGAACGCGCCGAGGCGCTGATCGATGCCGGTGTCGACGTTGTCGTGATCGACACGGCGCACGGCCAGTCGAAATCCGTCCTCGACCAGGTCACCCGGGTCAAGAAATCCTCCAGTGCCGCCCGCGTCATCGCCGGCAATGTGGCGACCTATGACGGCGCCAGGGCGCTGATCGATGCCGGTGCGGACTGCGTGAAAGTGGGTATCGGGCCGGGCTCGATCTGCACCACGCGCATCGTGGCCGGTGTCGGCGTTCCCCAGCTGACGGCGATCATGGATGCCCGCCGCGCTGCGGAAGGCTCGGACGCGTTCATCATCGCCGATGGCGGCATCAAGTATTCCGGCGACATGGCCAAGGCGATCGCCGCCGGTGCCGATGCCGTCATGGTCGGCTCGCTGCTCGCCGGCACGGAAGAAGCGCCGGGCGAGGTCTTCCTCTACCAGGGCCGGTCCTACAAATCCTATCGTGGCATGGGTTCGCTGGGCGCCATGGCGGCCGGTTCCGCCGACCGCTATTTCCAGAAGGACACCGAGCGCATGAAGCTGGTGCCGGAAGGTATTGAAGGTCAGGTGCCCTACAAGGGCCCGGTCGGCCCGATCCTGCACCAGATGGTCGGCGGTCTGCGCGCGGCGATGGGCTATACCGGCTCGAGAACCATCGCGGACTTCCACCAGCGGGCGCAATTCGTGCGCATCACCAATGCGGGCCTGACAGAGAGCCATGTGCACGACGTCAAGATCACCCGCGAAGCGCCGAACTATCCCGCGCGGAGCTAGCCACCTGCAAATACAAGTGCATGGCCGTCAGTCGCTTTTTTCGGCTGACGGTCCTGTACGGACCGGATCTAACCTCGCGGTCCCAATCGCGAAGGAATGACATCATGAACACTGATCTCTTTTTCCCGGTCCTCGCACAGGTCCTGCTGACTTTTGCGCTCGGTTTCGCGACCGGCGGCATGCGCTTCGGCGCCGTGGCCGGCGGCAAGGTGAAGCCGGGCGATATCGTGCTGGGGCAACGGGCCTGGCCGACGCGCGTCCAGCAGGTCGGCAATGCCTTCCAGAACCAGCTCGAAACGCCGATCCTCTTCTATGCCGGCATTGCCTTCGCGCTCATCCTGGAATCGGGCAGCGCCATCCTCGTCATGCTGGCCTGGACCTGGTTCGGACTGCGACTGCTTCACGCCGGCATTCATGTGACCACCAACAGCCTGCGCCCGCGCTTCATGGCCTTTGCGGCCAGCGCCCTTGTATTGCTGAGCTTCTGGATCGTGCTGACCGTCGAGGTGATGAGTCGATGATGGCCGAACAACCGACAATCGAGACCGGGAAGGATATTCTCTTCCTGCTGACCGGTGCGTGGGACGATGCGGAAGGCGGCCCATGGCTGTGTACCGATTGCTGCACGGTGGAGGGCATGCTCGCGCTCAACCCTCACTGGGCCGATGCCGTCACCATCGTGCGCGTCGACTATCCGCGTCCGCGCCATGAGATCGTGGCTGTGCTGGACGAGGAGAACCAGAATGCGCCCACCCTGGTCCTCGCGGACGAGACCGAGGCGCATGTCGAGTTCGAGACGGCCTCCAATGGCCGCCGTTTGATCACCGCCCCCAGAGCGATTTGCCGCCAGCTCGCAGAGTCGTATGGCGGCGCACAGCCGAATTAGGACACACGTATGAGAGACGGCGCCCGGATCGCGGCCGCGATCGAGATTCTCGACACGCTCACCCGCCAGCATCAGCCGGTGAAGGATGCCGTGCGAGACTGGGGCAAGGCGCACCGCTTCGCCGGTTCGGGCGACCGGGCCTGGATCGGCGGGCTCGTCCTCGACGCTCTGCGTCACCGTGCCTCCATCGGACATGCGATGGGCGAGGAGGGCGCACGCGCGCTCGCTCTGGGTACGGTCGGCCGTATCTGGGGGCTTTCCGCGGAGGAGATCGATGCGCTCTTCGAAGGCGACGAGCATGCGCCCGAACCGCTCACCGACGCCGAACGCGAAGGTCTTTCGCGCGACATCTCGGACGCGCCCCTGCATGTGCGTGGCGACTTCCCGGACTGGCTCGAGGAGAGCTTCCTTCGGGTCTTCGGAGAGGACGCTGCGGAGGAGGGCGCACGCCTCTCCTCGCGGGCTCCGGTCGATCTCAGGGTGAATGAAGAGCGCGTGGATTTCGACAAGGCTTTCAAGGAAGTATCCTCCAAACTTAAGGCTGCCGAACAATCCCGACTCGTGCGCTCAGGTATTCGAATTGCCCAGCGCGATCCGCGCGGCAAGGCGGCTGCGGCCGAGAGTATTCCGGCCTATGGCAAGGGTTGGGTCGAGGTGCAGGATATCGGTTCCCAGCTGGCAGCCCTGGCCTCCAATGCCGGTCCGGGCATGCAGATACTGGACTATTGCGCCGGTGCGGGCGGCAAGACGCTGGCCCTCTCGGCCTTGCTGCACAATACCGGACAGGTCCATGCCTGGGACATCGACTGGCGCCGTCTGCGCGCCATCTGGCCCCGCCTCAAGCGTGCAGGTGCGCGCAATGTGCAGGTCCATGATGGCAAGGAAGACAATGTGTTGGGTGAGTTTGTTGAGAAAATGGATGTCGTTTTCTGCGACGCGCCCTGCACCGGAACCGGCACCTGGCGCCGGCGTCCCGACGCCAAATGGCGCCTCAAGCCGACGGCTCTGGAAAAGCGCATCTCCGAACAGGACACCGTGCTCGAACGCGCCCGGCGCTATGTGAAGCCGGGCGGCCGTCTCGTCTACATCACCTGCTCGGTCCTGCCCGAAGAAAACGGCGACCGCGTATCGGACTTCCTCGCGAAGACCGACGCTTTCAAAACGGTCCCGGCGCTCGACGTCCTCAAGGCCTCCGGCGGTCTCGCCGACGGGGCGGACGCTGCCCTCGAGCCCTGCGTCGGAGACCACGGCGCCATCCAGCTCTCCCCGGCGCGCACGGATACGGACGGGTTTTATATCTGCGTGCTGGAGCGGGTGGGGTAGGCGGGCAGGCGGCGGCAGGGAGTTTCGACCGCATGGTGCCTGACAGTCTCGCCGAGGCGCACTCGGAGTATCTCGGCGCGCGGTATATCGGTATCCGCAAATCGCGCGCTTCTTCCTCGTCCTGGATTACCCATACCCCAGCTCCTCCAGCCTCTGCCCCACAAATGGCGGGGCATGCCGGAGACGCTCATCACGCTTGTAGCGGCCGACATGTTTGCGGCTGAGCGGGCCCGAGAGGGCTTCGCGGCTGTCTTCCTCCAGCCCGTAGAGCGCCATGTCGCGAGAGGCGAGGTGAAGCATGGCGGGTTCCCAGGCGAGGCCGAGAAAGCGTGTCAGTGACGTCAGAGCAGCCTTCGGGCGCGTGACAAGGTCCTCATAGCGCACGCGGATGATGCGCGGGCCCAGCGCGGCTTCGGCCTTGAGGCCGATCCCGGTCAGGTCGCTCCAGTATTTCAGGGCGGCGTCCGGCCGGACCGTATGGGCGAAGCGGTGACCGTTCGAATCCCGCCAGTCGCGCTCGAGCAGGGAGGCGGCGACGTCGCGTCCCTCGCGCACGACATGGATGAAGCGCGCCTCGGGAAGGAGTTTCGCCAGCGGCTCGAAGGCGACCACATTGAGAGCTGTCTTCTCCACGAGGAGGTGCTGCGGCGTCCCTCGGACCGGCTCGCCGATCAGCTCGGTGAGGAGGCGGGCCATGTTGGCGCGTACGGCTTCGCCATCCATGTCGAACTCGGCCGCGTGCAGCGTGCCCAGCTGGGTGGCGAAAGCATTCCACTGGAAGGCGATGGAGGGCGGCAGGCCCGTATCGGGGCCGCAGGCCAGGCGCGAGTGACCGGCCAGCAGGGCGCGCAGCACGGTAAGCCCCGAGCGTGGACAGCCGCCGGCGAAGACGAAGCGGCGGCCGGTTTCAGGAGAGCTGTCGTATGGGCCCGGCCCGGCCTCAGACATAGCCGAGCGCGTCCATCATCTCTCCCGTGATCTGCTCGACCTGGCTGCGTTGCTGCGGCGTCAGGACGGACCGCCAGCGGCCGATGGCGCTGGTATCGACAGGACGGGCCGCGCGGGCGGCGCTGCTTTCGGCTTCGCCGGCCTCCGCATTGTAGAAGCGCCAGTGGCTGAGCGCCCGCTCCCGGGCGAGTTCGTTCAGGCCGAGATGATCGGCCAGCCGGCCGGTCTCGGAGGCCGGATCGCGCGCCAGCGCTTCATAGTGCAGTTCCAGATAACCAGGATCGTCGCGCATGGCGGCGCCCGCTTCGACGCTCGAGAGCCAGAGCCGAGCGGCGCTGGCGGCGTCACGCGTGATCGCCATAGGCTGGCCTGTCCTGGCGTCACGCCAGTCCATGCCGAGAAGGGAGGCCACGACATCGCGCGGATCCCGGACGATCGCGATCAGCGGGCTGTCGGGAAAGAGGGCGCGCAGGGTCGGGAAGTGGAGAATATTGGCGGGGGTCTTCTCGGCCGGCCGTAGACCGGTGCGGGTCGCGACCGGTTCGAGAAAGCCGGCGATGGAGCGGGCGAAGCTGGCCTGCAGCGCATCGCGGGAGAGGCCGTATTCCGCGTCCAGCACATCGGCATGGTGAGCCTCGACCTGGCTGGCGAGCTGGCACAGCGCCGGCACGACCCGGAGCTCGGGGCCGCAGGTGATGACGCCGGAGGCATTGACGATCGCCCGCAGGAGCGTCGTGCCCGAACGTGGCGCGCCGCCGATGAAGACGGGGCCGGGCCCGACTGGCTGATGCATGACTCACTCCGCTACGCTGACGGTCGAGTTCTAGCGCTGCGCGGAATGGCTAAGCATTGCCCGAAACTTACAGAGATTCAATCTAGTGAGGATCGTGCCGGGCCGCCTGCGCAGACGATCGATCCGGCCGCATCCGCCCGGCAGCCTCTCGCTAACCCCGCTCGAAAACCAGCGAGACCGTCACCGGGGTAACCGGGGCGATGCCGGGAAGGCCGGCAATCTCGCGCAGGGTTTCCAGTCCGCCGCCAAGCCCGAAATCCTCGACATGGAGCAGGACGGGCACGGAGGTTTCCACCAGTACCCGGTCATCGGACAGCCGGGTGACGGTGAGATGCGTCTCCAGCGGCACGCTCATGCCGTGAAGATCAAGCGTGGCCTCCGCATTGATCGCCACGCGATCGCCGGGCTGCAGCACGCCGTCCGCTTCCAGTGCGGCGACATCGACCGGCAGGGTGACGCGTGCGTCCGGATAGGTCTCCGTCTCGAACAGGTGTTCGCGCATGCGCTCGTCGCGGATATCGATGCCGGTACGGACGGTCGCGAGGTCGATGACCAGCTCCGCATTCCCGTCCGGCGTGACCGAGCCGGAGAGGCCGGAAAAGCTGTGCGCTTCGGCGATGGTTCCGGATTTCACCGAGACGAAGTTGAGATGCGACTCGCCGGCCGCGAGCTGCCAGTCGCCGCGGGCGAGCGGCGTGGCCGTCGGCGCAGGCGAGCAGGCTGCGAGCGTGAGGCCCGCCAGTCCGAGGAAAGCAGAGGCAAATCCGGTCCGGGTGATCATGTCGGTATCCTTCGCTCCGGGCCCTCAGGCCCCTTGTCCGGAAACTGGGCCGAAGTCGCTTCGAGTTCAACCCGGTAAAAAGCCCGGCCGGACAGCGCTAGGCACTGGTCATTCGGGCTGACTCGCGTTATCGGGCCGCATGCTGAACCTCATCTCGGCCATTTCCACACAAATCGACCTCCGGGAAGCCTGCGCGCGCGGGCTCGAAAGCGCATGACCGACAACCACGAAAAACTCCTCATCATCGACTTCGGCAGCCAGGTGACCCAGCTCATCGCCCGGCGCGTCCGCGAAAGCGGCGTCTATTGCGAAGTCCATCCCTATAACCGCGCCGACAAGGCCTTCATCGACGATTTCGATCCGAAGGCCATCATTCTCTCCGGTTCGCCGCACTCGACGCATTGGGACAATTCTCCGCGCGCCGACGAGAGCGTGTTCACGCGCGGTCTGCCCATTCTGGGGATCTGCTATGGCGAGCAGACGATGTGCGCGCAGCTCGGCGGCCGTGTGGAAGCCTCCGACGAGCGCGAATTCGGCCGCGCCGACATCACCCTGGTCGAGGACAGCCCGCTCTTCGAGGGCTTCGGCCCGATCGGTCACGAAGAGCGCGTCTGGATGAGCCATGGCGACCGCGTCGCGGCTCTGCCCGAGGGTTTCAGGGTCATCGCCAAATCCGGCCATGCGCCGTTTGCGGCCATCGCCGACGAGGATCGCAAGTTCTACGGCGTGCAATTCCACCCGGAAGTCGTGCACACGCCGCGCGGTGCGGCGCTGCTGCGCAATTTCACGCACACGATTGCCGGTCTCAAGGGCGACTGGTCCATGGCGAGCTTCAAGGATGAGGCGATCGCCAAGATCCGCGAACAGGTCGGCGACGGCAAGGTCATCTGTGGCCTGTCCGGCGGCGTCGACAGCTCGGTCGTGGCCGTGCTGCTGCACGAAGCGATCGGCGACCAGCTCACCTGCGTCTTCGTCGATACCGGCCTGATGCGCCTCGGTGAAGCGGACGAGGTCGTGACCCTGTTCCGCGAGCACTACAATATCCCGCTCGTCCATGCCGACGAAGAGGCGCTCTTCCTGGGCGCGCTCGAGGGCGTCGACGATCCGGAAAAGAAGCGCAAGACCATCGGCAAGCTCTTCATCGACGTGTTCGAGGAGAAGGCGAAAGCCGCCGGCGGCGCCGACTTCCTGGCCCAGGGCACGCTCTATCCGGACGTGATCGAAAGCGTCAGCTTCGATGGCGGCCCCTCGGTCACCATCAAGTCGCACCACAATGTCGGCGGCCTGCCCGAGCGCATGAACATGAAGCTCGTCGAGCCGCTGCGCGAGCTGTTCAAGGACGAGGTCCGCGCGCTCGGCCGCGAGCTCGGCCTTCCGGAAGCCTTCGTCGGCCGCCATCCCTTCCCGGGGCCGGGCCTGGCCATCCGCATTCCCGGCGCCGTCTCCAAGGAGAAGGCCGACATCCTGCGCAAGGCCGACGCGATCTATATCGACGAGATCCGCAAGGAAGGCCTCTACGACAAGATCTGGCAGGCCTTCTCCGTCCTGCTGCCGGTCCGCACCGTCGGCGTGATGGGCGACGAGCGCACCTATGACCATGTCCTCGCCCTGCGCGCCGTGACCTCGGTCGACGGCATGACCGCGGACTACTACCCCTTCGACCACGATTTCCTCGGCCGCGTCGCCACGCGGATCATCAATGAGTGCAGGGGTGTGAACCGGGTGGTCTACGACGTGACCTCGAAGCCGCCGGGGACGATCGAGTGGGAGTAGGGGGTTAGCGCTTAGACAGCTGGCTCAGGGGTAAACTTGGAAAGACCGGCTAGAATCTTGTGGGTTGAGCAGGACTATCTTGTCGAAACCGCTAGGCTGTATATTCGCTTGCTCAAGAAATAGTTCCTGCTCGAAATCATCAAGGCCAGGAAAACCGGGGACACGTACCGATTTAATCATCCGGCGGCTTTCCGCTCCGCCGTTTCGGGCGTCCAGATTGGCCCGGTCTGAGCCGGTGGCCGAATAAATGGTGACAGGCACCTACTACCCGCGAGATGAATGGGGACAGATGAAATTAAGGGACTGAAAACACGTCTCCCGTCTGCTCAACCGTCCGAACGCCAGTCCTGCCCCTTAAGCGCTGCGCGCAAATCCATCCCTTCATCTCACGCCAGCCAGCGGGCCGCACGGGTCCAGCGCCGTCAAGGCCGCCTTCGGCGCCGCTTCGCGGGCATGCGCCTTGACGGCGCTGGACCCGTGCGGCGACATCCCGGCAAGAGATGAATGGGGAAACGGGCTCGGGGCGCGCCACTCAGCTCCGGTTTCCCCGGGCCTGTCCCGGGGCCTCGGAAACGGGGGCGAGTTCAACTCTTCAAGACTTCCGAGGCCCCGGAACGGGGTCCGGGGGAATCGAGATTTTTCGTTTCAAGTTTTCATCCCGGCCGTATAGCCCGCGCAGGCGGGCTGTAGAGCCGGGACCCATAAACGCGGGAATTGGACGAAAGCCGGCTCTCTATCCATGCTGCTTATGCTTCCGACCCGCACCGGGCGTATGGGTCCCGGATCTCCGCCCGGCTCAGGGCCGGGCATGCGTCCGGGATGACAAGTTTGGGGTTTTTCAGGGAACTTATCCCCACCCTCAAAACCTAACCTAGACTCTTCCCCGTTCTCGCACCGCTCGAGGCCTGGCCTGGTTCGCCGGGGGTGCGGGGAGGACGGAGCTTGCCCGTCCTTGCCGGATTGACCACGGCAAGGCCCGGTGAGGCCATCGGTTCGGAGAGGCAGCAAAAGCGCTGACTGTCTGTCCAGACCGGTTTCGAGAGGGAGCCCGTGAGGGCTCCGGTAAATCTCCGTGTGCAGGATGTCCCTGATGTCACTCACACTTATAGCAACACTCCGGCATCAGCCGGCATCCTGCACCCCTCATACCGCCAGGCCGGAAGGTCGTGGCGCTATCGGTGTTTCGTCCTCCCCCGCCGGGGGAGGTGTCCCGAAGGGACGGAGGGGGCTGGTGCAGGATGAAGCGCCGAGTGCCCCCTTCGACCCGCGGCCTTGCCGCGGCCCACTTCCCCGCGAGCGGGGAGGAAAGTGGCCGATCTCCCCCTAGGCCTCTGCCATCTCCCGCTCCGCGACGCGCTTGACCGACGGGTGGCCGGCGCAGCGGGCGACCCAGTCCTTGATGACGGCATTGTCCGGCATCAG
>NZ_JBSXNX010000013.1:0-106188 GCF_056857855.1 Maricaulis sp. B-26
GGCTACAGACCACCAGCTCCTGAAGCGCTCTTGCCAGCGACTTGTCTGCCGCCCTACGTTGAGGGCGTGCCGGCATGACCGCCGCACATAACCCGCCGGGCCCTAACTTTAAAACTGGGCCACTTGGGTGGGGCAGGCCAATTGCGAAACTGCGACCGCCATCGCAGCACTGCGGATTCACGAGGCGGAGACAGCTCGGGAAGCGCAGCTGATCATGGCCGCCTGCGAATTCGCCGGCGGCGATGTGGCCAGCGCGCGGTCGCGATACGAATTCCTTCTGGCCGACGGCAATGACGCCCGGGCGCTGCGCGGTATGGGGACCGTGCTGCTGGCCGGTGGCGATGCCGAGACCGCCATGCCCTATCTCGAACGTGCCGTCGTGGCCGCTCCCGCTGACTGGCGCGCCTGGAATGCGCTCGGTATCAGCTGGATGGAGCTGGACCAGCGGACCGAGGCGATCAATGCCTTCCGGCGGGCAACCGAGATCGCACCGACCAGTGCGACGCCCTGGAACAATCTCGGCCTCGCCTATCTGCAGGACGGACAGTCGGACGCAGCGGTCAGCGCCTTTACCCAGGCCTTGCGGCGCGAGCCCGGACTGCCTGCCGCGGAGGCCAATCTCCGCCTGGCCTTCCTGGTGCGCGGCGAGACCAGCCGGGCCTTGCGCGATGTCAGCGAGGACGAGCGGCCCATTCTGCTCAACAATGCCGGCGTGATCGCTCGCAGCCAGGGCGATCTGCGCCGCGCCGAGAGTTTGTTCCAGCGAGCACTGGAAGCCAGCCCGGTCTTCTACGAGCAGGCCTACAGCAATTGGCAGGAAGTCCGGGCGGCGAACAATCAGCCGTGACCGCATTACCCCTGTCCCCGGGCGAGGCGCTGATGCTCGTCCTGGTCGCCATCGCGGCAGCCTGGGACGTGCGCAGCCTGACCATTCCCAACGCCTTGCCGATCGCGATCGCGGCTCTGGTCGTGCCCGCCGGTCTGCTCTCCGGCTGGCCGGTTGAGACCTGGCTGATGCACCTGGCGGCGGGCGTGCTGGCGCTTGCAGTGGGGCTGGGGCTCTGGGTCACGCGCCTCATGGGCGGCGGGGATATCAAGCTCTATGCCGCCGTTTCCCTCTGGTTCACCCCCGGCCTGCTGCTCTGGCTGACTGCCTGGATCATGATCGCGGGCGGGCTTCTGGGCGGCGCCGTGATCCTCTGGGGGCTGGTCTCAACCCGTCTCCCGAATACCGGCGCGGCGCCGGACTCTGACCCCGGAGTCGATGATCCGGCCGAGGATGCCGCGAACCGCCTCAAGACGCCCGTTCCCTATGGCGTCGCCATCCTGGCCGGCACGCTTTTCACCTTGTTTGCATACGGGTGATACCTGCGCGTATGGCATTGCCGGATGTTCAGTCCCGTCCCGCGCGCTAGTCTCCCGTCCTCGATCACACCAAGACGGGTATTCGTTGCATGACCGACGTGGGCAGCGCCGCGCAAAGGCACACGATTGCTTTGCCGGACGGCGAGATGGCGATGTGGCTCTGGCCGAAACCGGATGCGCCGCAACTCCTTTTCGTTCATGCGAACGGTTTCTGCGCGAGTGCCTACAGGCAGATGCTCGAGGCGCTTTCGACCCGGTTCGAGGTCGTGGCGCCTGATCTTCGGGGGCATGGTCGCACCTCTCTTCCTGCCGACCCGGCGACCCATCGCAACTGGTGGAGTTACGCCCGTGATCTCAACGCCTTCATCGACCGAATGCCACGCCGGCCCGACTTGCTCGCCGGTCATTCCATGGGCGCGGCGACCTGCTTGCTCGCATCCTCGCGGATGGAGACACCGCCGCCACTGGCACTGGTCGAACCGGTGGTCATGCCGGACACGCTGTATCTGATGGCGCGCAGCCCGCTGCACTTCATGCTGAAAGGCCGGATCGCCATTGCCAACGGGGCGCGGCGTCGGACCAATGGCTGGCCCGACCGGGCGGCGGCCAGGGCCCGCTATGCGCGTCACCCGGTCTTCTCCGGCTGGGCCGCGGGCGTACTCGACGATTATCTTATCGACGGACTCACGGAGACAGGCGAGGGAGAGATGAAACTCTCCTGCGACCCGCTGTGGGAAGCCGCCAATTACGAGGCGCAGGGCCATAATCTGCCCGCCATTCTGAGGCGTGCCGGCATGCCTGTTCGCGTGCTGAAGGCGGAGCGCGGCTCGACCGTGATCAATACGCGCCTGCTCGGGCGTTGCGGCATCGTACCCGACAAGATGCCGGGCACTGGGCATCTCATTCCGATGGAGGCGCCCGGGACCGTCGCGGACTGGATCGCCGGCGCCTTTGGCGACGCGACCCGCACCGCATAAAAAAGGCGGGCTCGGGGCCCGCCTTTTCCGGTCCGGCGATGTCCGGCCTATTCGAAGACCTTCAGCAGATCCTGCGTCGAGCCGCCTTCCTTGATCTCGCGGAGGCGCGCATAGGCGAGGCCGGTGGCGATCATCGAGAAGGGATAGATCGCCGCTTCGACTGCGGAGCCTGCCACTGTCGCCCACAGAGGCATGTTGAGCGCATAAGCCGGGTCGGTGAAGGCCCGGCCTGCGCCACCGAGGCCGCCGGCCCAGAGCAGGGTGATAATGCCGCCGAGAATGGCCTGCGCGATCCAGCCGACGATCACGACCAGGATCAGCATGAAGACGATGGCCCAGCGATAATCCTTGGTCAGTTCGGTCGATCGTCCGAGCGCATTGAAACCGGCGCGCTCGAAGACGATCGCCGGGACGTAGACCGACAGCATGGCCATCACATACAGGCCAGGCACGAAGAACAGAAGGAAGCCGATACCCATCGCGATGGAGGCCACGATCCCCAGAATAAGGATGGGGAAGAAGCCTGACAGGGCGGCCGAAAGCGCGGCATTCAGCTGAATCCCGCCGCCTGTCTTCAGGCTGATGACAATGCGGATGATGATCGCCTGCAGGACAATGAACATCAGGCCGGAAATCGCGCTGAGGACGTAAACCGGTACGATGTCCGCGAACGAGGTCGCGTTTACCATGTCCTCGGCGAAGCCGGTGGCGATGAGGTTGTAGATCAGCACCGGCACGAACACGATTCCGAACATGATCGGGAAGTGCTTGAACAGGAGCTGGATGCTCTCGCCGACGATATTGCCGGCGCCGAATTCCGGTTTGATCGCGGGTGCGGTGGGTGTGTCAGTCATGGATATCCCCCTTGGCGTGTGTGATCAGGCATAAGCTGCATCGGCCCGTTCGTCACAGGCGTAGTCGTCAGTCGTCATTTTCGCGGTGATGCTTGTCGTCGCGGACGTCGCCGAAAATCTGTTTCTGCTCAAGATAGGCCCGCTGCGCCTTGTAGAAGGCGTGCAGGAAGGCGAGGGCGCGATCGTCGGGGACAGGGTCCTCATAGCCGATCTTCTTGCGGATCTGAGCTGCCACGCGGATGACGCTCTCGTCGAGGCGCGCCCGGGAATCCGCGCTCAACGGATTGGTCCGGAGCAGGTCTTCCAGCGTTTGCAGCTCGAAGCGGCCGTAATGGTCGAGCTGGGCGGCTGAGAAGACGAATTCGGCGTCCGCAGCCGCCTCCGCCTCGGTCAGATCGGGCATCAGCATGGTGCGCGGCTGTCTGGCCACGACGGTATTGGCGAGAATGTCGCCGAGCCTCTGCTTGCGCTTGTTGAAGAGCGGGATCAGCAGCACGACCAGGATCCAGATTGTCAGCACAGTGCGCCAGAACGCGTCCAGGCCGCCGGCTGCGAGCAGGAGACTGCCCGGCATGAACACCTCGATCTCCTTCATCAGATTACGGGCCACGATGCTGTGCGTGGACAGACCACGCCCGTCGGCAGAGAGGACGCGCAGGCCAGTCATGCGTTTGCCCAGGGTCTGTCCGTTCCAGAACAGTTCCGTCAGGATGTAGTAGGGCGCCCGGATGGCGAGGGCGAGAATGGCTGCGAGCGACGCCACCAGCGGCTCGATGTTGAAGGGCAGGATGGCGAGCACGATGATCAGGGCGATCATGCCGAATACGGTCAGCCCGATATCGACCAGCTGTGCGCCGAGCCGCGCGCCGAGCGTCGCGATCTCGAACCGCACCGGGACGCCTTCCGGCGGTGTCAGCTCGAACCAGCGCCGGGAGGCTTCGGCCTTGCGTGCGATGGCGGCAGGCGTCGAACGGCTCATGAGCGGCTCCCCCGTCCGGCGAGCAGAAACCAGGACAGCCAGAGCGCACCGATCGTCCAGCCGATCGCGATGCGCGTGACCGTGTCCTGCACGAGCTGACGCACGAAGCCTTCCAGCAAGCCCGCCACAACGAGCATCAGAGCGGCGACCAGGGCGAGTTTCACTGCATCGCGCGAGGCGTGCCGCAGGGCATCGCGGCGGGTCATCGTGCCGGGAAAGAGAAAGGCCAGGCCGAGCCGGAAACCGCCGGCCGCGGCGATGACGATGGCGGAGAGCTCGGTCACGCCGTGCACGCTGAGCCAACCGAACAGCTCCCAGGCCAGCTCCCGTTCCGCATAGAGCCCCCAGAAGGCGCCCAGGATCAGCCCGTTATAGACCGTCAGCAGGAAGCTCGGCACGCAGGCGAACACGCCGAGGGCGAAAACGAAGAGGGCGATCCGCGTGTTGTGGGAGAAGAGGAAGGCGGCAAAGGCGCCCAGCTGGCCGGCCATCGAGGCCTCGCCGTCGAAGAGCACGGCACGCAGCGTCTCCGTACTGGCACCCGGTCCGCGTTCGCCAGCGAGATCGGACGGAACGAAGGTGTAGAACCAGGCCGGGTCGGCCGCGAACAGTCCATTGCCCATCAGGAGGCCGAGCACCAGAGCGAGGCCCGCAAGGAAAAGCGATCCGGCCGAACGCCGCATGGCTTGCGGCGCCGAGTTCGTGAAGAAGCGGGCAATGCCGGCGCCCAGTCTTTCCTGCGGCGCATAGACCGCCAGGAAGGCGCGCGAGACCAGCGCTTCCAGATAGGCGAGCAGGCCGCGATCCATGGAGATGTCACGCGCAACCGAGAGGCTGGTGGCGGACTTGCGGTAGAGCTGCGCGAGTTCCTGGGATTCCTCGAAGGTGAGGCGGCCGCCCACACCCTTCTCGGATTTCTCGACGAGGGTTTCCAGCCGGTGCCAGTCGGCCTCGCGCTGGGCGCGGAAGCGGGCGGAACGGATACGCGGTTCCTCGCTCATGCCATCTCCCTGGCTTTCAGATCGAGATAGGTCGAGACCAGTTGGGGCGTCAGCTTGCCCGGTTCGGTGTCGAGGACGAGCACGCCGAGCTGGTTGAGTCGCTCCAGCACGATTTTCCGGTCACGCAGCATGTCCGAAGCGGAGACTGCTTTCGCGGCATCGTCGAGCGAGCTGACGGTATCACCGGCGCGCGCCTGGGTGTCCGGATCGCGCAGGGCGATGAAGATGACCAGATGCTGGCGCGACATCAGGGCCAGCTGCTCGACCATGAGCTCCGACGTCGTCGTGTCGACGAAGTCGGAGAAGACGATGACCAGGCTGCGGCGGCGCAGGCGCTGTTGCAGGGTGGCGAGCGCCAGCGTGTGATTGCTCTCCCGGCTCTCATAGGCGAGCGCCGCGAGCTTGCGCCGCAGTTTCGGGAAGGCTTGGCGGCCCGGTTCCGGCGGCATCCACAGGCCGGGACGGGCGTCGTAGGAGAACAGGCCGACGCGATCCCCGCCCACCGAGGCGGCCCAGGCCGTTGCGAGGGCGGCATTGATGGCGTGGTCGATCTTGGGCAGGCCGGCGATGGCTTCGCGCATGAGATAGCCGTTGTCGAGCGCGATGATGACGTTGTGGTTGCGCTCGGCGCGGGTCTCCTTGGCCAGCATGCGGCGCAGGCGGGCGGAGCGCTTCCAGTCGATATTGCGCAGGCTCTCGCCCGGCACGTATTCGCGCAGCTGGTGGAATTCCGAGCCCTCGCCCTGGGCATAGCTCTCCTTCTGCCCGTGCAGGCTGGTCTGGACGGCGATATCGATCTGGCCGCGCGTGACCGGGCGGATGTCGGGCACGACGGCGATGACGCGATCGGTTCGGGTGCGCGGAATGAATTCGATGAGACCGAAGCGGGACGTCCAGTTCAGCCAGACCTGGCCGAAGGGCCACTCCCCCCGCGCGCGCGCCGTAACCGGCAACTCGACCGTACGGGCGCGCCCGGCGTCCGCTTCCAGGCTTTCGGGTCCGGTCAGCCCTTGCGGCCAGTCGAAGCGCAGCGTCAATCCGTGCGGCGGAGGGGTCTGGAAATGCAGGTGGAAGGTTTCGGTTTCGCCGGCAAAAAGCGCGTCCGGCCCGTCCAGGTCCAGCTGGATCGAGGCGCGCAGGCTGGTGGCCAGATCGATCGCGAGCAGGGCGGCGAGGGCGAGGCTGGGCAACAGGAGCGGCGCAGCCTCCCTCACGCCGAGCGGCAAGAGCAGACCGGTCAGGACGAGGGTCGCGATGGCGAGAATTATGAGGCGCCGCGTGGGGCGCATCAGCGGGGCGCCTCGATCCGGCTCAGCAGGGCGGTGAGTACGTCGTCGGCAGTGCGGCCCTCGATCTCGGCGGCCGGTCCGAGCTGGATGCGGTGCCGCAGGGCCGGCAGGAGCAGGGACTGGACATCGTCCGGGATCGCATAATCGCGCCCGGCAAGGGCCGCCGCAGCGCGGACCGCACCGGCGAGGGCATCGGCGGCGCGGGTGGATGCGCCCTCGCGAATCTCCGGATCGGTCCGGGTGCCGCGAACGAGGTCGAGGATGTAGGTGAGGATTTTCTCGTCCAGCCTGATGCTGTCGATCAGCCCGTGGGCCGCGTCGAGATCGGCGGCGCCCAGTACGGGCTCGATGGCCTCGGTGCGGGCGTCGAAGGCGAGGGGCTGGAGTGCATGACGCTTCAGGATTTCCAGCTCCGCATCGCGCTCGGGGAAGTCGAGCACGATCTTGAACATGAAGCGGTCGTTCTGCGCTTCGGGCAGGGGATAAGTGCCTTGCTGTTCGATCGGGTTCTGTGTCGCGATGACATGGAAATGGTCTCCGAGTCGATAATCCTTGCCGTCGATGGTCACGACCCGCTCATTCATCGCCTGAAGCAGCGCGGCCTGCGTCTTCGGCGGAGCCCGGTTGATCTCGTCTGCCAACAGGATGTCGGTGAAGACCGGGCCTTTGACGAGGCGGAAGCTGTTGGCACCGAAATCGAAAAGATTGGCCCCCAGCACATCGCCGGGCATCAGGTCCGGCGTGAACTGGATACGCCCGAAATCCAGCGAGAGCGCGGCGGCGAAGCTGCGGGCGAGCAGGGTCTTGGCCGTACCGGGCGGGCCTTCGAGCAGGCAGTGGCCGCGCGAGAAGACAGAAACCAGGAGGTGATCGATGGCCAGATCCTGCCCATGGACGGCCTTGCGGATTTCCGAGCGCAGCGCATCGGCGCGTTCGGCGAACTGATCGAGCGTCAAAGTCATGCGAGCTTTCGAGCCTTTTCGTAAGCGGTTTCCAACTGGTCGAGCACCGAGACGGCCTCGTCGAGCCCGATCGCATCGGGCAGGGATTGCGCGCGGGCGAGCGCCGATTTCAGCGCCTCCGCAGTCTTGGGGTTCTTCTGGCGCAGGGCGCGCAGCATGCGATCGCTGCGATCCGCCTGCTGGCGATCATGGCCGAGCAGCAGATCGCACAGTGCGACCGCGCGGCTTCGGGCCAGTGTCCTGAGCAAGGCGCCGTCGGCCCGCGCACTGCGCATCAGGCGGGCCTGGGCTGCGAGTGCGGCCTCGCGAGTCCCGTCATGACCGTCACGGAAGGGTGAGCGAAGCGGCACGCCGCGCAGTCCGCCGCGCCAGAGCACGGTGGCCAAGAGGATAAAGGCCGCCAGCCAGATCCAGGCGAAGGGCGGCTCCGCAAAGCGCAGCAAATCGCGCCAGGTGCGCTCATGCTCGTCCGGATCCATGCTCAGCGCCGCGATATTGGAATAGTCGAACAGGATATCCTCGCCGGCTGCGATGTCGGTCAGGAAGGCGAGCGCGAAGGCGGCATTGTCGCCATTGGCGAGGCCGTGATTGTTCAGCAGGTCCGGATCGGTCAGTACCCAGTATCGACCGTCCGGATGCGGGCATTCGACCAGCAGAACGCGGGTCTCATCGCCGATCAGCGTATCGCAGCTCGCCAGCGGTTCGCCCCACTGTACGTGGCGGAGCTCGGCGGTGCCTGCCCAGTGCGAGGGCAGGTCGATCCGCGTCGGGCCGGGGGCCTCCGGTGCGACGGGATCGGGTTCCCGGAACACGAAACGCGGCTTCTGGTCAGCGGCTTCGTCCGCCTCGTCCGTTCCGGCCGGTTCGTCCGGCACCGGGGTGTCGGTGGCGTCCACGATCTCTACGGGGCTTCCCTCGATTTGGTCCTCTGTGCGGGCCGGTTCCTGGTCCGGCCGGTGGATGAGGAAGTCCGGGTGCGTCAGTCCCGTGAGGCGGACGCCGTCCCGCCATTTCGGCAGGATGACGAGGGTCGGGAGCGTGCGGACCTTCTCCGTCACCGTATCGCGCGGCATGAAGGCCAGGTCCGTCGCCAGATAGCGGTCGGTCTCGAACAGTTGCGGAATATTGTAGGCATCCAGATCGGAGTCGTAGAGCGGCAGGATACGCAGGCCGATCCCGTCGGGCGCTAGCGGGCCACCGCCCATGAAGTTGCGTGTCTGCACCTCGTTCGAGCGCAGCCAGCCTTCCAGTCCGCGAAATCCCAGGGCGCTGTCAGGCAGGCTGGGCGGGCGATTGAACCCTAAAGTCAGAAAAACCAGCAGGGCGAGCGCCGCCGCCAGCGTGCCGACCGCAAAGACAGGAAAGCGCCGGGCAGGCGCGGAGGCCGTCATCCTCCGGCCTCCCGCGCCGTAAGGATGGGCCGCGCTGCGTCGGCGAATTCGACTAGTCCCTCACGGTCGATGGGATCACCGGCAAAGCGCACGCGCTCGGCGGCCTGAACCAGGCTCGCCACGATCTCGATATGATCCCAGTCACGCGGCAGGCGGCGCAGGGCCTCGCGGGCCGTGTCGCTGCGCTTTAGGATGGCGCCGGTGGCGGTGGCTGCCGCGAGCAGGACTTTTTTCTGGAGGAGACCGATCGCCGCGACGAGATCGTCCATGGCGAGAATCTGGTCGAGCGGAAGGTCGGACTCGCCTGCCAGTACCCCCTTGCCTCCGGCCTGCGCGGTACTGCGTGCGCCCGGCATATCCGGCGCCGCGCCGCCCAGCCGGATGGCCCGGCCATGCCGGATCAGCAGGTAGAGGATGAATAACAGGATGGCGATCGCGCAGCCGATGATGCTCCACACGATGATCCGGCCCAGGGTGATGGCCGGGAGCCAGTCCAGCCATTGGGCCGCATCGCCGGGTTCGCTCGGCTCGGGAATGCCGGCATGCGCGCGCCAGGAGGTGTCCGCGTCGAGATGTTCGAGGTCGATCTGGAGGCGCCGTGTCGAGGGCAAGTCTTCATAGCGTGCCGTTTCCGGCTCCGTCGGCTGGGAAGCCGCGCCGGCAGTGGCCGGTAGCGCCAGGAGCATGCCGAGAAGTGCAACAGGCGCCAGCACACGCCGGATGGCACGCACCGATCCGGATCGGAACATGATCGACATGTAGCGGAACTCCGGTCGGTTACTCGGGCAGCAGACGGCGCAGGTATTACCCTAGATAGCTTGTCGGGCTGGAACAAGTGAGCGTGAGGGCTCCCTGTCAAAACAGTGTGCGAACCGCCCATAGCCATCTGCGAGGCTTGCAAGGCGCGCATGAAGGAGTAACCCTCGGGGATAATGAGATTTGAGCGAAGGCCGCAGGCCTGACCGCCGACCGGGAGAGAGCATTTTGAAACATTATGACGTCTTGATCGTCGGCGCCGGCCATGCCGGCGCGCAGCTCGCCGCGACGCTGGTCCAGCTCAAGTTCGACGGCTCCATCGCCGTACTCGGTGAGGAACCCGAATGCCCCTATGAACGGCCGCCCCTGTCCAAGGACTATCTGTCCGGAGAGCTGGAGTTCGACCGCATGCTTATCCGCCCGGAAGGCTTCTGGGCGGAATACGGCATCGACATGCTGACCGGGCTGAAAGTGGTCGGTGTTGCGCCGGGCGACCGGCAGGTCCGTTGCGAGGGCGGCGAGATCTTCTCCTACGGCAAACTTGTCTGGGCGGCTGGAGGGCACCCGCGGCGTCTTGATTGCGAAGGCGCCGACCTGGAAGGTATCCAGACGGTCCGCACGAAAGCCGATGCCGATGCGATGAAAGCGCAACTCGACAACATCCAGAATGTCGTGGTCGTGGGCGGCGGCTATATCGGGCTCGAGGCGGCTGCCGTTCTGCGCAAGCTGGGCAAGTCCGTCTGTTTGGTCGAGGCGCTCGATCGCGTGCTGGCACGTGTGGCGGGTGAGGAGCTCTCGCGCTTTTTCGAGGGGTATCATCGCAAGAAAGGCGTCGATATCCGCCTCAATACCGGTGTCAGCCGCTTTGCCGGCAAGAAGGGCGGGCTGTCCGGCCTCTTCAGCAAGAAGGCGGGGCGCGTATCCGGCGTGGTTTTGTCCGGCGGTGAGACCATTCCGGCCGATATGGTGATTGTGGGCATCGGTATTGCGCCAGCGGTCGAACCCCTGCTCGCCGCAGGTCTCGAGGGCGGCAATGGCGTGAAGGTCGATGCGCACTGCCGGACCAGCGATCCGAATATCTACGCCATCGGCGATTGTGCCCTGCACGCGAACGGCTACGCGCACGACGAGGAGATCCGTCTGGAATCTGTCCAGAATGCGAATGATCAGGCGCGGGCCGTGGCACGCACCCTGACCGGGACGGAGACCGGTTATGATGCGGTGCCCTGGTTCTGGTCCAACCAGTACGAGCTGCACCTGCAGACGGTTGGTCTCTCGCTGGGACACGACAAGACGGTAATGCGCGGCGATCCGTCGAGCGGGAGTTTCTCGCTGGTCTATCTGCGTGAGGGCGTGGTCATTGCGCTGGACTGCGTGAATGCGACGCCGGATTACGCCGCAGGCCGCAAGCTCGTCATGAAGCGCGTGAAGCCCGATCTCGACCAGCTGGCCGATCCGGCCGTGCCGATCAAGGCCTTGCTGGCCTGACGCGTCAGCCTTCCGGCGCCAATTCCAGCATGGCATCGCCTCGTGCGAGCGCGATAAGGCGCAGGCCTGCCGCCTGCGCCCGCTCGACGGCGAAGGACGTTGCAGTCGAGACCGTGACCAGTAGCGGGATGCCGGCGATCGCGGTCTTCTCGACCAGTTCGTAGCTGCAGCGCGAGGAGAGGAGGGCGAAACCGCTTGCAGGGTCGATCTTCGCGGCAGCCATGGCGCCGATCAGCTTGTCCAGCGCATTGTGCCGCCCGACATCCTCCCGGGCGAGGCGGATCGCGCCGTCCGGCATGCAAAACGCAGCGGCATGAACACCGCCGGTGGCAGCATTGAGCGGTTGATGACCGCTCAGGCTTGCGAGTGCGTCGAAGATGGCGTCGGTCGGGACGTCCAGCGTGTCCCCGATCCGGGGCAGGCGGACATGGACCTGTTCGAGATTTTCCAGTCCGCACAGTCCGCAACTGCTCTCCGAGACTCGCGTGCGTACCCGTTCGAACAGGCGGTCGGCGCGCGCTGTAGTTATGCGGATTTTCAGGAGCCAGCCGTCCGGCGTTTCCCGGGCTTCGATTTCCTCTATTTCGCCCGGAGCGTCGACAATCCGCTCGGACAGGGCGAAACCGGTTCCGAAATCGGCCAGGTCGCGCGGCGTGGCCATCATCACGGCATAGCCTACCCCGTTGAACTCGATGGCGATTGGCGCTTCGACGGGGAGCGTTCGAACGAGCGCTGTTTCGGTACCGTCCGGCGTCAGACAATTGGCAGGGACGTCGACACGCTCGCTCACTCGCTGTGGGCTCCGTGGATGGGGCCGAGCATCTTGACCGCGTCGAGCGCGATATCGGTGAGACCTTCCCCGCCGGCTTCGACATGGGCCTGGATCTGGTCTCGCATGCGCGGGTCCCAGAATTTGCGAATATGCTCTGCCGTTTCCCCGACGGCCTCGGCCTCGCCGTGGATTTCGAAATTGCGGGCGATCTGGTTCGCCATGCGGACGAGTTTGGCAGTCATGCTCATTCGGCAGCCTCCGATGACCCGATACGGCGCGCGCGTTCGCTCAGGCGTTCATAATCTTCCTGCCAGTCCGACGGGCCGTTGGACGCGCTCACCTGCACGGCCGTGACCTTGTATTCGGGGCAATTGGTGGCCCAGTCCGAGAAATCGGTCGTGACCACATTCGCCTGGGTTTCGGGGTGGTGGAAGGTGGTGTAGACGACGCCGGGCGCGACACGGTCGGTGATCTTGAGTCGCAGCGTGGTTTCTCCGGACCGGCTGACCAGCTTGACCCAGTCGCAATCCTTCAGGCCCCGGTTTTCCGCGTCGTGGGGGTGCATTTCCAGCACGTCTTCCTCATGCCAGATTTCGTTGGCGGTCCGTCGCGTCTGGGCACCGACATTGTACTGGCTGAGAATGCGCCCGGTCGTGAGAAGCAGCGGAAAGCGCGGCCCGGTCTTCTCGTCGGTGGGGACGTAATCCGTGACCATGAAGCGGCCCTTGCCGCGCACGAAGCCGTCGACATGCATGACCGGGGAGCCGTCCGGAGCAGCATCATTGACCGGCCACTGCAGCGAGCCCTCCCGCTCGAGGCGGTCGAAGGTCACGCCCGCAAAGGTCGGCGTCAGGCGGGCGATCTCGTCCATGACTTCCGAGGCGGAGATATAGGACCAGTCCAGCCCCATCGCCCTTGCAAGTTCCTGGGTTACTTCCCAGTCCTCGTAGCCGTTGAGCGGCGTCATCACACGGCGCACGAGCTGGATGCGGCGTTCCGCATTGGTGAAGGTCCCGGTCTTCTCCAGAAAGGTCGAGCCCGGCAGGAAAACGTGGGCGTAATTGGCCGTCTCGTTGAGGAAAAGGTCGTGCACGACGACGCAGTCCATGGCCGCCAGGCCCGCTGCGACATGACGGGTATCCGGGTCCGACTGGAGAATATCCTCGCCCTGGATGTAGATGCCCTTGAAGCTGCCGTCGACGGCAGCGTCGAGCATGTTGGGGATGCGCAGGCCCGGTTCCGGGTCGAGCGTGACGCCCCAGTCTTCCTCGAACAGGTCGCGGACCTCCTCGCGCGCGATATGGCGGTAGCCGGACAGCTCGTGCGGGAAGGAGCCCATATCGCAGGCGCCCTGGACATTGTTCTGTCCGCGCAGCGGATTCACGCCGACGCCCGGGCGTCCGATATTGCCAGTGACCATAGCCAGATTGGCGATCGCCATGACGGTGGAAGAGCCCTGGGAATGCTCGGTCACGCCGAGGCCGTAATAGATCGAGCCATTGCCGCCCTTGGCGAAGAGGCGGGCTGCTGCGCGCAGGGTCTCTGCCGGTACGCCGGTAAGGGGCTCCACGGCTTCCGGCGACCGTTTCGATTCCGAAACGAAGTCCGTCCACTCGCGATATTCGTCCCAGTCGCAACGTTCCTTGATGAAGTCCTCGTCGGCGAGGCCCTCGGTCACGATGACATGGGCGAGGGCGGTCAGCACAGCGACATTCGTGCCCGGCCGCAAGGCCAGATGATGGGCGGCCTCGACATGGGGCGAACGGACGAGGTCGATGCGCCGCGGATCGATCACGATGAGTTCGGCACCCTCGCGGAGCCGTTTCTTCATCCGGCTGGCGAAAACGGGATGGGCATCGGTGGGGTTGGCGCCAATGACAAGGATGACGTCGCTCTCGGCGACGCTGTCGAAGTCCTGAGTGCCGGCCGAGGTTCCGAAAGTCGTCGAGAGGCCGTAGCCGGTCGGCGAGTGGCAGACGCGGGCGCAGGTGTCGACATTATTATTGCCGAACCCCGCGCGCACGAGCTTCTGGACGAGGAAGGTCTCTTCGTTCGTGCAGCGGCTGGACGTGATGCCGCCCAGCGCGCCGCGACCGAATGTCTCCTGGATGCTGGCAAATTTTTTGGCCGTGAAGGCCAGCGCCTCTTCCCAGGAGACCTCGCGCCAGGGCTCCTCGATCGTGTCGCGGATCATCGGCTTGGTGATGCGGTCGGTGTGATTGGCATAGCCCCACGCAAACCGGCCTTTCACACAGGAATGGCCGCGATTGGCCTTGCCGTCCTTCCAGGGAACCATGCGGACGACCTGCTCGCCACGAAGCTCGGCGCGGAAGGTGCAGCCCACGCCGCAATAGGCGCAGGTCGTGATCACAGAGCGTTCCGGAGTGCCCAGCTCGACGACGGACTTCTCGGTCAGGGTGGCCGTCGGGCAGGCCTGCACGCAGGCGCCGCAGGAGACGCATTCGGAACTCAGGAAGTCGTCGCTGGACAGCCCGGCCGAGACCTTGGAGGCAAAACCGCGCCCGTCGATCGTCAGGGCGAGCGTGCCCTGGACCTCGTCGCAGGCTCTCACGCAGCGCGAACAGACGATGCATTTGGACGGGTCGAACTCGAAATAGGGGTTGGAGCTGTCCTTGTCCTCTTCGAGATGATTGGCGCCCTCATAACCGTAGCGCACATCGCGAAGACCCACTGCGCCCGCCTGGTCCTGCAGCTCGCAATCGCCGTTTGCAGCGCAGGTGAGGCAGTCGAGCGGGTGATCGGAGATATAGAGTTCCATCACGCCCTTGCGGATGCGCTGGAGCCGGTCGGTCTGGGTGTGCACAACCATGCCGGCCTCGACCGGCGTGGTGCAGGAGGCGGGCGTGCCGCGGCGACCCTCGATCTCGACGAGGCAAAGCCGGCAGGAGCCCCAGCTTTCCATCATGTCCGATGCGCAAAGCTTCGGTATGTCCCCGCCATTCTCCGCGGCGGCGCGCATGATCGAGGTGCCGGCCGGGACACGGACCGGCCGGCCGTCGATCGTCAGCTCGACCGTCTCGTCCGAGCGCGAGGCCGGCGTTCCATAGTCGGTCTGGCGTTCATAGCTCATCGGGCGCACTCCCGGCTTGCCGTCCAGTCTATCATGCTTCGGCCGCCTCCGCCGGGACCCGGAAATCCTCCGGGAAGTATTTGATCGCCGAGCGGACCGGATAGGGCGCGAACCCGCCGAGCGCGCAGAGCGATCCGAACTGCATGGTCTCGCAGAGGTCTTCGGTGAGGGCGAGATTGGCTGTGGCGGCCTCGCCGGCGGCGATCTTGTCGATGGTTTCCCTGCCGCGCGTCGCGCCGATCCGGCAGGGCGTGCACTTGCCGCAGCTCTCGATCTCGCAGAATTCGAAGGCAAAGCGGGCTTGGGCGGCCATGTCGACCGTGTCGTCGAAGACGACGATCCCGCCATGCCCGATCAGCCCGTCCTTCTCCGCGAAGGCTTCGTAGTCGAAGGGCGTATCGAAGAGTTCGCGCGGGAAATAGGCGCCCAGGGGCCCGCCGACCTGGACCGCACGCACGGGCCGGCCCGAGGCCGTGCCGCCGCCGATCGCGTCGACCAGCTCTCCCAGCGTGATGCCGAAGCCGGTCTCGAACAGCCCGCCATGCTTGATGTTTCCGGCCAGCTGGACCGGCATCGTCCCGCGCGATTTGCCCATGCCGAAATCGGCATAGGCCTTGGCGCCATTGGCGAGGATGAAAGGAATGGCGGCAAGGGTGAGGACATTGTTGACCGCCGTCGGGCAGCCGAACAGGCCGTGATGAGCCGGCAGGGGCGGCTTGGCCCGGACCGTGCCGCGCTTGCCCTCCAGCGAGTTGAGCAGCGCCGTCTCCTCGCCGCAGACATAGGAGCCCGCCCCGACCCTGACTTCCAGTTCGAACGGCGCGATGCGGTCGGCGCAGGCGATGATGGCCGCTTCCATCTTGGCGATCGCGTGCGGGTATTCCGAGCGGATATAAACGAAACCCTTGCGGGCGCCCGTCGCCAGACCGGCGATGGCCATGCCCTCGATCAGCTGGAAGGGGTCGCCCTCCATTGCCATCCGGTCGGCGAAGGTTCCACTATCGCCCTCATCGGCATTGCAGACGATGTATTTCGTATCGCCAGGAGCTTCGGCGACCGTCTTCCATTTTATGCCGCAGGGAAAACCGGCACCGCCCCTGCCGCGCAAACCGGACTCGGTGACAGTGGACAGGATCGCTTCCGGCGACATGGACCGCGCCGCGTTGAAACCTTTCCACCCGCCGGTCGCGGCATAGTCGTCGAGCGAGAGCGGGCGGGTATAGCCGGCGCGCGAAAAGGTCAGCCGCGTCTGTGCCGCGATGAAGGGATGGTCCTCGATCTTGCCGATAGCGAGATCGTTGGCCTTGCCACCGAGAATGCGGGCGGCATCCTCCGGCGCGGCGGGGCCCCAGCCTTTGCCGTCGATCTCGACCAGCGGTTCCAGCCAGTGCATACCCCAGCTCGAGACCCGCTCGACCTCGGCACCGGCAGCTTCGAAGGCGGCGGCGACCGCATCGGCGCCGCAGGCGACGGCGAGGGCGTCGTCGGAGATACGGACCCGGTTCACCTCAGCGCTCCGATCAGTGTGCGCAGACGATCCGCATCGAGCCGGGCGTGCACATCCGAGCCGGTCATGGCGGCGGGGCCGGACGAGCACAGGCCGAGGCAATAGACCGCCTCGATCCGGACCCGGTCGCCCGCCATGTCTTTCGCGGCTTCCGCCAGGGGCTCGGATCCGCGGGCCTGGCAGGCCTCGGCGCGACAGAGTTTGAGGCAGGGGCGGTCGTCCGGCGCGGTGGAGAAATCATGATAGAAGCTGACCACGCCATGGACTTCTGCGCGGGTCAGGTTGAGCGCGGCGGCAATGGTGCGAATTGCCGCCTCGCTGATATGACCGTCGGTGGCCTGTACGTCGTGCAGGATCGGCAGCAGCGGGCCGTCCCGGTGCCGATGCGCGTCGATGATGGTCTCGATCGAAGTCACCCGTTTCAGTCTCCCAGCGTCTCCGCCGTCCTGTGCGGCAGTCTACACCCGACCGGCGCGTTCAGCCGCCCGTCTTTTCGCGCTTGTAATCGCCCGACCGGCCCCCGCTCTTCTCCGCCACGACGATGTCGGAAATCCGCATCGTCCGGTCGAGCGCCTTGGTCATGTCGTAGAGCGTAAGCGCGGCGACCGAGGCCGCCGTGAGCGCTTCCATCTCGACGCCTGTCTTCCCGTCGGTTCGTACTTCGGCCGTGATTGCGAAAGCGGTTTCGCCCGGAACCGGCTCGATGGCCAGCTTCGCCTTGGTGAGCGGAAGGGGGTGGCAGAGCGGGATCAGGTCAGCAGTCCGCTTCGCGGCCATGATCCCGGCCAGCTCTGCCGTCTGGATGGCATCGCCCTTGGGGCCCTGGCCGTCGCGAACCGCGTTGAATGCCTCTTCCGACATTTCGATCCGTGCCGTGGCGACCGCGCGTCTCGAGGCGACGGGCTTGTCGCCCACATCGACCATCCGGATGCGGCCCTCGGCGTCCTGGTGGGTCAGTCCGGATTGTTCGGTCATGGACGGGCTCCGTCGGCGAAGAGGTCAAGGCGCCAGACTACAGCGCTTCTCCTTCTGGTCGAACCCGTCTCGCAGACTGGCGCTGCGGCGCCCTGTCTGATGGCGTACTATCACTACGAATTGCGGAGAGAGTCGACCGCATCACGGGGCGCACACCGCTCGCAGGGTGGCGGGAAAATACTTGTGCCGGATTAATTTGACAGCTTGCCTGTGCCGTACTCAAACTTGGAAAAGCGCAAAAACAAGCGCATCCATCGTTCGGGAGGAATTGATTGGCCAGCATCGAACAGCCGGATGGCGGCAATACCGCGACGGCTCGACCTTCGTCGGACACAACGGATGTTCCGCTCAAGCGATCGACGATTTTCCTGCACGGCTCGCTTGCCTTGCCGCTGGCCGTCTACGGCTATCCGCTGGCGATCTGGCTGCCGGCACACTATGCGGGCCATCTCGGCATTTCCCTGTCGGTCATCGGCATCATCATCATGGTGGCCCGTTTCACCGATGTGATCACCGACCCGCTGATGGGCGAGATCTCGGATCGCGGCCGGACCCGTTTCGGGCGGCGCAAGCCCTACATCCTGATCGGCGCGCCGCTTCTCATGCTGTCGACCTGGTTTCTCTTCGTACCGCCGGACGGCGCGGGACTGATCTATTTCCTGTTCTGGCTGACCTTCTTCTTCGCCAGCGCGACCATGATCCAGATCCCCTTCAGGGCCTGGGGCGCGGAACTCTCGTCGAACTATCACACGCGCAGCCAGGTCACGGCGGCGCGTGAATTCTACTATCTGTTCGGCCTGCTTCTCGCGGCGGCCGTGCCGATGATCGTCGAGATCTCCATGACCGGCGGCGCGGTGTCCGAGATGTTCGCCTCGATGTGGCGGGACATTACCGGTGCCTTCACAGGCTCGATCATGGACCGCATGCCGTCCGATCGCAGGGCCCTGACGGGACCCGTCATGATGGGGCTGGCGCTCACCATCGTCGTTATGGTGCCGCTCCTCTCGGCGCTCATCGTGACCACCGTGAAAGAACCGCCGCCCGCGGTGCGCGAGCGCGTCCCGATGATCGAGGGCTTCCGGCATCTCTGGCGCAACGGGCCGATGCGGCGCGTGCTGATCATCGCCTTCCTGGTGATCGCGGGAGAAAGCCTGCGCAATGCGGTCTCGCTCTTTTTCATCCGCGACATCATCGGCATTCCGACCATCGGCGCGGCCTATTTCCTCTATTTCATCTCCGGTATTGCCGCGATTCCCTTCTGGCTCTGGCTGGGCCGCAAGCTGGGCAAGCACAAGGCCTTCCTCGTCACGCTCGGCTTTGTGAGCGTGGTCAGTGCCGCGAATCTGCTGCTCGGCCATGGCGACTATCTGCCCTTCTTCTGCCTTTTCCTGCTCAAGGGCTTCGCCTATGGGGGTCTCCAATTCCTGCCGCTTGCCATGCTGGCGGACGTCGTCGATATCGACAGCGCCCGGTCCGGCGGACGGCGGGCCGGGACCTATTTCGCCGTGCTCGGTCTCGCCGAGAAGCTGGCGCTCGCCATCTTTACCGGGATCGCTTTGAACATCGTCGGCCTGCTCGGCTATCAGGCGACGGGCGGCGTGGAAGGTTCGACCGAGCTCGGCGTGCTCGCGCTGCGCCTGGTCTACTGCCTCGGTCCGATTGCGCTCTACAGTCTCGCCGTACCGCTGATCTGGTCCTATCCGCTGACCCCGGAACGCCATGCCCGTCTGCATGACAGCCTGGCCCGGCGCAATCGCCGGATTGCCATGGCCGAACGCGATCAGGCCGGAATTCCGGTAACCGGCGCCTGATTTCGGGTCAGAGGATCCGGCGGTCGAGGCTGGCGCTCTTCACGAGCGCCAGGACGTCCATGCCGGGCGCCAGACCAAGCTCGTCGGCGGCGGCGCGCGTGATGCGGGACTTCAGCGGCGTGCGGCCGCAGAGGAGTCCGATATCCGCATAGGCACTGTCCGGAGGCGCGTCGATCGAGATGATCTTCGCCGGCAGGCAGTTACGGATGCTCGACCCGGACGGGGCGTGCAGGGCGATGGAGACGTCGCGCGCGCGGATGCGCAGCTGGATATCGTTGCCGGCCTCCACATCCTCGAAACCGGGCAGGGCGAGCGTGATATCGCCCGCTTCGAGCCGGGCCAGCCGGTAGGTTTCATCATGCGATGCGAGCCGTGCCCGGAGGACCGCGCCGGGCCCGAACCGCGTGCCGGAGACGGCTTCCATCGCATCCATGCTTGCTTCGACCGAACGGCACGGAGCCGTGTGGCCCTCGGTCATGATGATGACTTCGTCGGCCATGCGCACGATCTCCTCGACCGAGTGGCTGACGAAAATCGCGGTCATCCCCATACGCCCGACCAGCGAGCGCAGAGCATCCAGCGTCGCGGCCTTCCGGCGGCCGTCCAATGCCCGCACCGGTTCGTCGAGAAGCAGCAAGCCGGGCCGGCAGGCGAGCGCCCGGGCAATCGCCACGCGCTGCCGTTCGCCGCCGGACAGGCTGTCGGTCCGGCGCGAAAGAAGTGCGCCGAGGTCGAGGGCATCAATCAGCGCCTGCAGGTCGGACGCGTCCGGCGTCCGGCTGGCGCGCTGGTGGGCGAAGTCGAGATTTCCCGCGACGTCGAGATGGGGGAAAAGGCGGCTTTCCTGGAAGACGAAGCCGGCCGGTCGCTTGTGAGGCGGCAGCCAGACACGCGCTGATGTGTCGACCCAGGCCTGTCCGGCAAAGCGCACATGCCCGCTGTCGGGCCGGTCGAAGCCGGCCATCAGTCGCAACAGGCTGGTCTTGCCTGTGCCGGACGGACCGAAAAGGCCCGTTACGCGCCCGCGAGGGGCGCCGCCATGGGCATCGAGTGCCAGGTCGCCGCGGCGGGCGCGAAGCGAGAAGGTGAGGCTGTTATCCGGCATGAACAGGGAACCGCCGGTTCAGCAGGAAGACGAGGGCGAGCACGAGGAAGGAAAACACGACCAGCCCGGCGGCGAGTATATGAGCGCTTGCATAGTCGAGCGTCTCGACATGATCGTAGAGGGCGATCGAGACCACGCGGGTGCGCCCGGGGATATTACCGCCGACCATGAGGACGACGCCGAATTCGCCGATCGTGTGGGCGAAAGTCAGGACGCCGGCGGCGATGAAACCGCGCGAGGAAAGCGGCAGGACGATATGCCGGAACCGGTCCCAGGGCCCGGCGCGCAGGCTGGCGCCCGCTTCGAGCAGCGGCGTGCCGACCCGTTCGAAAGCGGCCTGCAGGGGCTGAACCATGAAGGGCAGGGAATAGATCACCGAGGCCACGACCAGCCCGCTGAAGGAAAAGGTGAGGGCTTCGCCGGTCAATGTGACCCAGAACTGCCCGACAGGAGTGCCGGGATTCATCAGGATCAGCAGGTAAAAACCGATCACCGTGGGCGGAAGGACGAGCGGTAGGGCGGTGACGGCCTCGATTGCCGGCTTGATCGGGGAGCGCGTATTGGCGAGCCACCAGGCCAGCGGCAGACCGAGGACAAACAGGATGAAGGTCGTGATCGCAGCCAGTTGCAGGGATATCAGGACGGGTGAACCGATGGACATCATTCGGCGAATTCATATCCCTGTTCGCGAATGATCGCTTGCGCCCGCTCGCTGCGAAGGAAATCCATCCAGGCGATGGCCACGGGATTGTCGCGCCCATTGTCGAGCAGGACAGCATCCTGACGGATCGGACGATGCCAGTCGAGTGGAACGGCTTCCGTGAAGAAGCCGTCCCCCGGCGGTTGCTGTACGGTCAGGCTGAGGGCGACCAGTCCGAGTCCGGCATTACCGGTAAGCAGGTGGGTATAGGTCTGGCTGATGGTTTCGCCGTAGACCAGCCGTCCGTTCGCGGATGCGCCGATTTCCAGATAGGCAATCACGTCCGTGGCCGCTGCGCCATAGGGCGCCAGCTGCGGATTGGCGATGGCAATCCGGTCGTAGTCACCGGTCTGCAAGGTCTCGACCGGCGACAGGCCGTTCTCCACACTGGAGACGACCATGAGGCGTCCGATGGCATAGGTGAAGCGCGATCCGGCGACGGCCTCTCCATCGCGCTCCAGACGGGCCGGGCGATCATCGTCGGCGGCCAGAAATGCGTCAAAGGGCGCGCCGTGCAGTATCTGCGTGTAAAGGCGGCCGGTCGCACCGGTAACGATCCTGACGCGCATGCCCGTATCCTGCTCGAAAACCTCGGCCAGCGTATCGGCCGAAGCTTCGAAATTGGAGGCGACCGCGATCATCGCGGCGGCATCGTCCGAGCCATTCCGCGGGCCACCGGAAACGAAGTAGGTTGCGACGAGAATCGCTGCCGCGAGTGCGGCAAGCGCGAGACTGTATCGAAGTGTGTTCGAAAGGCCGGTCATGCCCGCTTATGGTTCAACGTGTGGGCGGGCGGATCAAGGGAAAAGGCCTTCGCTCGCGCGGAGTTGAGCTGTCAGGATTGCGGGTGTCAGGCGGCGCTGCTCTTGCGGTTCGCAAGGTCTTCGGCGCCCATCGGGTGGCCGTGATGCCAGCCTTGCTGGTATTCGAAACCGAGCAGGGCAAGCATCCGCGCCTGGGTTTCGGTCTCCACGCCTTCCGCCACGATATCGACGTCGAGCGCATCGCCCAGCAGCGCCAGGGCCTGCAGCATCTTGTTGGGGCCGTCACCTTTGCCGAGCATGGCGACATAGCTCTTGTCGATCTTGATCTTGGAGAAGGGCAGCATGTGCAGATAGCCCATGCTCGCGAAACCGGTTCCGAAATCGTCGAGATTGACGCGATAGCCCGCGTCGTGAAGCTCCAGCAGACGCGAACGGGCGCGCTCGAAATCGTCGACGAGAACGGCCTCGGTAAGCTCGAACTCGATCTGGGCCGGTGTCATGCCGTGACGATGCAGCGCCTCGGTGTAGCGACGGCAGAGATCGGGGTCGCTGAGCTGGGTCGGCGACAGATTGATCGAGACGCCATGGCCGGCACTCGCACCGATATCCTCACAGACCCGGGACAGCACGAAATCCCCGAGCTGGTGTATGAGCTTGGACTGTTCGGCGACTGGGATGAAGACATCCGGCGGGACGGCGCCGCGATCCGGATGGTTCCAGCGCAGCAGCGCCTCGACGGAAACGAGCTTGCCGTCGGCCGAGCGCACGATGGGCTGGTAGACGACGTGGAACTGGCCGTTATCCAGGCCCGCCTGGATATCCTGTTCGATCTCGAGACGCTCGGACTGTTCGAGACCCAGGCTGGTATCGTAGCAAAGCGGCTGGTCGAGCTGGTCAGCCTTGGCCCGGTACATGGCGAGGTCGGCGTCATGCACCAGCTGACTGAATGTCTTCTTCGCTTCCGGGCGCGACCAGGCGACGCCGATCGCTGCGCCGATCTCGAATGTCTTGTCGTCGATTTCGACCGGGGCCTTCAGCGCAGCGGACAGGCCGCGTGCAATGTCGAGAGCCCGCCCGGCATCAGACGCTCCGACGAGCGCGCAGGCGAACTCGTCGCCGCCGACGCGAGCGATGTGGATATGACCGGGTACGGCGGCTCTGAACCGGTTCGCCACCTCGCGAATGACCGCATCGCCGGACCGGTGGCCGGACTTGTCGTTCACCGCCTTGAAGCCGTTGAGGTCGATATAGATGACCGCAGCGCGGCCCCGGTCGGCTTCGTGCGTGGCCGTCTCGCTTTCGATGAAACGCGTGAAACCGAGGCGGTTCGGAAGGTCGCTGAGCGTGTCGGTCCCGGCGGCTTCCATCGCGCGCTTCTCATTGCTTTCCGCACGACGGGCGAGGGCACGCGCCTTCAGGACCATGGCCTGCGCCACGAGGAAGAAGGCGATGATGTAGAGGACGAGCGGAATCAGGGCGAGCCGCAGGGTTGCGATTCCCGGCTGGGAGGGCGTCCAGCTGAGATGGCCGACCACATGGCCGCTATCGTCAGCCAGGGGCAGGGTGTCGGCGGCGTTGGAAGTCTCGCTCGAGAAGTCGATCTCGTCGACGCGGAAACGGTCCTCCAGTGCGGTGAAGAAGGGTTTGTCGATCTCGGAGCCGATGATCAGCACCGGATCGGTCGCCGGATCGGTCTCGGTCGCGCGGTCGTCATAGCTGCCTGGAACGGTGATGGACGCGATATACGGAATGCCGTTCAGCGACATGAAATGCGAGGCGATGAACTTTCCGTCTGCATAGGCGTCGGCGAGATCGCCCCGGGCCGCCTCGATATCCGCAGGCAGGATCAGCCCGGACCGCGATTTCAGTCCGGTATCGCGGTGCCAGCCGTAGACATCTTCATCATTGCTGCTGGCTAGGGCCACGAAGTCGAAGCCGGAATGGCTTTCGAAGGAGGAGGCCATGGTCTCCCCGAGAATACCGGCATTTCCGAGCTCAACGAGCGCCCGCGCCTCGTCCCACCAGCCATAGTCGGCAGCCCAGGTCTCGTTGTGATAGGCAGCGCTTTCCAGACCGGCATTAAGCAATTGCCGGTCAGTCATCTCCGCATTGCGGTTCAGGGCTCCAACGAAGAAATAGATCGTCAGAACCGATGCGATCAGGCTCACCAGCACCGCGACGTTGATATAGCGTCCCAGTTTCTGGTCGAGGGGCCCCTGTTCCTGTGTGCCGTCGTCAAACATGCTTCGGACAGTAGCCCGAAGAAATGAACGGACTGTCATCAAGTGGGCGGGATTTCCGCCTCTTTTACAGCTGATTATCTACCTTGGGTGACGGTTGGGGGTCTTGGCGCGCCTCAGGGTTGCCGGCAGGTCAGGCCGGTTTCGAATAGACGAATTGTCCCACATCGATCCGGCCGGCTTCGAATCCGGCCTCGCAATAGGCGAGATAGAAACGCCAGATCCGGTCGAAGCGGTCGTCGAATCCGTGATCGCGAATTTCCGGCCACGCCTTGCGGTAGGCTTCGTGCCAGGCCGACAGGGTTCGGGCATAGCTGTGGCCGAACATTTTCGACCCGGCCCGCTTCAGTCCGACCCGGTCCGCCTCGGCGTCCAGACGGGAGGCGGGCGGGAGAATACCACCAGGGAAGACGTATTTCTGGATGAAGTCCGTGGTCGAGCGATAGACCGGAAAATCCTCTTCGCGGATCGTGATGATCTGCAGGGCGGCGCGTCCGCCGGGCTTAAGACAGCGGGCGAGCTGGTCGTAATAGGTCGGCCAGTGCTCCTCCCCTACTGCCTCGAACATTTCGATGGATGCGATCGCGTCGAAGGTCTCGGTGACGTCGCGATAGTCCTGCATGCGCAGATCCGCTTTCTCTGCGAGACCGGCCTTGGCGAGCCGGGCCTGGGCGAAGTCGAATTGCTCTCGAGACAGGGTCAGACCCGTGACGCGGCAACCATACTCGCGGATGGCGATCTCGGCGAAAGCGCCCCAGCCGCAGCCGATCTCCAGGACATGGTCGCCCGGCTTGAGCTGCAGGGAGTCGCAGATCGACCGGTATTTGCGGGTCTGTGCCGCTTCCAGCGTGTCGGTGTCGTCCTCGAAGATAGCCGAGGAATAGGTCATGCTCGGATCAAGCCATTGCTCGTAGAAACTGTTTCCGAGATCATAGTGGAAGGCGATGTTGCGCCGGCTTCCACGTTTCGTGTTCGCGTTCATCCAGTGCTGGATACGCGCCAGGATGCGGCTGGGTCCGCGGCGGCGCCGGGCGGCGGCAATGCCGTCCATTTCGCCGGCGAGCGCCCGTAGCAGGGCCTGCAGGTCGGTCGTTTCCCATTCGCCGTTGATATAGCCCTCGGAAAAGCCGAGGGCGCCGCTATTGGCGATGCGCCATAGTGCATTCCAGCGCCGGATTTGCCAGTCAGCGTGGAAGTCGGCCGATTTCGGTCCGCACTGGAAGCGGAAGCCGGATGGCAGCTCGATCTGCAGCCGGCACTTGGTCAAACCGGACAATGCGCCCTGCAGACGACGCGTGACGAAACCCTGAAAACCACTCGGTACACGTATCTTGGATCCGGAACCCGGATCGGTGGAAGAGTAGACCATCAAGTTCTCCTCGGCAGCGTATCCACGGTGCCGCGACGCGGTGAAAACGTCGTCAGCCCCTTGAGTCGAAGTCGAAGCGCTTCAAACAGGATACCACCTAAAATCGTCACTGTATTGAAAGGCTGGCGAAATTGCGCCCGCAGCAGGGCGCTATGGGTCAACGTGTCGCGTTTGGCCGTATGAACGGCGCCCATCACGCATTGCCCGTCGCGGAAGAGCTGGATGCCGAGGCGATAGCGGTCCGCGTCACGCTCGAGACGGAATCGGTATTCGCCCTCGACCGGGTTGAAAGGCGAGACGAAAAATCGTTTCGGGCAGGAAAAGCGCAATGGCAGATCGGCGCCGGGCTCGACGGGGAAGGCATAGGCGCAGCGTCCGCCGTGAAAATTGCTCACCTCGAAAATCATCCCCGCGAGCCGGTCTTCGCTGTCATGGCAGAAAAAGACGGAGACCGGGTTGAACACGATGCCGAGAATACGCGGCGCGGCGAGCAGCTGGATGCGGCCCAGCGGAGTATCCTGTCCGGCTTCGCGGAGGCGTTCGGAGCACCAGGCGCGTAAATCCCGCCCGTCGCCGTGATCGCGGGCGTGAACGCTGACGAGGTTGAAACGGTCGAAGGAAAAGAGCGGCGAAGCGCTGTCGTCGCGGGCAGGCCCGTCGATATCGGCGAGCACGCAGACCATGCCGTAGCGCAGGCGGTGGCGCTTCGGGCCATGCCGCATATGCCCGACATCGCCGGGATAGAGGGAGGCGGGCAGCGGTCTCATTCGGCGGCCACGGCGATGGTCGGCACAAGGTCGTCCGCGAGCGTGCGGTGCGAGAGGTGGTCCGGCCAGATGATGCGGTCGGTCGCCCCGTCTAGAGACCAGGGCCGGACCGGCGCGCCGAGCGCCTCGGCGACGGCGAGACCGGATTGCAGACCGTCCTCGTGGAAGCCGGAGCCCAGCCAGGCGCCGCAATACCAGGTCCGGTTCCGGCCTTGCAGCCGGTGGAAGCGCGCCTGCGCCGCGACCGCGGCACTGTCGAAGACCGGATGCGAATAGGTGTCGGTATGCAGCACTTTCGCCGAATCCGGCTCGATCTCCGGATTGAGCGTTACCATGACCGGAGTCTCCGTCGGCAGCGGCTGCAGGCTGTTCATCCAGTAGGTCAAACTGATCCGGCTCTGCCCGCCGCGGTCCCGGGTTTCCAGATAGTTCCAGCTGGCCCAGGCACGGCGGCGACGGGGGAGAAGGCGCGTATCGGTATGCAGTACGGCCGTGTTGGGCTGATATCTGATCGCACCGAGCAGGGCGGTTTCTTCAGTGTCACGGTCCGACAAAAGAGCCAGGGCCTGGTCGCTGTGGCAGGCGAGCACGACTTCGTCGAACATTTCCTGGCCCTGCTCCGTCTGGATGCGGACCCGGTCCGGCGAACGCTCGATCTTCCGGACGGGGGTCGCCAGGCGCACTTCGCCGCGAAACGCCTCTGCCAGCCGCTCGACATACTGCCGGCTCCCGCCGCGAACGGTCCGCCATTCCGGTCGGTCCTTGAGCTGGAGCAGACCGTGATTGCGGAAGAAATCGAAGAAGGAACGCGCCGGATAGGCCCGCATCTGGTCGACCGGTGAAGACCAGATCGCCGCGCACATCGGCAGGATGTGATCGTCCCGGAAGGCAGCGGAATAGCCGTGCTGCCGGAGAAATTCGTCGAGCGTCAGCTCCTCGGCAAGCGGCTCGGCACCGCGTGCGTGGTCGTAGAGACGCAGGATGTCGCGGATCATCCGCCACATGCGCGGACGCAGCCAGTTGCGCTTCTGCGCGAACAGGCCCGAGGGGTTCGAGGAGTACTCGAACCGGCCGTCATTGATGGACGCGGCGAAGGACATGTCGCTTTCCGCCGTCTCCACGCCGAGCCGGTCCAGCATGGCCGTGAAATTGGGATAATTTTTTGGATTATAGACGATGAAGCCGGTGTCGACATCGACCCGCTGCGCGCCCAGCTCGATGGTGACCGTATTGGCGTGTCCGCCGAGGCAGCTTCCAGCTTCGAAAAGCGTCACATCATACTGCTCAGACAACCGCCAGGCGGCGGAAAGGCCGGCAATTCCGGATCCGACGACGGCGATCCGTTTGTTGGGCGGCTGAAACATGGAGGGCTCGCATTCAACGCCGGCTGGCGGCAGGACAGGGGGTTGCTCTGCCTACGCTCCTGTTCTGCGCGCGGATCACCGGGACAGCGCGAGTGATCCGAAAACGAGGTGTTATCGTAAGTGGAACCATGTACGCTGCGACCGAACTTCGATGGCACCGCGAGTCCTCTCGCGCAGGCGACCCGGGAAAGGGCCGAATGACGCAGAATTCCGACCGCGACGGCAGCTTGTCCGACGCGGCAGTTCACGCCGGCTTGCTGCGCCGGGTGGGCCGCCAACGGGATCGTGAAGCCTTTCGAAGTCTGTTCGACCATTTCGCGCCCAGGATCAGGGCGTTCCTGCTGCGCCGGCGCGTCCCGCCTGCGCTTGCGGACGACCTGACCCAGGAAGCATTGCTGACGGTTTGGCGGCGTGCCGAGAGCTATGATGTGAAAAAGGCGGCGGCATCGACCTGGATTTATACGATCGCCCGCAATCTCCACATCGACCACTACCGGAAGGATGCCCGGGCGAAGAAACTGGATGAGCACGATCCGCAATTCCAGCCGCCCGAGGCACCGACACCGGACGAGTTGTGCGCCCGGGCCGAGGATGTCGATATCGTCTCCGAAGCGCTCGGGGCCCTGCCGCAGGACCAGCGCGCCGTACTGGAGCTGGCCTTCGTCGAGGGTCTGTCGCACCGCGAAGTCGCCGACCGGCTGGACCTGCCGCTCGGCACAGTGAAGTCACGAATACGGCTTGCAATGGACAAGCTGAGAACGAGTCTTGGAGACGTGGAATGACCGAGCGCGGCCATGTGCTGGACGATGCCTGGTATCTCGATTACGCCGCTGGCGCCCTGGCGACGGAGGCGCACGGCGTGCTGATGGCCTCCCATCTTGAATTGTCGGAAGATGCGCGGACCCGTGTGGGGCTTCTCGACCGGGTCGGCGGCGCCATGCTGTCCGATGGTGGCGTCCGTCCGCCCACCTTCAGCGCCGACGATATTTTCGCTCTCGACGAGTCGCGTCGGGGTGATGAAGCCGGGACTCCCGATCCGGGCAGCCGGACCATGAGTTGCGATTTCCCGATGCCGTCCGCTCTTGACGCGTATCTGACCCGAAAGGGTCGCAGCATACGCTGGGAGTTTCTCGGTCCCGGTCTGTCCAAGGCGATGCTCTGGAACGGCGAGGACGGGACCAAGCTCTGGCTTCTGCGGGCTCAACCGGGCGTTTCCATTCCCCAGCACGGCCATAACGGGTCGGAGCTGACCCTCGTGCTGAAGGGCAGTTTCTGGGATGGCAACCAGCAATATTGCCCGGGCGATGTAGAGGAAGCGCATGAAAGCATCGAGCACGATATCCGGATCGACGACTCCGGAGAGTGCGTCTGCCTGGCCCTGACTGAGGGCAAGCTTCGTTTCGACAACCCCCTCCTGCGCCTGATGCAGGTTTTCACCGGACTCTGACCCGCGCGTCTGCCCGGCCGCGATCACACCGACTGCTTGTGAGCGCGGGCGGTGTGTGCAAAAGGTTGTTGCGTGAAAGCATGCTGTAAGAGCAAGGCAGTGAGACGGGAGTGTGTCGATGAGCGAGGCTCAGGAATTGCCGGATATCGACGAGGCGATCATCAGCGCGCTCGTCAATGCGGTCGGTGCGACGGCCTTTGCCGAGATGCGCAGCCGTTTCGTCGACGACCTTTGCCAGCAGGCAAGTCTGCTGAAGGCGGCCTGTTCGACCGGCGACCAGGATGCGGTCCGTGAGGCTGCACACGCCTTGCGAGGCGCCGCGCTCAATATCGGCCTGGCGCGCCTGGCGGATATTGCGGGACGTTTCGAGCAGGGCGAACCGGTGAATATCGCACACCTCGACGCCGTTCTGGAGACCGGTATAGACCGTCTCGGCGCCGTCGCCTGATCCCGGCGGTCTGGTCCGGCTTGCCGGATTTCGCCGGGTCGGGCATTGAAAAATCGCATCCATCGGGTTTGCAAGCGTAGCGGGTCACGCAAGAATGCTTGCGGGTTACGGGAGGCACGCATGGAAGTGAACGCGCAATCGTCCGGCGACGCGCTCGTGTTCGAATTGTCCGGCGTTCTGACGTTCGACGATCACGAGAAATTCCGCGAAGTCACGAATTCGATCGTGAACGCGCGGGCCAATTCGGTCGAGCTGTCCCTGTCGCAATTGTCGATGATCGATTCTGCCGGTATCGGCATGCTGTTGCTTGCTAACGACAAGGCCAAGAAGAGCGGCATTCCGCTCAGCATCACGGGCGTGAAGGGTCATGTGGCGAAAGTTGTCGAGCTGTCGAAAATCGGCCAGCTGATACCGATCCGATAGGGCGCATGACGGAGCCTCACGAGGATATTGCGGTCGAAGCCCCGGTGCGGGCACCGCGCATTCTGATCGTCGACGACCAGAACTCCTCGCGGGTCATGATCGGCTCCATTCTCGAGGCGGCCGGATACGGCGATCTGCACTATGCAGCCGACGGCGTAGAAGCGATGGCCGCGATCGCCGCGCTGGACCCGGACATGGTCATCCTCGACGTCATGATGCCCCGCAAGGACGGGTTCGATGTCTGCCGGGAGGTGCGCCAGGAACTTCGCCACGACCTTCCGATCCTGATCCAGACCGGGCTTCGGGACCCGCAGCAGAGGGTCAAGGCGTTCGAGGTCGGGGCTTCGGACATTCTGCTCAAACCGATCGATGCCGGCGAGCTGGTGTCGCGGGTTGCCCTGCATCTCGAACGGCGGCGCATGGTGGATAGCCTGCAGCGCTATCGACGCCGCATGCAGGAAGAGCTGAAGGCTGCGGCCGCCATGCAGCGTTCGCTGCTGACGCCGCCGCACGCCGTCGACGCTATCGCGGTGCCGCGAGGGGCCGCGATCTCGAGCATGTACCGGGCGTCCAACCAGCTCGGCGGTGATCTCTGGCAGGTTTTCGAGGTGGACGAGGCTAGGCTCGGCATTTTCATGATCGATCTGTCCGGCCATGGCGTGGCGTCGGCGATCAATGCGTTTCGCGTCAACATGATCGTCCCCACCCTGGAGGCGCATAGGGCCGATCCCGCGCTCTGGCTGGAAACATTGAATCGAGAACTTCACGACATGCTTCCCGTCGAGCATTTCGCCACGGCATTCTACGGCGTGCTCGACGGCGGGTCGGGTCGGCTCGACTACGCCGCGGCGGCGTCGCCGGCGCCGATCCTGCTACGCTCCGGCGGCGAGTGGAATGCGCTGGAGGGCGACGGCATCATTCTCGGCTGCCTCGAAGACGCCGCATATGAAACACGGACCGTGAGTCTCGCCCCCGGTGACCGTGTCCTGCTCTACAGTGACGCTCTCACTGAAAATTTCCGGGACCCGTCCGCCTCGCTCTCGACCGGGGATGTCGCGGAATGCTTCGCGCAGGTCGGTGACGAGACCGATGGCGCCACCCTCCTGCAAAGCGTGCTCCAGCGCGCGAGGCCGGACGCGGCATGCGGGCTGAGCGATGATCTCACCCTGTTGCTCGTCGAGGTTTTGCCATGAACGGTCCCGGCCTGCATCGGGACGAGGGCGTCTGGCTGGCCATGGAGGCGTCCGCGCGGGTCCGCACTTTCGCGGCTCACCTGGCCGAGAAGGTCAAGACCCGCCTCCACATCGGTCCCGATTGTCCGGCCGGTTTCCGCGTCGGCATCGCGATCGTGGACGACAAGAACAGACCGTGTCTCGAGCGGGCCCGATCCGCCGGCGGGTTTGCCGTGCAGACAATCCTGGTGACCGGGGATGCCCATGCCCGGGACAGTGCGGATTTCGTGCTGTCCGAGGATGCGGACACTGCGACCCTGCTTTCCATGGTGGAGGCCGCCGATGCGATCCGCCGGGAAGCGATCGATCTGAGCGAGGATGTGCGGCGGCGTGCCTCCGCCGTGGGCACGATCCGGGCCGGTTTCTTCACGTTGCGAACCCTCACGGAGGCGCGCAATCTCGCGACCATGCTCGCTCTGGCCTGTCCGAATTCGGACATCGTCGCAGTCGGGCTCCAGGAATTGCTGGTCAATGCCGTCGAGCACGGCAATCTGGAGATCGGTGCGGCGCTGAAACAGGCGCTCCTGGTCTCCGGCGGCTGGCGAGAGGAGATCGAGCGACGTCAGCATCACCCCGATTATCGTGCTCGCAAGGTCGCCGTCGATTTCCGGCGGGGCGACCGGATGATCACGATCCGCATCGAGGACGAGGGTAGCGGGTTCGACTTCGGCAAGTATATCGCCGGTCCAGGACAGAGCGGGGCCTATCGCGGGCGAGGGATCGCGATAGCACGGGAATTGTCCTTCTCCTCGATCGCCTATACCGGCCGCGGCAATATTGTAGAGGCGGTCATCATCCCGGACCGCTAAGTCGAGTGTGGTCGCGTTTTTTGCCCCAGAGGCGCCATGTTCAGCTAGGGTTCAGGGAGATTTCTGCCCTATATTGCAAGAATGAGCGAAGAGCAGCGTAGAGTTGCGCGTTCGTTTCGCGAACTGGAGAGGGGAGAAGTCATGAAGACATTCATCATCGCGACGGCGGCGGCCGTGGCTATCGGCGCCGCTACGAGCGCGCAGGATTATTCCGCCACACCGACTTATGGCAGCACGAGTCTCAGTTCGGGCTTCACGCCCGATCCCTATACGGTTTCGCTGACATCCGGCGGTAGTCAGTCTGCCGCAAACATCTCCAGCTCCTGTCGCGGCTGGATTGCCAATGCGCCGGACTATTCGGTTTCATACCAGGCGGGCAGCACGTTCGACCTGTCGATTTACGCGATGTCGGATTCGGATACGACGCTGGTCGTGAACGACCCGTTGGGCAATTGGTATTGCGATGATGACGGCGGGCCGGGCGTGAACCCGGCGCTGACGTTCAGCAATCCGCGATCCGGTCGCTATGACATCTGGGTCGGTTCCTACAGCCAGGGCAATTATGCCGATGCGACATTGTCGATTTCCGAGCTGGGGGTCGGCGGCAGTTCCGGCGGCAGCAGCTCGCGGATCGACTATTCTCTCCCGGCAGCCTTCGGCAGTGTGCACCTCAGTGGCGGTTTCACGCCTGACCCATACCGGGTCGACATCATTTCCGGCGGTTTGCACCGTGCCAGCGAGGCTCGCAGTGGCTGCGCCGGCTGGGTCGCGGCAGCACCGGACTTCGAGTTGAGCTTCACGGCGGGCAGCCTGCCGCTGATCATCTCCGCCGCATCGGATTCCGACACGACGCTGCTGATCAATGATCCGAACGGCAACTGGCACTGCAATGACGATGGCGGCAATGCGGGCCTGAACCCGGCGCTGACCTTCAACAATCCGCAGTCGGGCACCTATGATATCTGGATCGGATCCTATCGGGAGGGTGACAATGCCAGCGCCACCCTGTCGATTTCCGAGCTCTACAGCGAGTAGGATGCAGCAACCGTAATGGAAGGGGCCGTCCGGCAGTGCGCCAGGCGGCCCTTTTTCATGGCTCCGATACAGGCTATGGGCAGTCAGGTGTGTTCGGGGAGGACATCATGCGCATCTTCATCGGTATCCTGGCAGGGCTGGTCGCACTGGCCGCGATCGCCTTCTTCTACGTCATCCCGGTTCGGGTCGATGCCGGCCGCAATCTCGTGCGCGATCATACCCCCTACGAGATTTCCGGGGCCGCCCGGACGCTGCATGCCGATCTGCGCGTTGCCGACCTTCATTCCGACATGCTGCTCTGGATGCGCGACCCTGCGCAGCGCCATGATCGCGGCCACACCGACCTGCCGCGCCTGCGCGAAGGCGGGGTGGCGCTGCAGGTCTTCTCGGCGGTGACCAAAACGCCCTCGGGCCAGAATTACGACAGCAATACCGCTGACAGCGACAACATCACGCCGCTCGCCATCGCCCAGCGCTGGCCGGCGCGGACATGGGGTTCGATCCGCGAGCGTGCCGTCTACCAGGCCGAACGTCTTAACCGGCTGGATGCAGAGGACGAGCGCTTCAGCGTCCTACGTACGCGGGGCGATCTCGCCGAGGTTCTGGCGGCCCGGGAACGCGATCCGGCGGTCATGGCGGGTATCCTGGCGACAGAGGGCGCGCATCCGCTCGAAGGCGATCTGGCCAATCTCGATCCGCTTGGAGATGCGGGCTATCGCGTGATCGGCCTGCAGCATTTCTTCGACAATGCGCTGGGGGGCTCCCTGCACGGCGTCACCAATGCCGGACTGACGGACTTCGGACGGGAGGCCGTCGCGGAAATCGTCGCGCGCGGTCTGATCATCGATGTCGCCCATTCATCGCCGCAGACTGTCCGCGACGTGCTCGACATGACGGACGTCCCGCTCATCGTCTCCCATACGGGCGTGCATGGCCATTGCGCGGTGAAGCGCAATATCGATGACGCGCTGATGGGCGAGATCGCCGCGCGTGGCGGGCTCATCGGCATCGGCTTCTGGGAGGATGTGACGTGCGACGACACACCGGAAGGCGTGGCCGCGACCATTCTTGCCGCCATCGAACGCTTCGGCGTCGACCATGTCGCACTGGGCTCGGACTATGACGGCACCATCACCACGACGTTCGACGCTTCGGAATACGCCGTGCTGACCGACCGCCTGCTCGATGCCGGTCTCGGCGAAGACGAGGTGCGTCAGGTGATGGGCGAGAACACCATCCGCTTCTTCCTGGAAAACCTGCCGGAGGAGTAGGGGCGGGCGGTGCTATTCCGCCGCCACCGCCTTTCTTTCCAGGTGTTCGACGAGTTTCACGCCGGCGCCGGAGCAGGTGAGCGAGCCGCCGAGATCGCCGGTCCATTCGCCGGCGCGGTGCATGGCGTCGACCGCGGCGCGTATCCGGTCGGCGGCCCCGATCTCGTCGAGGCTTTCCAGCAATTGGGCGGCCGCCTCTATCGCGCCGAAGGGATTGGCCTTGTCCTGCCCGGCGATATCCGGCGCCGAGCCGTGAATCGGCTCGAACAGGCCGGGGCGCTGATCGCCGAGCGAGGCCGACCCCAGAAGTCCGATCGATCCGGGCAGCATGGAGGCTTCGTCCGAGAGAATGTCGCCGAACATGTTCTCCGTGACCACCACGTCGAAATCGCCCGGCGCTCGCAGCATGTGCATGGCGGCCGCGTCGACATACATGTGCTCGAGCGCGATATCGGGAAAGTCCCGTTCGCCCAGCTCGGTGACGGTTTCGCGCCAGAGCCGGCTGGTTTCCAGCACATTCGCCTTGTCGACCGAGGTCAGCTTGCCCCGGCGCATCCGCGCCTGGTCGAAAGCGATGCGGGCCACGCGCTCTATCTCGGCGCGGCTGTAGGTGCAGCTGTCGCTGGCGATGTCGGTGGTGCGCCGGCGTTCGCCGAAATAGATGCCGCCCGTGAGTTCCCGCACGATCATCATGTCGGCGCCCGCGACGAGGTCCGCGCGGAGCGGCGATTTGTCTGCCAGCGCCGGATGCACGGCAGCCGGGCGGAGATTGGCATAGACGCCCAGCGCCTTGCGGAGGGCGAGAAGTCCCGCCTCCGGACGCGACGGCGCGTTATCCCATTTGGGTCCGCCGACCGCGCCGAGGAAAACGGCGTCGGCCGCCCGGCAAGCGGCGAGCGTATCGTCGCTCAGCGGCTCGCCGCAGCAGTCGATGGAGGCGCCACCAAAATCATGCTCGGTGAAGCGTACGGCAAAGCCTTCCAGCGCCGCGACATGGTCGATGACGGCGCGGGCGACGCGGGTGATTTCCGGGCCGATCCCGTCGCCGGGCAGGAGGGCGATCGTATAGGCGGTCATGCGTGGTCTTTCTCGTAAGCGTCGATGGCGTCGCTCTGGCCCATCAAAAAGCCGAGCGGATCCGTGCCCTCCAGCAGGCAGTGCCGCGCGAAGGGCTCGATGTCGAAGTCGAAGGACGGGCCATTGCCCAGATCGACATGCTGGCGGTCGAGGTCGATTTTCACCTCCACCCCGGGGTGTTCCAGCAACCAGCGATGGCTTTCTTCCGGGGCGACGATGGGGAGCAGTCCGTTCTTGGCTGCGTTCGAGCGGAAGATGTCGGCGATCTCGGAGGAGATGACGGCGCGGAAACCGAAATCGTGAAGCGCCCAGGGCGCATGTTCGCGCGAGGATCCGCAGCCGAAATTGCGTCCGGCGACGAGAACCCGGTTCTGCGTCGTATCGACCGAATTGAGCGAGATGTCGGGCAAAGGATTGCCTTCGCTATCGTGACGCCAGTCATGGAAAGCGTGCTTGCCCAGCCCCTGGCGCGTGGTCGTGGTCAGGAAACGCGCCGGGATGATCTGGTCGGTATCGATGTCTTCCTGGTCGAGCACGAAGGTGCGGCTCGTGAACCGGCGAAAATCGTCATGAGCCTCAGGCATGGGCGGGCTCCATCAGGCTTGCGGGGTCGATGACGTGACCGGCGATCGCTGCGGCGGCTGCGGTCGCCGGGCTGGCCAGCACGGTGCGGGCACCGGGGCCCTGCCGGCCCTCGAAATTGCGGTTGGACGTGGAGACGATCAGCTCGCCCGGCGCGCCCTTGTCGCCATTCATGGCGATGCACATGGAACAGCCCGGCTGGCGCCACTCCGCGCCGGCCGCCTTGAAGATCGTGTCGAGCCCTTCCGCTTCGGCTTGGTCGCGCACGGCGATGGAGCCGGGCACGATGAGGGCACGAACGCCGGGCGCCACGCGGCGTCCGCTCATGAGGGCGGCCGCCTCGCGCAGATCGGTTATGCGCGAATTGGTGCAGGAGCCGATGAAAACCTGATCGACCTTTTCACCCGCCACCGGCTTGCCGGCGGTGAAATGCATATAGTCGAGCGCCTTCCGGTGAGACGCCGAGCGGGCCTCGGGAATGGGCTGGTTGATGGCGATGCCGGTATCGGGCGCCGTACCCCAGGTCACCATGGGACGGATGGTCTCCGCATCGATGAAGACCTCGGTGTCGAAATTCGCGCCGGGATCGCTCTTCAGCTGCGACCAGGCTTTGACGGCCGCGTCCCAGTCGGCGCCTTGAGGTGCGCGTTCGCGGCCCTTCAACCAGGCGAAGGTCGTTTCGTCCGGTGCGATCATGCCGGCTCGGGCCCCGGCCTCGATCGACATGTTGCAGACCGTCATGCGGCCTTCCATGTCGAGCGCCTCGATTGCGCTGCCGGCGTATTCGATGATGCAGCCCGTGCCGCCGTCCACACCGATCTCGGCGATGATGGCGAGGATGATGTCCTTGGCCGAGACGCCCGGGCGAATATCGCCGTCGACCGTGATGCGCATGGATCTGGGCTTGCGCTGGAGCAGACATTGCGTGGCCAGGACATGGCCGACCTCGGTGGTGCCGATGCCGAAGGCCAGAGCCCCGAATGCGCCATGCGTGGCGGTGTGACTGTCGCCGCAGACGATCGTCATGCCGGGCTGGGTCGCGCCCAGTTCCGGCCCGATCACATGCACGACGCCGCGATGGGCGCTCGACCAGTCGTGCAAGGTGATGCCGTGGGCTTTCGCATTGGATTGCAGGGTCTCGACCTGGTCGCGCGCCGCGGGCGTTGCATAGGGTGGCACCTCGCCCGGCTTGAAGGGGAGCGTCGGCGTGGAATGGTCGATCGTCGCCAGCGTCCGGTCCGGGCGTCGGACCGGCAGGCCACGCTCGGCGAGCACCGAGAAGGCCTGGGGCGAGGTGACTTCGTGCACCAGGTGCAGGTCGACATAGAGCACGGCGGGAGTCTCCGCCGTCTCCGGACTGACCTGATGCGCGTCCCAGACCTTCTCGAACAGGGATCGGGGCCCAGAATGCGTGCGGGGAATAGCGGGGCGATCCGCGTCAGGCGACATGCTGGACCTCCGTATGTGTGCAGGTCGCCGGGGTCAGCCAGCCGTGACGATCCGGCGTCTCGCCGGAGAACAGGCCGAAGAAGCGCTCCTGCATCTTCTCGGCGACCGGACCGCGTCCGCCGCAGCGCACGACATGTCCGTCGACCGAGCGCACCGGAGTGATCTCGGCGGCTGTGCCGGTGAAGAAGATCTCGTCGGCGATATAGAGGCTCTCGCGTGAAAGGGTCTGCTCGCGCACGTCATAGCCTTCCGCTTCGGCCAGCTTGATCACCGCGTCGCGGGTCAGGCCCGTCAGGATCGAGGCAGAGCTGGGCGGCGTGCGGATGATGCCGTCATGGATGACGAAGATGTTCTCGCCAGCGCCTTCGGACACCATGCCGTTGACGTCCAGGCCGATGCCTTCGTCGAAGCCGCGATCATGCGCCTCCCGGCTGATCAGCATGGAGGACAGGTAATTGCCGCCCGCCTTGGCGCCGGTCGGGATGGTATTGGGCGCCGGCCGGCTCCAGCTGGAGATGCAGCAGTCCACGCCCTTGGCCAGCGCGTCCTCGCCCAGATAGGCGCCCCAGGGGAAGGCGGCGATGGCGATATCGGTGGGCGTGTCCTTGCCCGGCAGGACGCCGATGCCGCCATAGCCGAAGAAGGCGACCGGGCGGATATAGGCGTCCTTGAGCTGGTTGGCCCGGATCACCATGCGGCAGGCATCGGCGATCTCTTCCTCGCTGTGAGGAATGGGCATGTGATAGACGCGCGCGCTGTCGAACAGGCGGCGGACATGCTCCTTCAGCCGGAAAATCTGCGGTCCCGTGGGCGTGTTGTAGCAGCGGATGCCCTCGAAGACGGAGCTGCCATAGTGCAGCGCATGGCTGAGCACGTGCGTCTGGGCCTCGTGCCAGTCGATGAGTTCGCCATTGCGCCAGATGAAGTCGGTTTCCTGGATAGCCATTTTACTTGGTCCTGATCAGACGGCCTGTGCCGATTGCTGGGTGAAATTCCCGGTTCGGCCATAGGCCTCGCCGCGATCGAGGGTGAAGAGGAGGGCGTCGACCGCCGCGGTCACGATATCGGGACCGCGGGCACGCCCGGTGAAGCGCCGGCCTTCGAGATCGATCTCGATATCGGCGACGAATTCGCGTCCGGCCGTATGCGAGCGCAGTCGCGTTTCCAGCGACAGAACGTCGGCATCGGTGCCGGTGATGCGCTGGACCGCCGCGAACGCCGCGGCCATCGGCCCGTCGCCTGACGCGATGTCCGAGACGCGGCCGCGGTCGGGATGTTCCATCTCCACGCGCGCATATTGCTTCGGGACACGGCCGGCTGTGGTGCGCAGCTCGGTGCGCAGCACCGTCCAGCGCGATCCGCTGGGGGAGAACCCTTCCATCAGCGCGACCAGGTCGGCATCATTCACCTCCCCGTGCTGGTCGGCGAGAATCTTGAAGTCGGCGAAGACCTGGCCCAGCTGGTCGGGAGCCGGCTGATAGCCCAGCGCAGCGAGCCGCTGGTTCAGAGCGTGCTTGCCCGAATGCTTGCCCAGGACGAGGGCCGATCCGGGTGCGCCGACGCTTTCCGGCGTCATGATCTCATAGGTGCGCCGGTCGGCGATCATACCGTGCTGGTGAATGCCCGCCTCGTGCGCGAAGGCGTTCTTGCCCACGACTGCCTTGTTCGGCGCTATCGCTGCGCCGGTAATGCGCGAGAGGCGCTGGCTTGCGGGCCAGATCTCGGTGGTTTCGACATGGGAGATGGCCGGGAAGATGTCCGCCCGGACCTGCAGGGCCATGACGACCTCTTCCAGCGAGCAATTGCCTGCGCGCTCGCCGATCCCGTTGATTGCGCACTCGACCTGGCGGGCACCGGCCTTGACTGCCGCGAGGGAGTTGGCGACGGCCAGGCCGAGATCGTTGTGGCAGTGCGCCGAGAAGATGACGTGTTCCGGGCGCTCGACCTTTTCGACCAGATTTTTGAACACGTGATAGATCTCGTCCGGCTCGCTATAGCCGACCGTGTCCGGCACATTCAGCACGTCGGCACCGAAACTGGCCGCACAGCTCATCGCCTCGACCAGGAATTCCGGTTCGGTCCGCAGGGCGTCCTCGGCGGAAAACTCGATCTCGTCGAAATGGCCACGGGCGTGTTCGAGGCATGTCTCGATCTGCGCCAGGACTTCGCGGCGCGACATGCGCAGCTTGGCTTCGCGGTGGATCGGGCTGGTGGCGATGAAGATATGGCAGCGGCTGCGTCGGGCCGGTTCCAGCGCCCGGATCGCGGCGTCGATATCGCCGGGATTGGCGCGGGCCAGCGAGCAGATGGTGGGGCCGCTGATTTCCGAGGCGATCATGCGGACCGCATCGGCATCGCCGGGCGAGGCCGCGGCGAAGCCGGCCTCGATCGTGTCGACCCGCAGCTTTTCGAGCAGGCGCGCCATCTCCATTTTTTCCGCCGGCGACATGGAAAAGCCCGGGGCCTGTTCGCCGTCGCGCAGCGTGGTGTCGAAAATGCGCAGCCGGTCCGGCTGCGGCGTCGGAACGGCGGTCAGTTTGCTTGCGGACATGCCTGTCTCCATCGATGGCCGGCGTGTGCGGTCTGGATTGCGATTTCCGGGGTGAAGACGGCGCGGACGTCGAACAGGCGCGCGATCTGGCGCACCAGAACATCCATGCGGCGGGCGCCGTCGCGGGCGGCCAGCGTCATGGAGATCGAGGACTGACCGTCGCGCGGCTCGGACTTTTCGAGCATGTCGATGGTGAAGCCGCGGCGCTCGACAAGGCCGATTAGCCGCATCAGCGCGCCTTCGCGCTCGTCGAGTTCGATACGGAGCGTGTGGGTCATGATCAGTCCTCCATCATGTCGGCATTGGATGCGCCTGGCGGCACCAGCGGCCAGACGTTTTCGCGGGGGTCGATCAGCACGTGCGCCAGGATCGGGCCGCGCGCCGCCAGCAGGCGGTCGATCGCGGCGGGAACCTCGTCACGGCTGTGAACGGTGAAGGCTTCGATGCCGAAGGCGCGGGCCACCTCGGCAAAGTCCGGATTGTCGTAGAGATCGATCTCGGAGAAATTCTGGTCGAAGAAATATTCCTGCCACTGCCGGACCAGACCCAGGGAGCCGTTGTCCAGCAGCAGGATCCGGATCGGAACGCAATAGCGACGCGCGGTCGCCAATTCCTGGATATTCATCATGATCGAGCCGTCGCCGGAAATGGTGACGACCTTGCTATCGGGCCGTTCCAGCGCCGCACCGATGCCGGCAGGAAGGCCATAGCCCATGGCGCCCAGACCGGCGGAGGTTAGATGCGCTTCGGGCGATGCGAAGCGGCAATGCTGGGCCACCCACATCTGGTGCTGGCCGACATCGCAGGCGGCGATGAAGTCGTCGCCCGCCGCTTCGGACAGGCCTTTCAGCAGGGCTGGCGCGAACACGCCCGAGCCCGGCGCGTCGTAACGGAAGGCGTGCGTGTCCCTGCGCGCACGGCAGGTCTCGCGCCAGGGGGCGATCGCCAGATAACCGGGGTCCAGACGTGCCAGCGCATTGGCCAGATCGCCGTGCAGACCGACATCGGCGGCGCGCAGCTTGCCGATCTCGGCGCCGTCCGCATCCATGTGGATGATGCGGGCGCCCGAGGCGAAACTGTCCAGCCGGCCTGTGGCGCGATCGTCGAAACGGGCGCCGCAGCAGATCAGCAGGTCGCTGTTCTGGACCGCTTCATTGGCCGCGCGCGTGCCGTGCATGCCCAGCATGCCCAGGAAATTCTGCGCGTCGGGATGGGCGGCGCCCAGCCCTTTCAGCGTCGCCACCGCCGGTATGCCGGTCCGGGCCATGAAGTCGCGGAGGGATCCGACCGCATGGCCCAGGGCGACACCGCCACCGATGTAGAGGACGGGGCGTTCGGATTGGGTCAGCAGGGCCGTCGCGGCGGCGATATCGGCGGCGTCCGCCGGCGACGACCCTGCTGCAGGCCGAGGCTCTGGGGGTAAGGTGGGGTAGACCTCGGCTTGTAGGACATCCTTCGGCAGATCGATCAGGACCGGGCCGGGGCGCCCGCTCTCGGCGATCTCGAAGGCTTCGCAGATCATGTCCGGGATGCGCGTCGCATCGCGGATGATCATGGAGTGTTTGACGACGGGCATGGACATGCCGAACACGTCGACTTCCTGGAAGGCGTCCGTGCCCATCAGACCCGACGGCACCTGGCCGGTCAGGATGATCATGGGGACACTATCCATGAAGGCATTGGCGATGCCGGTCAGCAGATTGGTGGCCCCCGGTCCGGACGTCGCTAGACAGATCCCAGCCCGTCCGGTCAGCCGCGCCTGGGCGTCTGCGGCGAAGGCTGCCGCCTGCTCGTGGCGGACCAGAATGTGCTGCAGGGAGGAATCCGGCAGTGCGTCGTAGACCGGCATGATGGCCCCGCCCGGATAGCCGAAGACCCGCTCGACGCCCAGCGCTTCCAGGGTCCGCACGACCCAGTGCGCGCCGGTATTGCGCGGCTGGGCCTGCGGCGCCGGAGCGGGCGCGGGGGCTTGCGTGTCGGGCTGTGTGGCGGGCAGGGCCGTCATGATCTGTCCTTCTCTCGTCCTGTCCGGTTACTGGGCGTTCGCGCCCGGCTGCAGCCAGGGCATTTCAGAGCGCAGGGCCGCGCCGGTCTTCTCGATCGGGTGGCTCAAATCCTTGCGCAGCAGGGCGTTGTATTGTGGCTTGCCGGCCTGGTTCTCGGTGATCCAGTCGCGCGCGAAAGTGCCGTCCTGGATGTCGGTCAGGACCTCGCGCATGCGCGCCTTGGTCTCGTCATTGATGACGCGCGGTCCGGACCGCAAATCGCCGTAGATCGCGGTCTCGGAGATGAATTCGTGCATCTTCTCGAGCCCGCCCTCATAGAGCAGGTCGACGATCAGCTTGAGCTCGTGCAGGCATTCGAAATAGGCGACTTCGGGCTGGTAGCCGGCCTCGGTCAGCGTCTCGTAGCCGGCCAGGACCAGCTCGGTCGCGCCGCCGCACAGGACCGCCTGCTCGCCGAACAGGTCGGTTTCCGTTTCTTCCGCGAAGGAGGTCTCGATGACGCCGGCCGTGGCGCCGCCGATGCAGGCTGTATAGCCCAGCGCCTGCTCGCGTGCTTTGCCGGTCGCGTCCTGCTGGATGGCGAACAGGCAGGGCACGCCACGGCCGCGGGCATATTCGCGGCGGACGAGATCGCCCGGTCCTTTCGGGGCGACCAGGATGACGTCGATTTCCGCACGCGGGGCGACGCGGCCGAAATGGACCGAAAAGCCGTGCGCGAAGAGGACGGCATCGCCATCGTCCAGATTGGGGGCGACATCCTCGTTGTAGACGGCTTCATGCGTCATGTCCGGGGTCAGGATGGCGACCAGTTTCGCGGCCTTCGCGGCCTCGGCCGGGCTGGCGGTTCTGAAACCGTCGGCCTGGGCCTTCTTGTCGCTGGCCCCGCCGGGGCGGGCGCCGATGATGACGTCGCAACCGGAATCCTTGAGGTTCAGGGCGTGAGCCCGGCCCTGGCTGCCATAGCCGATGATGGCCACGGTCTGTTGCTTGAACTCGGTCGTGTCGACCTCGAACGCCATGCGGCGCGAGGCGGTCGGGTTTGAGGCTGACGCACTCATGCGGAAATCTCCTGCTTGGAAGTCGGGATGGCATGCGGTTGGCGGGACGCAGCCGGGCGGGCCGGCTGCGGAATCGTGGTGGCACCCTGGGAGGCGGACGAGACCAAGGCGGCGTATTTGGCGAAGACGCCGGAGCTCTGACGGGTCAGCGGCATGGCATGACTGCGGCGGGCGTCCAGATCGGCATCGGCGTCGATGCGGCGGCCGGCCACGTCGATCGTGATCATGTCGCCGTCCTCGATCAGTCCGATCGGACCGCCGGCGGCGGCCTCCGGGCTGACATGGCCGATCACGAACCCCTTGGAGGCGCCGGAGAAGCGGCCGTCCGTGATCAGGGCGACGTCCTCGCTCAGGCCCTGGCCGACCAGGGCCGCGGTGACGCCCAGCATTTCGCGCATGCCGGGTCCGCCCCTGGGGCCTTCATTGCGGATGACGACGACATCTCCCGCCTTGATCCGGTTGCGCTCGATGGCCGCGAAGGCCGCTTCCTCGCTCTCGAAGACGCGGGCCGGGCCGGTGAATTCGGTGCGCGAATGGCCGGACAGTTTCAGCACCGAGCCGTCCGGTGCGATATCGCCGTAGAGTATCCGGAAGCCGCCATCCGGCTTGACCGGGTTGGCGACGGAATGGATGACGCGCTGGTTCGGGCTTTCCTCGGCCGAGGCGCATTCCGCATGCAGGCTCTCGCCGGTCACGGTCGGCGTGTCCGCCAGCAGGCCGGCCTCGATCAGGCGCTGACCGAACAGGCGTGTGCCGCCGGCGATGAACATGTGGTGGGCCATGAACCGGCCGCCCGGCTTGATGTCCAGGATGACCGGCGCATCGCCGGACACGGCATCGAAGGTGTCGATCGCAAAGGGCACGCCCGCTTCGGCAGCGATGGCGGCGACATGCAGGATGGCATTGGTCGAGCCGCCCGAGGCCGATGCCGCGATGGCGGCATTGCTCAGGGAGGTCTCGGTAATGAATTGGCGCGGCTTCGTTCCGGCCTTGGCCAGCTCGACCGCCATCCGTCCGCAGCGTGCCGCGGCCGCCGGCTTGTCCGGGTGCGGGGCCGGGATGTCGTTGGCACCCATGGGGGAGAGCCCCATGATGGAGAGGATCATGGCCATCGTATTGGCCGTGAACTGGCCGCCGCAGGCACCGGCGCCGGGGCAGGCCGCCTTTTCGACCGCCTTGAGCCCTTCGTCGTCCAGCGTGCCTGCGGCATGCGCGCCGACAGCCTCGAACACGTCCTGGACGGTCAGATCCTTCTCGCCCAGGCGGCCCGGCATGATGGTGCCGCCATAGAGGATGCAGCCCGGCACATCCATGCGCGCCAGCGCCATGGCGGCGGCCGGGATGGTCTTGTCGCAGCCGACCAGGATGATGACCCCGTCCAGGCTGTGGCCGCGGACGGCCAGTTCGATGGAATCGGCGATCACCTCGCGGCTGATCAGCGAGGCGCGCATACCGTCCGTGCCCATGGAGATGCCGTCGGAGACCACGATCGTGTTGAAGTCGACCGGCACACCGCCGGCATCGCGCACGGCTTCGCGGGCCGGCTCGGCCAGATCGGCCAGGTGCATGTTGCACGGCGTCACCGTCGTCCAGGTGTTGATGACGCCGATCATCGGCTTGTCGAAGTCCGCATCGTCCATTCCCGTCGCGCGCAGCATGGCGCGGGCCGGGGCGCGGGCGGCTCCGAAGGTGATTGCGTCGGAAGATTTGGTCGGTCGGTCGGTCATGTTGGCTTTCCGGTCGGCCAACACGAAAAACCCCGCTCCGGTCGGGAGCGGGGTTTTTCGTGTCTGCCTGGTGTCTAGGTGTCAGGCAGGCGCGGTGGCCGCTCCCGTTATGGGCGAGATAATAAGTACGAGGACGGTAAGGAGGACGAGCGCAGAGACGCGGACGATGTCCGCCACCCGCACATCCTGGAGGATGGCGGCCGGTTGTGCCGGCAAGGTGAGCGCTTTGATCGACATGATTGTCGGTTCCTGAATTCCTATTGCGCTGCAGCGTGACGCCCGCTTTTGCGAATTGCAACCCCGGTAATGCAAAATTTCTGCATGCTGTGGTTCCTTGAGCGTCCGGCGCGCATGTTTTCGCCTTCGGTTAAGTCTGTCTGAGTGGGTAGAAATTCCGAAAATGGAGACGCATTGAGCCTTGAAGGCAAGAATGTTGCGTGCGCTATAAGTGTTGGAAAGTCGCGGTAAAAACTAATCGGTGAGCGCGTACGATTCCTGGGTTGGGTCGTTTGCCGGTCGGGCTTGTGTGTTCTCCCGGACACAGGGCGTAAATACATATGTGTGTATTGTACTTGCGGGCTGAGCTCGGCGTGAACGGTTTGCATCGGCTTCTTCGATTTTCTGCACGGCTGGATGTGCGCGACCCTGAGGCAGAGCTGCCCGGATTCGGGCAATCGCTGAATTGGCGCAAGAAAATTCGATTTCAGTGTTGACCCAAAAATGTGCTGTTGCAGCAAAATACACGTGCGGCATCCGATCATGTCGCGACTCTGTGGATTGAACTGCTGGCGGCGCAAGCCGCCAGCTCTTTTCCATGATTCGCAATAAAATTGTGATTGAGCGACGTTACTAAGATTTTCGCCGCAAAAAATCCTGAATAATCCCCATAGAAAGAAAAATGTTGCGTCGCAGCAAAGTCGTGCCTAGGCTCACCGACAGTTAAGAGCCGCGAACAGGCGGCCGGCTGCAGAGCGCGTCAGCAAGGATCCGCCACGAGCCATATGGCCGTGCGGACAGGCAATGACAGACAACGGAACCGGTTCATCGGAAATCCGTGCGCTCGCGACAGATCATTCCTTCCGACCAGAAATCAGGCCGCCGCAAGGGCGGTCACGGCTTCGGCGCGAACGGCCGGAGCAAGGTGTTGGTTGCCGGAAACGGGGGGACCCCAATGATTGGCAAAAAAATTCTAACCGACGCGCCCATGGTGCGACGCTGGGCAGGCGGGGCGGCGGTCGCCGTCATGGCTTCCGTCCTTCTCTCTGGGCCGGCTGCGGCGGAGGTGAGCGAAGAGACCGCCTTCATCCTCAATACGCTGCTCTTCCTGATTGGCGGCTTTCTCGTGATGCTGATGGCGGCCGGCTTCGCCATGCTGGAGGTCGGCTTCGTGCGGACCAAGCATGCGGCGGCGATCTGCCTGAAGAATATCGCCCTCTACTCCCTCGCCGGACTGATGTTCTATTTCGTCGGCTATCAGGTGATGTATGGCGGCCAAACTCCGTGGTTCGGCATTCCGGAAATCTGGGCCCCGTCCGAAGTCGCAAGCGACGAGACGATCGACCTCGGCACCGGCTATGCGGCGGCCTCTGACTGGTTCTTCCAGATGGTCTTCGTCGCGACGGCAGCTTCGATCGTGTCCGGAACAGTCGCCGAGCGCGTCAAGCTCGGGTCATTTTTCCTCTTCGTGGTGGTTCTGACGGCGGTGATCTATCCGGTCCAGGGCTCCTGGGAATGGGGCGGGGGCTGGCTCGACAGCCAGTTCGGCTTCTCGGATTTCGCCGGCTCCACGCTCGTGCATTCCACGGGCGGCTGGGCGGCACTCGCCGGCGCAATTCTGATCGGTGCGCGGACCGGGCGTTTCGGCAAGAACGCAACCCCGATGCAGCCGTCTTCCTTGCCGCTGGCAACGCTCGGCACCTTCATTCTCTGGTTCGGATGGTTCGGTTTCAACGGCGCCTCCCAGCTGGCCATGGGCTCTGCCCCGGACGCGGTCGCGATCTCGCAGATCTTCGCGAACACCAATATGGCTGCGGCTGCCGGCGTTGTGACCGCCTATGTGCTCTCCCTGATCCTGGGTGGCGGCAAGGCCAATCTCGCCTATTGCCTCAACGGCGCGCTCGCCGGTCTCGTTTCCATCACCGCGGAACCCCTGACGCCGACCATTACAGAAGCGATCCTGATCGGATCGGTCGGGGCGGTCATCGCGACCTTCGGGGCCAAATTCCTCGAAGCGGTGCGTATCGATGACGTGGTGGGCGCGATCCCGGTCCACCTCTTTGCGGGCATCTGGGGCACCATGGCCGTGCCGCTCACCAATGCGGATGCCAGCGTCTTCGGCCAGGCGGTCGGAGTCGGCGCGATCGGGGCCTTCGTCTTCGGAACCAGCTTCGCGGTCTGGCTGATCCTTAAAATCACCCTGGGGATACGCCTTTCGCCGGACGCCGAGAATGTCGGCGGCGACTTGTCCGAACTCGGACACGCGGCCGGATCCATCTTCGCGTCCCACCCGGGAAAGGCCCCGGCCCCGGCCGAGTAGCGGGCATGACGGTCTCGCCCGGCCTGCCTCCCGGCAGGTCCGGCGGGACCGGAGCGCCCGGGGCCGACACAGACACATCCCGGACTTCGTCTTCCGTCCGGTGCCACCGATCGAGGCCGGCGCCCCGGGCGTCCCTGCGACCAGAACCGGTAATCCGACGCGAGCGAGGGGGACTCAAATCGCGCCGGACTGGACGCCGGCTGGTCAAGCCAGCCCCGAACACAAAGGAGTAAGTCATGAAGTTGAAACTAGCGGCGCTTGCGCTTGCCTTCGCCGGGGTGAGTGCCCCGGTGGCGGCCCAGGTTGAGGGAAATGTCACGCTCTCCACCAATTACGTCTTCCGCGGGATCACCCAGACCGATGACGGTCCGGCGATTTCCGGCGGGTTCGACGTCGCCACCGAGGACGGCTTCTATGCCGGCGTCTGGGGGTCGAGTGTCGATTTCAGCGACGGCACCACGATGGAGCTCGACCTCTACGGCGGCTACGCCTTCGCGGCAGGAGGCTTCGACTGGGATGTCGGCCTGATCTATTACGCCTATCCCGACAGCCCGGAATATTTCGGCGAAAGCCAGGACTTCCTGGAAATCTATGGCGGCGTGGGCCGCAGCTTCGAGGCCGTCAGCTGGGACGCGAAACTGTCCTATTCGGACGATTTCTATCTCGGCACGGGTCCGGCCTGGTATCTGGAAACCGGTCTCGGCATCGAACTCGTCGAGGGGATCACAGCCGATGCCCGCATCGGCGCGAGTGTGTTCGACGATCTGCCCGGTGCCGATTACGAGGATTGGCAACTGGGCCTCTCCGGCGAATTTGTCGGGGTGGGGTGGGATCTTCGCTATCACGACACGTCCGACTTCTTCGGAGACGCGTTCGTGTTCTCCATCTCCCAGTCTTTCGGCGGCTAGCCTTCCCTCCGGGAAGCAGCGTGAGTTGTGCGCATGTGCAACGGGCCCGGCCAAGAGCCGGGCCCGTCTGTGTCAGGGCAACCGTCTGGACCGGGCGTCCTAGTCCCGGTGCGGCGCGTCCGGGTCGATGGTGAATCGCGTGATCCGGCCCTCCGAACCGATCGCCCAGCCTGCCGAGCCGTCGGGCGCAAAACCGATCGCGTGATGTCCTGGCAAGGATGGCATCACGCCCCAGCTTTCCCCATTGCTGCGCGAATTGTCCGATCCAGTAGGGCCGGTCGCGACCAGGGTCGCCGCGTCGATCGGGAAACCCGTGATGGCAGACCGATAGCCGCCCAGCCCCCTCTCCGGTACGTGCCAGGTCTCGCCCCGATCGTCCGACCAGGCGAACGTGCCCAACGCGGTTTCCGGTTCCTGGTAATTGCCGCCTGCGGCGAAGAGCCGGTCTCCATCCCAGTAAAGCGAGAAGATGCCGGCTCCGGCCGAGCCTGCTGCCAGCGGTGTCGCGTGTGCGGACCAGCTACTGCCCCAGTCGCAACTGCGCAGAACGCGCGCCGTCTCGCCGCCCCCGGTTCCGATCCAGGCGCAGCCGTCTGTGGAGACGGCTATACTTGTATTCGACGCGGCAAAGCCCGCCTCGCCCTCGAGCGGGTCGGGCAGACCGTCGGCGCGCTGCCAGGTCTCGCCGCCATCATCCGTCAGCAGGACGAGGAAGTCGCCGGCGACCGGATCGGAGAAGACCAGTCCGCGGCGATCGTTCCAGAATGCCATGCTGTCGAAAAAGGCCTCACCGGTGGCATCGTCCCAGACCGTGCGGAAGCTCGTTCCGCCATCGTCCGTCCGGTAGATTCGAGCCGGTTGCCCGGCCGTGGCGAACAGGGCCGTCTGCGCATCGAAGCCGTGTGCGGAGCGCAGGTCGAGACCGGCGGCATCCGCTATCCGGCTGACCGCCCAGGTTTCACCGCCATCGGTCGTGCTCAGGACCTGACCGTCCGGGGCGCCGATCCAGGCGGTGTCCGCGTCCACGACGGCGAGCCCGCGCAGACTGTCGGTCACCCCGCTGTCCTGGCCGTATTGTTCGACCACCCCTTGATGTCCGTCTCCGGACTGGCTGCAGGCGGACAGGGATGCCGTCACAATCGCGGCCGTCAGCCCGCCGCGAATGGCGGCCATTATTCGCCCAGTCCCATCAGATAGGCGCTGTCGCAATGCCAGCATGTATCGGCGCCGATCGGGCTGCCGGGCGGGATATCGGTTTCCACCAGCTCGACGCTTTCGCCGCGATCGTGACGCTCGAGTCCCGCTTCGATCGTGCGGGCGAGCCAGAGCCGGTGGTCTGCGCCCTCGCTGCGATCGCGCCGCGACGGCGCGTCGGCGGCCAGGGCCTCCAGTCGCTGGCGTGCCAGGGACGCAGCTTGCGGAGATCCGCTCGCGAGAATGTCCATCAGCTGGCTGGCATATTCGGTCTGCAGGGTTTCCCGAATGGGTCGCAGCCGTGCGGCCTCGTCGCGCGGTGCGTCGAAGAGCAGCGTCTCGACGCTGTCGAATAGTTCGGCAGGCGTGAGTTGGGCCCCGTCGCGTGCATGTTGATCGGCCAGCCGGTCGATGCGGGCCGGCGAGAGCATGGCGGCCAGCGTGATGCGCGCGGCCGCAGCCGCGGCAGATGTCCGGCTGAAAGCCGGGTAGGCCGGGCTCTCGAACAGCTCGCGCGTGGCAGCTGCGTCGTAGTCGGAATAGGGCGAGGGCGCCATCAGCGACACGATCCGGTCGTCCAGATCCAGCGTGGCCGGCTCGAGCGCGCGCAGGAGTACGTCCAGCGCACGGCGCTGTTCCGCAGGTGCGACCGGGCGCAGGCCCGACTGGTCGCCGGAATTGATCTCGTAGTCGAAAACCACGCCCCCGATCGTCTTCGCGGCGGCCTCCACCTGGTAGCGGTGGAAGAGATAGATCGGCGGCAGGACGTCGCGCAGGCTGCTGGCCGGCTGGCCGCTCGCGAGAACGTCGGGGCTGAAGCTGTCGAGCGCGATCCGCCGGACGTCCAGCGTCTCGGCGAGGGCATCGACGGCATTGGCGCCGTTGTCCCAGAGATTGGCTTGCGGGTGGGCGCTGGCATTTCCGCGGGCATGCCGGTCGGTGATGAAGAGGAGACCCTCGGCGCGTGCCTGCTCGAGCAGGGCCTCGCGGCGGGCCGCGTCGCTCTCGCCGAATTCGCCGTAGAGCCAGCTCACCGAGACCCGGTCCCAGGCGCCGATGCCGGTGTCATAGGCCTGCGAGGTGTCGATCTCCCCGCCGGCGGTCGCGGTCACCAGCGGCGCCGGATAGTCCATGACGGATGCACGATCGGACACGCTGGCGGCGAAATTGTGGGCGAGGCCGATCGTATGACCGATCTCGTGCGCGGAGAGCTGGCGAATGCGGGCCAGGGCGAGTTCGAGGGGATCGTCCGCCGCGCCCGAGCCTGTGCCTTCGGCGCCCAGAAGTCCTTCGAAAATCATGCGGTCCTGGCGGACGCGCTGACTGCCGAGAATGACATGGCCCTTCATGATCTCGCCCGTTCTCGGATCGACCACGGAGGCGCCGTAGGACCAACCGCGTGTCTGGCGGTGGACCCACTGGATGACATTATAGCGGACGTCGAGCGGGTGTGCGTCTTCGGGCAGGAGTTCGACCCGGAAGGCGTCCTCGTATCCGGCAGCTTCGAAGGCTTCCGCCCACCAGTTTCCGCCCTCGATGAGCGCGTCGCGGATGAGGTCCGGTGCGCCGCGGTCGAGATAATAAACGATGGGCTCGACCGCGGGGCCGGACTCCGCATCCGGATCGACACGTTCGAGCCGGTGACGGATGGCGTAGGAGCGCCGGACCGGCTCGTCGAGCGGGGTCGCCATGTCGTAGAAGTCGAGCGTGATGGCACCGGAGCGGTCGTCAGCAATGCGCGGTTCGAAGCCCGGTTCGGGCAGGGCCACGAAGGAGTGGTGCACGGTCAGGGTTACCGAGTCGGGGGCCGGCGTGACGGCGCGGACTTCCGAGCCGGGGTCCGATCCGTTCAGCGTCAGCAGCGCATCGATCTCGACATTCTGCGGGAAGACGAGCGCGCTGTCGGTCAGGGCGGCGCTGCGATCACTGGCGATGGAGAAGCCGCCCTGACCGGTCCGGTCGAGCTGGTCGACCACGCCGATCGGATCGCGGAGCAGGAAATCGGAGAGATCGATAAGGACCCGCCCGTCGGTCTCGGCGACGATGTCCGTGCTCCAGACGACGGAGCGGGCGAAGGATTGCCGGGTCGCGCGGGCCTCGTCGGCTTCAGCCCCGAGGGCGCGGTAGCGGGTATTCTCGAATTCGGCGAAGACGCGGTCATTGACGCGGAAGAAGCGCAGGATCTCGGTACCGGTTCCCAGGCCGCGATCGATGCCGACGGGATTGGAGCCCATGCCGGATGTCAGGCGAGCCGTGTAGATCACGCGTCCCAGCGAGCCGTCGGCCTGCGGCGCCAGCTCTGCGAGGATGCGTCCGTCGGCAGCGTCCACATGCAGCGGGATGAGGCCGTCGCGATGCTCGAGCCCGTCCACGGTTTCGGCAAAGCTCGCCGGAGCGTCCGACTGGGCCAGCCCCGCGGTTCCGCTCGCGGCCATCAGTGCGGCGGCGATCGCGGTCGTCTTCAGAAACAAGCCGGTTTTCATGTGGTTGATCTCCTCTCCCGTGCGAACCGGACGCTAGCTTTTGCCGCGCGGCCTGTCACGCGCCGACGCGACCGGCGCCAGCCTGCCGGGCGGCCTGAATGGGTCCGATGCGGCGCTGTAGAGGCAGGAAATGATTGCGGTGGACGCTTGCTGCACCGGACCCTGTCCGCCGATTGCCATCAGAAGCGGCAAGAAATTCAGAGCACATCGCACTTGCAGCAAAAAGGTCCCTAACCGGCTCATTTGACATAATCCGTTTGCGGACCATAGTTTGCTTCTCGCGAGCCCAGTCTCGCCATGAGAGAAACAAGAATTCAAATAACTGCCGCCGGACAGAATAAATTGCCAAACCGGCGGCGGGCCGCCTTGTTGTGCGCTTGCGAGATGTGTGCTGCAGTGGCGAAGTCCAATCCCGACTGGAGGCGCGTTTGCTCAGATTTGTCGACATCGATCAGGCCTACCCGGAAAAGCGTCCCGAAAGCGAGCGCAGCCATGATTTCCATGAAATCTACCGGCCATTCGATACGGCAAAGGCAGCCGAGCAGGCCTCGCGCTGTTCCCAGTGCGGCATTCCTTTCTGCCAGTCGGGCTGTCCCCTCCAGAACAATATCCCCGACTGGTTGATGCTGGCCGGAGAGGGACGGCTTCGCGAAGCCTTCGAGGTTTCCGCCGCGACTTCGACCATGCCGGAAATCTGCGGCCGGATCTGTCCCCAGGACCGGCTCTGCGAAGGCAGCTGCGTGATCGAGAAGTCCGAACACGGCGCGGTGACGATCGGCTCGGTCGAGCAATACATCACCGATACGGCCTGGTCGGAAGGGTGGGTGGAACCACTGCGGCCGGGCGTGCCACGCGGCCAGAGCGTAGGCATTGTCGGCTCCGGCCCGGCCGGACTGGCGGCGGCGGAACGGCTTCGCGAGGCGGGCTTCGACGTAACGGTATATGAGCGCTCGGATCGCGCCGGCGGCCTCCTGATGTACGGCATCCCAGCCTTCAAGCTCGAAAAAGACGTGGTCCAACGCCGGCTCGACCGTCTGGAAGAGGGCGGCGTGGAATTCAAGCTGGGCTTCGAGGTTGGCCGGGACGCCACGCTTCCGGAATTGCGCACGCGGCATCATGCCGTTCTGCTGGCAACCGGGGTCTACAAGGCGCGCCAGCTCACCTGTCCGGGGGCGGGCGAGGGCATCGTCGCCGCGCTCGACTATCTTACCCGCGCCAATCGCGACGATCTGGGCGATCCCACGGCGCCTGAGGAAGGTCTCTCTGCCAGCGGCAAGCGCGTGGTGGTGATCGGCGGCGGGGATACGGCGATGGATTGCGTCCGCACCGCCATTCGCCAGGGCGCAAAAAGCGTCACCTGCCTCTATCGCCGCGACCGGGTGAACATGCCGGGGTCCGCGCGCGAAGTGAAACATGCCGAAGAAGAAGGCGTCGTCTTCGAATGGCTGAGTGCGCCGCTGGCAGTACTCACCCAGGGTGACGCTATCTCCGCAGTTCGGGTCCAGGGCATGCGCCTCGGCGCTCCAGACGCCAGCGGCCGGCGTGCGCCCGAACCCGATCCCGGCCGGACCTTCGATCTCGAAGCGGATATGGTCATCTCCGCTTTGGGCTTCACGCCGGAAGACCTTCCCAAGACCCTTGGTGCCAGCGCCCTGTCCGTGCACGAGGACGGTCGCGTTGAGGCCGATACGGCAACCCGCATGACCAGCCTGGATGGCGTCTTCGTCGCGGGAGATCTCCACCGCGGTGCGTCGCTCGTTGTCTGGGCGATCAAGGACGGGCTCGATGCCGCGCGCTCGATCGAGTGCTATCTGGACAATCGTCTCAGTGTACTGGGAGCTGCCGAATGACACAGGATCGCTGGACGGAGGCGCGTCACCGCGCCGGCCTGGATGTGCTTGAAAAGGCCGGTCTGCACCGGCCGGAATTCGAACGTGACGCCTGCGGTGTCGGCTTGATCGCCGACATGAAGGGGCGGGCGCGGCGCGAGATCGTTGAGCTCGCCATAGAGGCGCTCAAATCGGTCTGGCACCGCGGAGCCGTCGATGCGGACGGCCGCACCGGCGACGGTGCCGGGCTTCGCGTAGGCGTGCCGCAGGATTTCTTCAAGGCCGCCGTCGCGCGCACCGGCCACGAGCCCGAACGCGGCGATGTCATTGTCGGGATGGTCTTTCTGCCGCGCACGGACTTTGCCGCCCGCGAGCGCGCACGCGCCATCGTCGAGGCGGAAATCCTGCGCGAGGGCTTCTCCTTTTATGGCTGGCGCCAGCCGCCGGTCGATACGGCCGTGCTTGGCGAGAAAGCTCGCGCCACCCTGCCGGAGATCGAGCAGGTCCTGTTTCGCGATCCGCGCGGCCGCCACGCCGCGGATGTGGAGCGTGTGCTCTACCTGGTTCGCCGCCGGATCGAACGTCGGGCCCGCGAGGAAAATCTGCGCGAGCTCTATATCTGCTCGCTGTCCTCCCGCGACATCATCTACAAGGGCCTGTTCCGGGCGCAGGATATCGACGCCTTCTACCGCGATCTGCAGAGCCCGGATTTCATCTCGCCCTTCGCGATTTTCCACCAGCGCTATTCCACCAACACCTTTCCGGAATGGCGGCTGGCCCAGCCTTTCCGCATGCTGGCGCACAATGGCGAGATCAATACGATCCGCGGCAATGCCAACTGGATGAAAAGCCATGAGATCCACATCGCCGAAACCGCATTTCCCGGTTCCGAACGCGATGTGAAACCCGTCATTCAGCCCGGCGCGTCCGACAGTGCCGCGCTCGACCAGACTTTCGAGATACTGGTGCGCGGCGGACGCTCGGCGCCGATGACCAAGACGCTTCTCATTCCCGAAGCCTGGTCCAAGCGCACGGATGTCATGCCGGAAGCCTGGCGGGACATGTACGAGTACTGCAATGCGGTCATGGAACCCTGGGACGGTCCGGCTGCGATCGCAGCCTTCGACGGCCGCTGGGCGATCGCGGGCCTCGATCGCAATGGCCTGCGTCCGATGCGCTATGCCGTGACGCGTGACGGGACGCTGGTCACCGGCTCGGAGACGGGCATGGCGACGGTCGCGCAGGACGCTGTCGTGGAACGCGGGAGCATCACGCCGGGCCGTCTGATCGCGCTCGATCTGGACGAAGGCCGCTTTTACCGGGAAAACGAAATTCTCGACGAGCTGAGCGAGAAACATCCCTATCGCCACTGGCTGGGCGAGATGGAGGATATCGAGCCGGTCGTTGGTCCTGGCGATGAGGGCATGCTGTTCGAGCCTGACGACAGGACGCGTCGCCAGGCGGCGGCCGGTTTCAGTTTCGAGGGTATCGAGCTGGTGCTCGAAGCGATGGCCGAGGACGGCAAGGAAGCGGTCGGCTCGATGGGAGACGACGCGCCGCTCGCCGTGCTGTCGGAAACCTATCGCCCGCTTTCGCACTTCTTCCGCCAGAATTTCTCGCAGGTCACCAACCCGCCGATCGATCCGCTCCGAGAGGGGCGCGTGATGGGGCTCAAGACCCGGTTCCGGAATCTGGGCAATATCCTCGGCCGGGGGCAGGAACGCAGCAGCGTACTCGTGCTCGACAGTCCGATCCTGACCAATGGCGGTTACGATAGATGGCGCGCGCACATGGGCGGGGCGGTCAAGGAGATCGATTGCCTGCTTCCTCTCGAAGGTGCCAGTGGCGACGGGCAGGCGCTCAGCCAGGCGCTCGATGCGGTCATTGCCGAGGCGGTGGCGGCAATCAGCGATGGAGCTGCCCACCTCGTGCTGACGGATCACCGGCAGGACCGGGCCCGGGCTGCGCTTCCCATGATCCTCGTCGCCGGGGCCGTGCATTCGACGCTGACCCGCGAAGGTCTGCGCAACCGGTGTTCGATCAATGTCCGCTCAGCGGAATGTTTCGACGCGCACTATGCGGCCGTTCTGATCGGACTCGGAGCGACGACGGTGAACCCTTATCTCGCCTTCGACACCGTAACTTCCGACCGCGGCGAGCGTGGCGGCGAAGCATGGGCGCGCGAGCGCGCCCTGCGGCTCAAGACCGCGCTCGATGGGGGGCTTCTGAAAATCCTGTCCAAGATGGGCATCTCGATCATTTCCTCCTACCGGGGCGGCTGCAATTTCGAGGTGCTCGGTCTCTCCCGTGCCTTGGTGGAAGCCTATCTGCCGGGTGTTGTCAGCCGGATTTCCGGGATCGGCCTGCCGGGGCTGGAAGTCCGCACCGTGGACCTCCACCGCAAGGCCTGGCGCGGTGAAGCGCGCCTGCCCATCGGCGGCTTCTACCGTCAGCGCTCTACCGGCGACCGGCACGCGGTGTCTGCTGCCTCGATCACCGAGCTGCAGGCGGCCGTGCGCAACAACGATGCGGAAGCCTGGAGCCGGTATCGCGCGGCGATCGCCGGCCAGGGGCCGATCCATTTGCGCGATCTGCTCGACATGCGCCCGGTCGGCGAAGCGATCAGTCTGGACCGGGTGGAATCGATCAATGGCATTCGCCGCCGCTTCGTAACGCCGGGCATGTCCCTCGGTGCTCTCTCGCCGGAGGCGCACGGCGCCTTGAACGTGGCGATGAACCGGATCGGCGCGAAATCCGTGTCCGGAGAGGGCGGCGAGGACCCGGTCCGCTACCGGCCGCTGCCCAATGGCGACAATATGAATTCCGCGGTCAAGCAGATCGCCTCCGGCCGGTTCGGCGTGACGGCCGAATATCTCAATCAGTGCCGCGAGATCGAGATCAAGGTGGCCCAGGGCGCCAAGCCGGGCGAAGGCGGCCAGCTTCCCGGCTTCAAGGTGACCGACTTCATCGCACGCATGCGCCTGGCGACCCCCGGCGTGAGCCTGATCTCGCCGCCGCCGCACCATGACATCTATTCCATCGAAGACCTCGCCCAGCTGATCTACGACCTCAAGCAGATCAGCCCGAAGGCCCGCGTCTGCGTGAAACTGGTCGCGGCTGCCGGCGTCGGTGCCGTTGCGGCCGGCGTGGCCAAGGCGAATGCCGACATCATCAATATCTCCGGCTCGGTCGGCGGCACGGGTGCTGCAGCGCTCAGCTCGATCAAATTCGCCGGCGGACCGCTCGAGCTGGGTCTGGCGGAAGCGCACCAGATGCTCTCGCTGAACGGGTTGCGCGAGCGCGTGACCCTGCGTGCCGACGGTGGCATCCGCACGGGCCGCGACATCGTCATGGCCGCCATGCTCGGCGCCGAGGAATTCGGCATCGGTACCGCTTCCCTGCTGGCCCTGGGCTGTCTCATGGTCCGGCAATGTCATTCCAATACCTGTCCGGTCGGTGTGTGTACGCAGGACGACGATCTGCGCGCCCGCTTCGGCGGCATCCCGGACCATGTCGTCAACCTGATGACTTTCATGGCGCAGGACGTCCGCGAGATTCTCGCCAGTCTCGGTGCGGCATCGCTGGAGGATGTGATCGGCCGGTCGGACCTGCTCGATCAGGTCAGCCGCGGCTCGGACTCCCTCGACGATCTCGATCTGTCCGCGATCATGGCGCGGGCCGATGCGGTGGAGCGCCCGGCCCGGTCGACGCGCGACCAGCGCAATGATGTGGCACCCAGCCTGGACGAGCAGATACTCCAGGACGCAGCGCCGGCCTTCGATCGCGGCGAGAAGATGCAGCTCGATTACGGGGTGAAGAATACCGATCGGGCCGTGGGTACGCGGACCTCGTCGGAAATCGTCACGCGCTTCGGCGCGGACGGACTCGGCGAGGGCCACCTTACCCTTCGCCTGCGTGGCTCGGCCGGGCAGTCACTGGGCGCCTTTGCCGCGAAAGGCCTGCGGATCGAGCTCGATGGTGACGCCAACGACTATGTCGGCAAGGGTTTGTCCGGAGCGACTATCGTCGTGCGTCCGCATGGCGGTGCCGGCGAAACCAATCTCGATCATGCGATCATCGGCAATACCTGTCTTTACGGGGCGACGTCGGGCCGGCTCTACGCCGCCGGACGCGCCGGTCAGCGCTTCGCGGTCCGCAATTCCGGTGCGGAGACCGTGATCGAGGGTTGCGGCACGAATGGCTGCGAATACATGACTGGCGGCGCTGCGGTGATCCTCGGTGCTGTCGGCGACAATTTCGCGGCGGGCATGACCGGCGGCGATGTTTTCGTCTATGATCCCGATCGACGTCTCGATGCCCGGCTCAATCGGGAAAGCGTGCTGGCCTTCGATCTCGAGGGCGAGGCCGAGCGCCGCTGCCTCGACATGATCGAGGCCCATGCATCCGTGACGGGCTCCGTCGTGGCCCGGCGCCTGCTGGCATCATGGGCAGTGGAGCGAGCCCATTTCGTGCACCTTCGCGGTGCCGAACTCGTACAGCGTGAACGGACCATTCCGGAGCCGGCCAACGAGTCCCGTTCGGCCTGAGCGGGATCGACCGCAAAATCGCATATTGCGGTGCAGCAAGGCGATTGGCGGAACGGGCGGAAACGCGTAAGAGGGCGCAGGTCTCAGCCGGAAGGAGCGCATCATGCGGATCGACAGAATTTCCGCGGGTGAAAACCCGCCCGAAGACATCAATGTCATCATCGAGGTTCCGGTGGGCGGCCAGCCGGTCAAGTACGAGATGGACAAGGATGCCGGCACGCTCTTCGTCGACCGCTATCTGCACACGCCGATGAGCTATCCCTGCAATTACGGCTTTACGCCGCATACGCTGTCCGAGGACGGCGATCCGATCGACGTCATGATTATCGGCCACACCACGCTGGTACCGGGATGCGTCGTGCGCGCCCGCCCGATCGGCGTGCTGCTGATGGAAGACGAGAGCGGCATGGACGAGAAAATCCTCGCCGTGCCCCATCACAAGCTCTCGCCGCTCTATGACGAGATCAGGGAATATGGCGATGTCGCCCAACCGCAGCTAATGCGCATCAAGCACTTCTTCGAGCACTACAAGGATCTTGAGCCCAACAAGTGGGTGAAGGTCACCGGCTGGGGCGACAGCGCCAAGGCTCGCGAACTGATCCAGGAATCGATCGAGCGCGTGAACAAGTAGGCGCCAAGTTCCTGCTGACTAACAAAAAGACCGGTGGAAATCTCCACCGGTCTTTTTTGTCGGCTACGGCCGGCGCATTTTAGTGCGAGTTGTGGATTCGCCGATCGAAACGGCGCTGACTCTAGACGTCTGCCGGCTCGCGGGTTCGGGTTTTCGACGTTCCTGAGGCCCTAGCAGGGTCGCGGGTGGAATCGACTTCAAGCACGAACTCGCAATCGATGCCGGCCTTTTTGTGGTGCTTGTGAACGGCTTCGATGTTCGGTGCGTCAAGCACGCAATAAATCCTGTCTTCCTTCTCGTTGTACAGGATATCGTGATGCGTTACCCCGAATTCGTCCGGCGGCGCGGATTGCAGGCTTTGCAACAGCTCGGCGGAAAAGGGCTGCATCGGGTGGGAATCAATAAACTTCGGCACGGTGTCACCTCCTCCCGTCAGAATAACGGGTGTTGCCGGGCGATCTCTCGATTTGCCCGGTCCATGGCCTGAAATGTTTGAACTGACTTTCCCGAAGCGCATGACGATGGGCGCTTCAGTCACCCAGTATAGGCCCGAACGGCCGGTTTTGCCATTCGTGACGTCTGGCATCGGCCATCAGTCTAGCGCTTGCGGAAATCCTTCAGGATTTCCCGCGCCGCATTGTGTCCGGGTGCGCCGGTTACGCCGCCGCCCGGATGCGTCCCCGATCCGCACTGGTAAAGCCGCTTGAGCGGGCTGCGGTGATCCGCGTGGCCGAGAACTGGCCGTGCGGAAAAAAGCTGGTCCAGGCTCAGCGCGCCGTGGAAGATGTCGCCTCCGACCAGGCCGAATGTTCGCTCGAGGTCTTTGGGGGTCAGGGCCTGGTAACCGAGCACCAGGTCCGAGAAGCCCGGCGCCCATTTCTCCATTGTTGCGATCATGTGCCGGGCGACTTCGTCGCGATGATCGTCCCAGTCCCTCCCGCGCGGCAGTTCCGGCGCCACGTGCTGACAGAAGAGGCTGGCGACGTGCTGGCCCGGTGGGGCGAGGGTGTCGTCCAATGTCGACGGGATCAGCATTTCGATAATGGGCTCGCGCGACCAGCCGTCCCGCCGCGCATCGGCATAGGCACGCTCCATATAGTCGAGGCTTGGCGCGATAATGATACCTGCGGTGAGATGGTCGCCTGGATCGGGCAGGCAGGTGAAGCGCGGCAAATCCTTCAGGGCGAGATTCATCCGGAAAGTGCCAGACCCGCAGCGATACTGGCGGATGCGCTCGCGGAAATCCTCGGGCAGCACATCCGGCTCCACGAGATGTTCGAACAGGAGCTTCGGGTTGAGGTTGGACACGACCGCGCGCGCGGTCAGCGTTTCGCCGCTTTCCAGAACGACGCCGGTTGCGGCTCCCTTTTCGGTCAGGACGTGACCGACGGGAGCGCCTGTCCGCAGGTCCACGCCGCGTTCGCGGCAGCAGGCCGCCATGGCCTGGGTGATCGCGCCCATGCCGCCGATCGCATGACCCCAGGCGCCCTTCTTGCCGTTTACCTCGCCAAAGAGATGATGGAGCAGGACATAGGCGCTACCAGGCGTGTAGGGGCTGGCATAATTGCCGACCACCCCGTCGAAGCCGAACAGCGCCTTGACCGGGTCGCTCTCGAACCAGCCGTCGAGCCAGTCGCCGGCAGATTTGGAGAAAAGATCGAGCAGATCGCGCTTGGCGGTCATTGACATGCCGCCCAGCTTCCCGCCCAGCGACATCGCCTTGAAGAGGTCGGGAAGGGCGCCCGCCAGGCCGCCTTCACGCAAATTGGGGGGTGTTTCCAGAACGAGCTTGCGCAGCGTGTCCGCTACGGCTTCGAGCCTTTCCTCATAGGCGTCAAGCCGTTCCGCGTCGCGCTCGGAGAATTTGGCGGTCTGGGCTTTGGTGAGCCCCTCCCCAGCCAGCAGATATCCATCCTCGAGCGGCAGAAAATTGCCGATCCTGCGCTCGACGATCTTGAGGCCGTGCCGCGCCAGCTCGAGGTCGGCGATCACTTTCGGATTGAGGAGGGAGACGGTGTAGGACGCGACCGAATTACGGAAGCCAGGATGGAATTCCTCGGTAACGGCGGCACCGCCGAGCACGTCCCGCCGTTCCAGAACCGTGACGTCGAGCCCGGCCGCGGCGAGGTAGGCCGCGCAGACGAGGCCGTTATGGCCGCCACCGATGATAACGATGTCCCGTTCGGGATCTCCGGCCCTTGCCGGTCTGCTCCGTGCATTCATAGCGTGGATTCTCCACGCCTTTTCAGAAAGGTAAATGGATACCCGAGATTGTAATCATGAAAATGCGTCCGCCACGTCGCGGGCGAGCACAAGGGCGCGCCCCCGGGCGATGAGGCTTCCGAGGCTGTCCAGGCAGGTGGTTTCGAGGTCGACCAGGTGCTTTTCCGGGCGCAGGCGCGTGATCCGTACCCTGGCTGTCAATTCTTCTCCGAGCGGCGCGTCCTGCAGGAATTCCGTCTCCTGCTTGAGATAATTCGTACCCTGACCCGGCAGGTCGACTCCGAGCAGATAGGAGAACATTCCGTTGATAAGCGCTTCCGGCACCATGCCGCTGGCGCGCGGCGCACCGGTGAGCGTGTGCAGGGCGTCGACATCGGCCTGGGTGAAGGTCCTGTGCGTCTCGGCGGTCTGCTCGAGTGCGAGGGGCGTGCTCATCGCGTCACCTCAGTTTCACCGGTACAGGTAACAGTGTCGTCGGCGAGCTGCCGAACCTCCAGCCTGATAACGGCTCGGTCTTCTTGTTCTTCAATGATTTCCGCATCGAAACGCAGCGGCGTGCCGGCGGGAGAAGGGGCTGGATACATGGTTGATTGTCGGATCTGCCTGCCGCCCGGAGCGAGCTGGGCGACCAGTCCGCGCAGGACCGAGCAGAGCAGGGCGCCATGGGCGACGGTCTTGCCGAACCTGGTTCCGGCGGAGAATTCCGGGTCGACATGGATCGGGTTGTCGTCGCCGGACAGCGTGGCGAAGGCGTCGAAATCGGCCTGGGTGAAGCTGCGGACCAGGGTCGCGCGCCGGCTCATTGGGCGGTCTCCGGAACGGGCAGGAGATGTTTTTGTACCTTGCCGGCCGCGGTGCGAGGGAAATCTGCCGGGAAGAGGAAGTGGCGCGGCACCTTGTAGGCGGCGAGCCGTTCCCGGCACCAGGCGGTCAGGGTGGCGCTGTCGGCGGTCTCGCCCGGGTGCAGGATGATGTGGGCGCAGCCGACCTCGCCCCATTTCTCGTCCGGGACACCGCAGACGGCCGCTTCCTGGACGGCGGGATGATCGGAGAGAATATTCTCGACCTCGGCCGGATAGACGTTTTCCCCGCCGGAGATGTACATCTCCTTGATCCGGCCTGCGACGAAGCAATACCCGTCTGCGTCGAAGCGGCCGATATCGCCGCTCTTGAGCCAGCCATCCTTCGTATAGAGCTTGGCGGTTTCCTCCGGCTTGTTCCAGTAGCCGGGCGTGAGGCCCGGTCCGAAGAACTGGATTTCTCCCGTCTCGCCCGCACGAACGGGCCGGTCGTCGGGACCGGCAATGCGGGCCTCTATCAGCAATTGAGCCTTGCCGACCGACCCGATCTTCTCGATCGCGGCGGCCTCGTCCATCAGGAAGGCGGTCGGTCCGGTCTCGGTCATGCCGAAGCCGTTGCAGACTTTCACGCCGCGCTCGGCCATACGTTCGATCAGCACGTCGGGCAGGGCCGCACCGCCGCAGGACCAGTGGCGCAGACGCGTAAGGTCGGTGCGCTCGAATTCCGGGTGCAGGGTGAGTTCGCGATAGATGGCGGGCACGCCGATGAAGACATCCAGCTTGCCCGCATCGATCAGCGCCAGCGTCCGGGCCGGGTCGAAGCCGGGCAGGATGTGGATATGCCCGCCGGCCATCAACACCGGAAGTGTGTGCAGATTGATGCCGGCCGTGTGGAAGAGCGGCAGGAAGTTCAGTGTGGCGTCGCCCGGACGCAGGCCGATGGCCTGGCCGATATTGACGTAATTGACCAGCGCCATGCGGTAGGTCTGGATCACGCCTTTCGGCTTGCCGGTCGTGCCCGAGGTGTAGATCAGATACCAGGGCTCGTCGCCGGGCCAGGCCGTCCGCCCGGGATGCGGGGAGGCGGCGTCGCGGCGTTCGGAATAGTCGGTCTCGAGATCGAGAAGGCGGATTGCGGTGCTGCCGATCGCCTCGCCGGCCGTCACGATATCCTCCGACCCTGCCGCAAGCAGGACGGGCTCGCAATCGGCCATGAGGTCACGAAGCTCCGGCGCGGGCATGCGCCAGTTGAGCGGGACCAGGATCGCACCGAGTTTGCCGCAGGCGAAGAGGAGTTCGAAGAACTCGATGCGGTTCCGGCACAATACGGCCACGCGGTCGCCTTTCGCGACGCCTTCGGACGCCAGCAATGACGCAGCGCAGGCGCTGCGGCGATCGAGCTCGCCATAGCTGACCGTTTCGCCGGTCAGCACGTTTTCGAAAGCGGTCGCGTTTGGCGCCAGGGCCGCCCGGCGGGCCGTTATATCGGTCATCACATCCATCTGCGTCCTCCCGTGGATGCCCCTAGGCTGCGTGTCCGGCGAGGAATGTTTTCATTCTCTCCGCCGTCTCCGGTCTTGCGATGAGGTCCAGAAAAGCCAGGCGCTCGACATCGAGGCGCTCGGCAAGTCGGTCGCCGGTCAGGTCCGGCTGGACGAGACGGCGCGCGGTCCGGATCGTACCCGCGTCCTGGGCGGCCAGCTGGTGAGCTCGGTGGGCCAGCGCGGCCTCGAATGCTTCCGGCTCGGTGAGCTCGTCTGCGAGGCCGATCGCGAAAGCGTTGGTCGCATCGACACGGTCGTCCCGGGCAATCCAGGCCTGGGTGCGGGCCGGTCCGATCCGGTCTGGCAGCATGGCCGTCCAGCCGCCGTCCGGGGCGAACCCCATTCGCGCGTAATAGGGCTGGATGAAGGCCGACCGGCTCATGATTACGCAGTCGCAGGCCAGCATCAGACCCAGCGATCCGCCGGTCACCGGCCCGTTGACCCCCGCCAGGGTCGGGCAGGGCAGATCCCGCAAGGCCAGGATGACGCGATTGAGCGTGCCGACGATGCGGTCGCTATAGGCGGTCAGCATGTCCGGTGTGGCGGAATGGTCCCGGAAACCGGCGATATCGCCGCCGCTCGAAAAGGCCCGGCCTTCGCCGGTCACGACAACGGCACGGGCGCCACGGTTCTGCTCGACGGCCTCGAGCAGGGCCTCGAGCAGGTCCGGATTGAGGCTGTTGCCGCGGCCGGGCCGGTTGAGACCGAGCCGGACGATGCCGTCTCCGATGGGCGTGACAAGGACGAGTGGTGCGGGGCTCACGGCTGCAGTCCCTCTCCGATAAGGTCGGTCGCCGCGCGGGCGATGTCCTCGGCAGACTCGCTCTGGTCCCAGATGCCGAAGCGCAGGCCGAGGAAGACGCTGATCCCGATCAGGGCCCAGGCACGCGTTGCCTGGTCGCCGCCCCGGATCTCTCCGCGCTCCTCTGCGTCGGCGAGATTACGCTCATAACGCTGGGCGAAACTCTCATAGTGGGCCTTGTAGGCATCCGGCGCGACGAATTGGGATTCTTCGATGATGCGGTAGAGATTGGGGTGCGCGCGAGCGAACTCGATATAGGCGACGAGGCCGAGATGTTCGGCGTCCAGGCGGTCCTTGGCAGATTTCACGCGCTCGGCGATCCAGCTGCGGACCATCTCGCCCATATGAGCGACAAGTGCCCGGAATATCTCGTCTTTCGAGTCGAAATAAACGTAGAAAGTTCCCAGTGCCACCGATGCCCGACGGGTAATATCGCCGATCGAGGTGGTGTGGAATCCATTCTCCCCGAACGCCCCCTCCGCCGCTTCCAGAAGCTTGTTGCGCGTCCGGAGCCCGCGAGCGGTCTTGGGCTGTTTCGTCTGTGTTGTCGTTTCAGAAGTTGACATATGATTCAGTTTTCACAAAATGAGACCTAAAGCAATATGACATGAACGCATCGATTCCGGGCGTTCAAGGGGAGAAAAGACGTGCTGGGGGTTCTTGCAAACCAGTCTGGGTCGAACGGCGCCGCGGGACATGTCATCCTGCGCGACGGTACGCCCATGGCTTATAGCGAGAGCGGTACGGGACCTGTCACCATCGTGCTCGTGCATGGTTGGGCCGCCTCAGGCGCCTTTTTCAATGCTTTGCGCGAGGCCCTGTCACACGACTTCCGCGTCATCGCGCCGGACTTGCGTGCTCATGGCGTCACGCCGGCTGGCAGCGAACCGCTCACACTTCCCACGCTCGCTGACGACCTGCACGAATTACTTGTTGCGCTCGATCTTCGAACGGTCATCCTTCTCGGATGGTCGATGGGCGCCATGACGGTCTGGTCGATGCTCGAACGGCATGGCAACGACCGGGTCGCCGGCATGATCGTCGAGGATATGAGCCCGCGCATTCTCAACGGGGATGGCTGGACGCTCGGCATGTCAAACGGCATGAACGCCGCCTCGAGCGATCGGGCCATGGCCGCCATGCGCGCCGGCTGGCCGGCCTATGCCGCGGCTTTCGCACCCCAGATGTTTGCGCGCGACCGCGCGCGGAACGAGCCCGAACTCGTTGAGACGGCGCTCGAACAATTCGGCCTCCGCGAGGCCGATGCCATGGCCGACCTCTGGGAATCCATGGCCCAACAGGACCTTCGCCCCGCCTTGCCGGCAATGCACCTGCCTGCGCTCGTTACCTATGGCGAGAAGAGCGAGGCCTACGGACCGGAGACGAGCCGGTATCTCGTCGAAGCTCTGCCGCAGGCAGAGCGGAAAGGGTTTGCCCGATCCGGGCACGCACCACACCTGGAGCAGCCGCAAGAGTTCGCCCAGACGGTTATCGACTTTGCGCAGCGTGTTCAGGGCGCTGCAGATTCATCACAATCATCCGAGGGGAGTATCTCATGAAAACCACCCGATACATGACCCGCACGGCGCTCCTTCTGGGCTCCGTTGCGGCGACCGCGCTGATGTCGGCACCTGTCGTGGCACAGGACAACGGGACCAGCACCGACGAAGACGTTATCACCGTGACGGCTCGCCGCCGCGAGGAAACGCTTCAGGACGTTCCGATGTCCGTGACCGCTTTTGGCGGTGAACAGCTCGAAACGGCCGGTGCTGTCGACATCGTCTCGATCGGCGAGAGCACGCCGAACGTGACGCTGGAAGTGTCGCGCGGCACGAACTCGACCCTGACCGCCTTCATCCGCGGCGTGGGCCAGCAGGACCCGGTCGCCGGTTTCGAATCCGGTGTCGGCATCTATCTCGATGACGTCTATCTCAACCGTCCGCAGGCGGCCGTTCTCGACATCTTTGACGTCGAGCGCATCGAGGTGCTGCGCGGTCCCCAGGGCACGCTCTACGGGCGCAACACGATCGGTGGTGCCGTCAAATATGTGACGCGCCGTCTCGATCCCGACAGCCCGACCTTCCAGGCTCGCGTGAATGTCGGCAGCTACAACCAGTTCGACCAGATCATCTCGGGCTCGCTGCCGCTGGGCGACACTTTCCGTGTCGGCGCCGCCATCGCCAATCTCAACCGTGACGGCTTCGGCGAGAACCTGTTCACGGGCGAGGAAAACTACAACAAGGACGTGCTTGCCGGCCGTGTCTCCGCCGAATGGGAACCGAGCGACAATTTCTTCGTCCGTTTCAGCTATGACCGTACCGAAGACGAGTCGGCGCCGCGTCAGGGCCATCGCCTGATCCCCGACCAGTTCCCGACCTTCGACTTTCCGGTCCTCGACAATGTCTACGACACGCGTGCCGGTCTCGATGTGATCGACCAGAACGTCGAGTCTGAAGGCATGTCGCTCATGGCCGAGTGGCAGATCAACGACCAGTGGACCGCCCGCAACATCATCGCGGACCGTTCCGACGAGTCGACTACGCCGATCGATTTCGACAGCCTTCCGAGTGGCGATTTCGACGTTCCGGCCATTTACGAGAACGAGCAGTTCTCGGAAGAATTCCAGCTCCTTTATGAAGGCGATCGTCTCGCCGGCATCATGGGCTTCTACTATCTGGATGCGACGGCCAGCACCGTCTTTGACGTGCTTCTGGACGATCTCGGAACGCTGATCAGCCTGCCGGGTCTCAACGCCCAGACTTTCGGCGATGTCGAGACTGAAACCTGGTCGGTATTCGCCAATTTCACCTACGACATCAATGATGAGTGGGCGGTGACGCTGGGTGGCCGCTACACCGAGGACGAGCGGTCGTCTCGTGTCCTGCGCCGTACCTATATCGGCGGCTTCTCCGAATTCTTCGGCGGGTCTCCGACGCTGATTGCGACGACGTCGGATTTCGAGGGGACGAATTCCTGGGATGATTTCAGCCCGACCGTGACCCTCGCCTGGCAGCCCAACGCGTCGAACAATTTCTACGCAACCTACAGCCAGGGCTTCAAGGGCGGCGGTTTCGACCCGCGTGGTCAGACATCCGCTGCGCCGGACCTCGACGGTTCCGGTACGGTCGATGCCGGTGACATTTTCGCGTTCATGTCCTTCGAACCCGAAACGGTCGACAGTTTCGAACTCGGCTGGAAGTTCGAGGGTGATCGCTATCGTCACAGCCTTGCCCTCTTCCACATGGACTATTCGGACGTCCAGATTCCCGGCTCGGTCGGTGTCGATACCAATAATGATGGCGTCAACGACACCTTCACCGGTGTGACCACCAACGCGGCGGCAGCCACCATTCAGGGCATCGAATATGAAGGCATGCTCGAAATGGCTGAAGATATGTTCCGCCAGGGCGACCAGCTCGATCTGAGCTGGGCCATCGGTCTGCTGGACGGTGAGTACGACCAGTTCATCAACGCGTTCGGTGTCGATATCTCCGATGATGTTGTCATCCAGAACACGCCGGACGTTACGGCCAGCGCTACGCTGAGCTATGTCGCACCGCTCGGCGAAGGTGATCTGACCGTGCTCAACACGATCAGCCACCGCGGCGACTCCAGCCAGTTCGAGATCCCGTTCGCACAGCTCGACCAGAACGCCTACACGCTCTGGAATGCTTCGTTCGTGTGGGACAGCGCCGACGGCCATTGGCAGCTCGGCGTGCATGGCCGCAATCTGACCGATGAGCGTTACAAGGTCGCCGGCTATGATTTCGTCGATAACGCCACGCTGGCGCCGGAGCTCGGCCTCGAGGGCGTGCTCACGGCCTTCTACGGCAATCCGCGCACGGTGACCGGTACGATCCGTTACCGCTACTAGGTCCGGAACAGCGCGGACCAGAACCTCCCTGGCCCGCGCAATCCTGCTAGTCTCAGCCGGCGGTGTCCCTGGACCCGCCGGCTGTTTTCTGTCCGAAAGGGAATATCTCCGCCATGTCGCGCTTCATCCTGATCCTTCTTGCCGGCCTGCTCCTGCTCGCCGGTATCGCCTGGTTCACACTCGGCCGTTCCGGTCAGGAACCGTCCGACCCCTACGAATCCGCAGCCGTCATGGCGTCGCCCTGGTGGCAGGCGGAGGACCGTCTGATCGTTCTGGACGGGTTTGAGGCGCGCGTGCGCATCGAAGGCCCGCAGGATGCGCCCGCCATCGTCATGGTGCACGGCTTTTCGCATTCGCTGGAGAGCTGGGATGACTGGGCCGCCGGCTTGTCCGACGATTACCGCGTTATCCGCATGGATCTGCCGGGACACGGTCTGACGGGCCCCGACCCGCAAGAGCGCTACAGCGTTCCCGAAACGGTCGACTTCCTCGGACAGGTTCTGGATGCTCTCGCGGTGGAGGAAGTGGTTCTCGCCGGTAATTCGCTCGGCGGACTGGTTGCCTGGCGCTATGCGGCGGATAACCCGGAGCGCGTCAGCAAGCTCGTTCTTGTCTCGCCGGGTGGCTATTCGATCAATGGCGTGACCGAAGACCCGGTCGCCGTTCCGCTCGCTATCCGGCTCTTCATGAGCGATGCGCCGGAGGGCGTGGTCAATGCGGCGACGGCTTCGCTTTACGGCAATCCGGAGGCACTCGACCTGGCGGATGCGGAGCGGATATTCACCCTGATGCGCGGCGAGGGCATTCCCCAGGCGCTGATCCGGCGGCTGGAAGTTTTCACCCTGCCCGACCCCACGGACGATCTCGCGCGTGTCGATGTTCCGACCCTGATCCTCTGGGGCGAAGCCGACGCCATGGTGCCGGTCGAGCACGGCTCGCGCTTCGTTTCGGACATGCCCGATGCGCGGCTGATCACGTATGAGGGCGTCGGGCATCTCGCGCATGACGAAGCGTCCGAGGCAACGCTCTCGGACGTTCGCAGTTTCCTGGAGGAATAGGCGGGGTTAGCGACCGGCGCCTTGCCGGCGGGCGCGCTTCGCGGCGATCTCAGCCTGCAGATCGGCCCAGTCCTGGGGGTCGACATCGCTTTCGCGCAGGACCACGACGCCGAGGCCGTTATCCTCGACGCTGTCGCCACTGAGCAGACGGCCGAGCGCATGCGTGCGGGCGGTCTCGCGATTGAGACGCGGGCGGTAGATGACGTCGCGGGCGCCGTTCTGGTGTCGATCGACCGCTCCCTTGCGGCGCAGCCGGCGCAGCATGGTGAGGGTCTCGCCCGGTGCGCGCCGGGTGGCCACGGCCAGTTCGTTCACGGAGGCGCCCCCGCGATCCCACAGGATGCGCATGGTGGTGTTTTCTTCGTCCGTGAGCGTCTGAATGGCCGACATTATCCTCTCCCCTAGCATCGCCGCCGGGCTGCTTCATTTTGCAACAGAGCGGCGTCCTTAACAAATCCTTTGCAATCGGTGCGCCGTTTCGGACCCGTGCAGCCGTCACGGCCCTTTCCCTTGCCCGCCATTGCGCTAGCTTGCGCGGGAGGAGGCGTGCGACGTGCTGATCGTTTACCTGCTCAATCTGGGTTTCATCCTTCTGGTCATGACGGGGCTGTGGACGCTGTCCATCCCGCGCCGGGACCCGTCATTCATCGACAGCGTCTGGCCGCTCGGTTTCGTGCTGCTCGCCGTTTCGAGCGCACTTCTGGCCGGATGGCCGCTGTTCGGCAGCAGTCTGGTCCTGCCTCTGGTCACGCTGTGGGGGCTGCGCCTGGCGACGCATCTTTTCCTGCGCTGGCGCAAGGAGGGACTCGACCGGCGCTATGCCGACCTGATGGCGAAGGCGCCGGGCGGGCGTGTCCATCTGTTCAATCTCGTCGCCGTCTTCCTGCTTCAGGGCAGCCTGCTCTGGCTGGTCGCCCTGCCGGTCCAGCATGCGGTAATGGAGGGTGCGAGACCGCTGACGGGGCTGGCCTGGGCCGCGATCGGCCTCTTCGCCCTCGGCTTTCTGTTCGAGACCATTGGCGATTGGCAGCTGGCGCGCTTCAAGGCGGACCCGGCGAACAAGGGCCAGGTCATGGACCGGGGGCTGTGGCGCTATACGCGGCACCCCAATTACTTTGGCGATGCCTGCGTTTTCTGGGGACTGTGGCTGATCGCGGTTTCCGACGGGACCGGCTGGTGGACGGCGATCGGTCCGGCCTTCCTGACCTGGACCCTGGTCAAATGGTCGGGTGCGGCCCTCCTCGAGAAAAACCTCCACGAAAGCCGGCCGGGCTATGCGGATTATGTAAGACGCACAAGCGGCTTCATTCCGTGGTTTCCGAAACGGGACTGACCGACGGCTCAATGAAAGTCCCGGCTTTTCGGCAGGATGTCCTCCAGCCGTTCGCCCTGCATACGCCTCTGGGTGATCAGGGCTCCGGCTCGGGCTCCAGCGTCACCACTTCGACCGCTTTCTTGATGCGCGGGTGGAACCAGGCGATCGCGGCCGCGATGACCGAAAGCACGGCACCGAGCATGTAAGGGCTCAGATGGCCGGCCTGGTTGTAGAGGAAGAGACCGCCGACCGGACCGATGATGAAACCGAGCCCCGCCGTCGCAGTGGTCAGACCGGCGACGCGTCCCTGTTCTTCCGGCGTCACCGCGATCGAGGCGCCCGCCGTGAAGCCGGACCGCGCCAGGCCGAAGGCGAAGCTCACCAGGATGTAGGCCGAAACGATGCCGGCATAGTTCGGCACGACCGTCATCAGCGCGCTGCCCACCAGGGTGACGACCGCACCGATCGCCATCAGGACACGCGGGCTGGCCTTGAGGGCCGGGATCACGACGAGTTGTCCGATGATCAGGGCACCCGCGCCCGCGGCGAGCGCGATAGACGACATCTGCAGCCCGGCCCGGTCGTCCAGACCCAGAGAATCCATGATGAAGAAGGCGAGAGTGGACAGGCTCATCGACTGAACCACCCAGATCACGCAACCATAGACGACGAAGGCGAAGATACGCGGATCGGCGCCGAAGGCGAACTGGGTGAAGGGATTGAGCGGGCGCTGCTGGACGCGCGGCGGGCTCTGCTCCGGCAGTTTCCAGGCCACGGCTGCGGCGCATCCCGCGACCGCTGCTGAGATCATGACCATGAAAGCGGCGACGCCGATCATCTCGACGAAGGTGGCGGCCAGGGTCGGGCCGATCACGGCGCCAAGACCGAAGGCTGCGGAGAGGCCGGCCAGGGCCTCGGTCCGTTCGGCGGGACTGGTCCGGTCGGCGACATAGGCTTGGGCGGATGGATTGCTGGCCGAGCCCAGCGAACCAAAAAGGGTCCGAGCCAGTGCCATGGCGAGGATAGCGGCCATGGGGGGCACCCAGCCATTCTCGCCGGCCCAGGCGGCGGCGGCGAAGATCAGGGTGGAGCAGGCAAAGGCCGAGAGGCCGAATATGATCAGCGGCTTGCGTCCGCGGCGGTCCGACAGTGCGCCCCAGATCGGCGTCATGGTCATAAAAAGAACGGCGGAGACAGTATAGATCGCGCCGACCCAGTATTCCTGCACGGCCAGCCGGCGGGCCAGCGGCGGGAGGATCGCGAAGAGCATGTTATTGCCGATCCCGGTCACCATAAGACATAGGAAAAGAAGGCGGAATGCGTCGCGGCGGTCGGCTCGGCTGGTCGGTGCGGGGCTGTCGGGCAGGGTGATCATCGGCCAAGATGTAGACGCGGCCGTCGAGGGCGTCCAATGCGATTTCGCGATTGCCGCCATGCAGTTCCGGCGGCTGTGGGTCAGCGCGTATTCCGTAAACGCCTCAATAACAAGCGTTCAACCGGACATTAAGCTTACCCGGTCATAGTGCCCCCAAACGGGTGGAGAAACCGCCCGGCAGATGTGGTGGACGGGTAGATGTTCCAGATTATCGGCATTGTTGTCGTGTTTGTGATGGTGTTCGGCGGCTTTAAGCTCGCGAATGGCCATTTCGACGTCATTCTCAAGGCCATGCCGTTCGAAATGATGATGATCGGCGGTGCCGCGGTGGGTTCGTTCCTGATCGGCAACAAGCCGAAGACGGTGATGAAGACGCTGGGTGATCTCTCCAAAATCTTCACCGGGCCGAAATGGAAAGGGCAGGACTACAAGGACCTGCTCTCACTCCTGTTCCTTCTTACGAAAACGATGAAAACAAAAGGGGTTATTGCGCTCGAAAGCCATATCGAAAACCCCACGGAAAGTGCAATTTTCACGCGCTATCCGAAGATCATGAAGGACCATTTCGCGGTCGACTTCATCTGCGACACGTTGCGCATGATGACGATGAATCTGGAGGATCCCCATCAGGTCGAAGACGCGATGGAAAAGCAGCTGGAAAAGCACCATCACGAAGCGGCCGATCCGGCGCACGCCATGCAGACCATGGCCGATGGCCTGCCGGCGCTCGGTATCGTTGCGGCCGTGCTGGGCGTGATCAAGACGATGGGCGCGATCGAAAGTCCGCCTGCCGTGCTTGGCGGTTATATCGGCGGCGCGCTGGTCGGCACTTTCCTGGGCGTGTTCCTCGCCTATGGCTTCGTCGGCCCCTTCGCGGCTTACATGCAGGCGATCTATGATGAGGAACACCAGTTCTACAAGATCATCCAGGACGTGCTCGTGGCTCACCTCCACGGCAATGCAGCCCAGATCTCCGTCGAGATCGGCCGTGGTGGTATCCCCTCCAAGATGCAGCCCAGCTTCACCGAACTGGAAAGCGCACTAGACGAGATCCCGTCGGAAGTCGGCTGATCCGGTCGCAAGAATGATAAAGAGGGCGTCAGGCGGAAAGTCTGGCGCCCTTTTTCGTGGCGGGGCGCACGCTGGATATCAGTTTGGGCAGTATCCAATAGCGCAGTAAAAGCGCTAGAAGGACGCCCATGAAAATCAAGGACGCAGAACTCCTCATCGTGCCCGGTCTGGGCAATGCCTCGCCCTTCCACTGGCAATCGCGCTGGCAGGAGAAGATGTCGACGGCCCGCCGTGTTGAACAGGACAACTGGGACGCACCTCAGCGCGAAACCTGGGTGAATCGCTTGATCGATGCGGTCGATGCGGCGGAAAAGCCGGTCATCCTGATCGCTCACTCTGTCGGCGTTCTTACCGTTGCCCATGCCGCGCCTGCCATTGCTCATAAGGTCGCCGGCGCCTTCCTTGTCGGCGCATCCGACTGGGAACGTCCGGAAATCGCAGAAAAATACGGCGATCACGGCTTCGACCCCGTGCCGCGCACGCCGCTTGGTTTTCCCGGACTGATGCTGGCGAGCTCGAACGATCCGACCTGCAATATCACCAAGGCCGAGGCCTGGGCGCGTGACTGGGATGTGCGCTTCGGCAATGCCGGCGAAGCCGGACATTTCGAGCCCGAAAGCGGGCACGGTCCCTGGCCGGAAGGGCTGATGGCCTTCGCCAAGTTCACGCAGGGTCTCTAGTGGACGAGGCGAGCCTGGTCTGCGAGCCGGCCCGGCTCGACTGGTCGCAAGCCTCCGGTCCGCGTGCGTCGGACTATGGCGACGTCTATTTTTCAGCCGAGGACGGACTCGCGGAAACCGCCGCCGTTTTCCTGCGCGGCTGCGGCTTGCCCGAAGCCTGGGCAGGACGTTCGCGCTTCATTGTCGGCGAACTGGGTTTCGGCACCGGGCTCAACGCGCTCGCGCTCTGGCAGCTCTGGCGCGAGACTCGCGCGCCGGGCGCCTGGCTCGATTTCATCAGCCTCGAAAAACACCCCCTCTCCAGCGACGAGGCCGCACGCGCTTTCCGGGCCTGGCCACAGCTCGAGCCCCTGGCCGGGAAGCTGCTTGCGCAATGGCCGCCGCGGCTGAAAGGAGCGCACCGCCTCGTCTTTCCGGAAGACGGGTTCGCGATCACCGTCTTCCATGACGAGGCAGAGCTCGCCCTGGCGCAGATGGATTGCGAGGGACGCGTCGATGCCTGGTTCCTGGACGGTTTCGCACCGGACCGGAATGAAGCGATGTGGTCGCAGGCCGTGTTCGACCGGGTCGGCGCATTGTCGGCGCCGGGCGCGCGCGTCGGAACTTTCACGGTTGCTGGTGCCGTTCGCCGCGGGCTCGCTGCGGCCGGCTTCGACGTCTGCAAACAGCCAGGTTTCGGTCGCAAGCGGGAGCGTCTCGAGGCGGTCTGGCCCGGTGAGCCGGACCCTCCTGCCCCTGCGCCCGGGCGCATTGCCGTCGTCGGCGGCGGTATCGCCGGGGCCTCACTCTGCCGGTCGCTCAGGGCCCGGGGCTGCGATGTGATCCTCGTGGACCGGTCAGGACTTGCGGCTGGCGCGTCCGGCGCGCCTGCCGGCTTGCTCACGCCGCGGCTGGAGAAGGCCGACCGGCCACATGTCCGGGCGACGCTGGCCGCCTTCGCCTACGCGCGCGGCCTCTATGCCGGGCTCGACGGGTTTTTCCCTGAGGGGGTATCGCGTCGGGCAAAAGACGCGCGCGAAGCCGAACGCCTCGCGGCCATCGCGGCCATGATGGATGGTTCGGTCGTCTGGACGGGCGAGGCGCTCGACATGCCGGACGCCGGGCGCTTCGAACCGGCCCGCCTGGTCTCGGCGCTCGCTGGCGACACGCCGCTCGTACGCGCCTGCGTCGAAACGATCCGCGATGTCGGCGGTGCCGTGCGACTGTGCGACGAGACCGGTGAAGAGATACTCGCTGCCGATACGGTTATCCTGGCCGCAGGCGCCGGCGCGGCAAAGCTCCATGCCGATATCGCGCCCAGTGCAGGCCAGGTTGCTGTTTTCGAGGGTGAGGCGCCGGCGCGGCCCGTGACCTGGGGCGGATATGCCTGTCGGGCGCCGGGGGGTGTTCTTGTGGGCGCGACCCATGTGAAGGGTGAGCGCGCGGGCGACACGGAGGCTGCGGTGGCCCAGTTCCGCGAGGGGTTCGCCCGGCATCTTCCCGATCTGACGCTGGGAGGCCGCGTGACTGATATGTGGTCGGGCGTGCGGGCCTCGACGCCGGACCGGCTTCCTGTCGCGGGCCGCCTTGGACCGGGACGCTGGATTCTCGGAGGGCTCGGTTCGCGCGGTTTCGCCCATGCGCCTCTGCTTGCCGAGGCTGTCGCGAGCGAGATATGCGGCGGCGGGCCTGTTCTCGAGCGGGACGGTATGGACGCCTTCGACCCGGATCGTTTCGAACGCCGCCGGCAGCGCCGCGCACAGGGTTGACCGTCGCGGTCAGCGACCGGTCAGACGTACGGGCTCGGCCGTGTCACCAAAGGAAATCTGAGCTATCGGGCAGGTCTCGATGAAGCAGTCCGGGTCGAGATCCAGATCGATCCACTTGTCGCGATCGAAGGTCACGTCCACCGGCCCCAGTGATAGCGTGACCGGAATGCCCGAAACGGCAGGCAGCGCGACGGGCAGGCCCGCCATCGCGCAGACCGCACTGGCTACCATCAGCGTCTTTGCCACCATCGTTCTGTCCTCGAATTACACCCACTTCAAAGGCTAGATGCGTGAGCACCGCCGATCGGATGCACCGTCACCGGAAAATCCGGCGCGCCACTTGCAGACGACCCAATGTGAAGCGCCCTGTTGGCGCGTATCGGGACATGCGTTGAGTCATGAGTTTTGTATCGCAAGAGGGTTTTGTTGAACGGCGTACGGGATCCCGGCATGTCTGGTTCCTCAATTCCGCTTTCGACAAGATCGATTTCGACGTCGCATTGCGGCGCATCGTCGAGCGTGATGCGGACCGCCCGTTCGCCTTCGTGGTCACGCCGAATGTCGACCATCTCGTCAGGCTCGAGCGCGATACCGTTCTTGCAACCCTTTACGCCCAGGCCTGGCTGACCGTGTGCGACAGCCGCGTGCTGGAACTGATCGGCCGCATGTCGGGCGAGACGATCAAGGTCGCGCCGGGCTCGGACCTGACCGAGCGCCTGTTCGATACCGCGATCGATCCGGAGGAGCCGGTGACCATCGTCGGCGGAAGCGAAGACGTCATCACGGCCGTGCGCGAGCGCTATGGCTTGAAGGTGGTCAACTGGCACCAGCCGCCCATGGGGCTTCGCGACAAGCCCGAGGCGATCGCCGAGTGTGCCCGTTTCGTTGCGGAACATCCGGCCCGCTTCGTCTTCCTTTGCGTCGGGTCCCCGCAGCAGGAGCTGATCGCCGAGGCCTGTCTCGACCGGGGCGATTGTACCGGCCTGGGGCTATGCGTCGGAGCATCGCTCGACTTCCTCGCCGGCAAGGTCGCCCGCGCGCCGCGCTGGATGCAGACCGCACGTCTGGAATGGCTGCACCGCCTTGCCCAGGAACCGGCCCGCATGTGGCGCCGTTATCTGGTCGACGGCCCGAAAGTCCTGCTTCTCTGGCGCCGCTGGAGAAAAACCCGGCGCAATATGCGAAAGCTGGAACGGACGCTGTCGGAGCCGCAGCGCGTGCGCGAACGCCATCTCCACCTGCGCATCCGCAGTCTAGAGCGCCAGCTGGCTGCCCGCGACTGACATCCGCTCTCTCCTTGCCGCTTGCCCTTCCCGGCAAGCTCGCATAGCGTCCGCGCCGTGATGGTTCCCTCACGGGATCAATAGGGAAGTCGGTGCGGCCTGCAAGGCCAAGTCCGGCGCTGTCCCCGCAGCCGTAAGCGGCGAGCGGCGATGCACAAGGCCACTGGGCAAGGATCGCAAGATGCCGCCCGGGAAGGCGCATCGTCCGCAGTAACCCGCAAGCCGGAAGACCTGCCATCACTGTCGTCTGTCCGCTCGTGCGGGAGTTCACGAGACCGGCGCGGTGCATTTCCGTTTCTGACGACTCCTTGCAACCCGCTCGCCCGGCGAGGGCGGGCACACATGCTATGGAGACGTGGCACATGAAGTCATTTCACCGGCAGTCGCCCCTCGCGGCGGCGAGCCTTTTCCTGCTCTCATCAACGGCGTTCGCCCAGGATGAGGATGTCGAGACCGTCTACGTGACCGGCGCACGCGTCGCCTTGGCCACCGAGGATGCGACCGCCAGCATTACCCGCCTCGACGAAACGGCGATCGAAGCGCGGGGCGGCCTGTTCGTCGCGGACATCCTGCGCACCGTTCCGGGGCTGGCGGTATCGCGATCCGGGGCGCCCGGTGCCCTGACCCAGATCCGTGCGCGCGGATCCGAGGCCAATCATGTTCTGGTGCTTATTGATGGCGTGGAAGCGTCCAACCCTTTCACCGGCGAAGCGGATTTCGCGCACTTCGCCTTTGACGATCTCGGCGCGATCGAAGTCGCGCGGGGTGAGCAGAGCGCCGTGTGGGGTGCCGATGCGATCGGGGGCGTGATTCACCTGTCGACCGCCCGGCCAGACACGGGCCAGGAGATGCGGCTGCGGGCAGAAGCCGGGTCGCGTGAAACCCGTCGCCTGTCCGGCCGTATCGCCGGACGCGGCGAGCAGGGGTGGTGGTCCGCTTCGGCCGGCGCCTATGAGAGCGAGGGATTCGATGTGTCGGGGCAGGGCGGAGAAGCGGACGGCTACGCCAATCGCACCGCCTCGATCGCGGCAGCCCGCGACCTCGGCGACAACGTCACCTTCGACGCTGCTTTGCGCTGGGTCGGTTTCGAAAGCGACTATGACAGCGACACCGATTTCGATGGTCGTCTCAATGATGTCGACCGTTCGAGTGAGGGCGAGAACGTTTTCGCGCGTCTGTCCCTGACCGGGCTGCACGACATGGCGGGTATCGCGTTCGAACATGAAGGGGCCGTGCAGCTGACGGACACCCTGTCCGAGACCTATTCGGGCGGCGCACGAAACAGCCGCGCGCTGGGCCAGCGCCTTCAGGGGCATTATCAGATCACCGGGCGCTGGTCGCACGGCGCTGCGGAGCACCGGCTCACCGGCCTCGTCGAGCACGACCGCGACCGGATCAAGGCGTTCGATGGCGCCGGGGCCGGGTCGAACCAGACCCGCACGATCGAGACCGACGCCCTGGCGTTCGACTATGGTCTGGACTGGAGCCGAGCCGACCTCTCCCTGTCGGCCCGTCATGACGCCAATGAGCTGTTCGAGGATGCCACGACCTGGCGCGCCGGAGCCGGCTGGGCGTTCGAGACTGTCGGGGGGCGCCTCCGGGCGAGCTATGGCGAGGGCGTGAAAAACCCCGGCGTGTACGAATTGTTCGGCTTCTTCCCCGATTTCTTCGTCGGCAATCCCGATCTCGTACCGGAAAGCTCGAAAGGCTGGGAAATCGGCTGGGATCAGGAATTGGCCGGAGGCGATGCCGGGCTTTCCCTGGTTTATTTCAGCTCTGTGCTTGAAGATGAGATCTATACCGATTTCGGCGTTTTCCCGGCGACAGCAAGGAATGCCACATCGGACTCGGAACGTTCCGGTTTCGAGCTTGCCGGGCAGTGGCAGATCGACCCGGATCTGCGCCTCTTCGGCTCGCTCACCCTGTTGGACAGCGAACAGGACGGGGCGCCGGAAATCCGACGTCCGGAAGAGCTTGCGTCGCTGACCCTCGACTGGCGTCCGGAAGGCCGTGCGCTGTCGGGCGCGCTGACGGTCGATTATACCGGCGAACAGGGCGATACGGATTTCGGTACCTTCCAGCCGGTCGTGCTGGACGCATACACGCTTGTCGGCGGTCAGCTGCGATGGGCGGCGAATGAGAGTGTGGAGGTATATGTGCGCGCTGAGAACCTGTTCGACGAGGAGTATCAGGATGTGTTCGGCTATCACACGCCGGGCCGCGGGCTTTATCTCGGCCTGCGCCTGGGTGCTCGCTAGCGCCGCGGCGACGGCCCAGACACGGACAGAAGCGGTTCCGCCCTCAGGCGGGGCCGTCTCGGTCTCCCTCTGCGCTGATGCCTATCTTCTGGAACTGGCCGATCCCGACGCGATCGCGGCCCTGTCCTGGCAGGTCGATCAGCCCGTTTCCTCGGCCCCCGGATGGGCGCGGGAACGGCCGCTCGCCTGGGCGTCCGCCGAGCGGTTGCTGGTTCTGTCGCCCGATCTGACTGTGTTCGGCGCGGGCGAGGGCGGGCGTGCCGCCCGTCTGCTCGACCGGGCAGGTCTGGCGCACACGGAACTTGAATGGGTCAGCGATTTTGAGGGCGTCAGGCAGAACCTGTTGCGGCTGGGCGCCGATCTAGACCGCGGCGACGCGGCCCAAGCCGCCGTTGCACGTCTCGATTCCCGGTTGGCGACTCTGGCGTCGCGCACAGAGGGACGTGGTTCGCGGCCGCAGGTCGTCTATCTCAGTGCGTCCGGCGGTTCGAGCGGGGGCGGAACTTTCGTCGACGCGGCCATCACGGCAGCGGGCGGACGCAATGTCCTCGCGGAAGCGGGCATTCAAGGGTGGACGCGTGCCGACCCGGAGCTTGCGCTGACCGTCGAGGCCGACCTCGTCGTGACGAGTTTTTTCGAGCGCGGGTTTGCCAGTGCCGACAATCATGCACTTCATCATGCGGCCTACCGCCGGCTTCTCGGCTCTCTTCCGCGGGTCGAGATTCCCGCCGGAGACTGGCCCTGCGCCGGTCCGCGCCTGATCGAGGCGGCCGAGGCGATCGCCGATGCCATCGATTATCTGGAGGCGGGGCGATGACAGCGCTTCGGCTCAATCTCACTCTCGCAGTCCTGCTCCTCGGCGCTGGGGCGGCATCGCTTTTCCTTGGCGATGCGAGGCTTGGCATGGCCGATTTGGTTGGCGCACTTCGCGGTTCCGAGGAACTGGGCGCGCTGATTCTGCGCGAGTTGCGCCTGCCGCGGGTCGTGCTCGGTACTCTGGTCGGTGCCGGGCTCGGTGGAGCGGGGGCCGTTCTGCAGGGTTTCTTTCGAAACCCGCTGGCGGACCCGGGCATTGTCGGCGTTTCGGCGAGCGCCGGCCTTGGTGCAGTTTCGGCGCTCTATTTCGGCCTCTCGGCCAGCTTTGTCCTGGCGCTTCCGGTCAGCGGTGTCGCCGGTGCCGGCCTTGGCGTGGCGCTGCTTTTCCTGATCGCGGGACGCGGGGCAAGCGCGACAACGCTCATCCTGGCCGGCGTCGCCGTGAACGCCATGGCCGGAGCGCTCACCGCGCTGTTGATGAACCTGTCGCCCAATCCCTGGGCCCTGGCCGAGATCGCCTACTGGCTGATGGGCTCGCTCGAGGATGCGAGCTGGAATGAAGTGGTCTTCGCCGCGCCTCTGATCCTGCCCGGGCTTCTTCTGCTGGGCCTGACCGGACGCGGGCTCGATACATTGAGCCTCGGCGAGGAGACGGCCCGAAGTCTGGGAACGGATCTCGCGCGTCTGCGCATAACAGTGATCGGGGCGACGGCGCTCGCGGTCGGCGCGGGAGTCGCAGTGTCCGGCGCCATCGGATTCGTCGGGCTCGTCATTCCTCATCTCCTGCGCCCCCTGGTCGACTACCGCCCGGCGCGCCTGATCCTGCCGTCCATGCTGGGCGGGGCCTTGCTCCTGACCGTGGCCGACCTTGAAACGCGGCTGATTTCCGGACCAGGCATGCCGCTCTATCTCGGCGTGCTGACGGCCCTGCTCGGCGCGCCCTTCTTCCTCTGGCTCGTGCGATCCTCGCAGAGGCGAACGCCATGACCTGTCTGACACTCCAAACGGCCGGGTTCGGCTATGGCGGCGCGCCGGTGCTGGCTCCGCTGTCCCTGTCCCTGGAGGGGGCGAGTCTGATCGCCTTGGCCGGCCCGAACGGCGCCGGGAAATCCACTTTGCTCAAACTCGCAGCCGGGCTCGAGCATCCGGGCGAAGGCACGGTGGCGCTCGACGGAACGTCCCTCGCCAGCCTGTCGGCGCGGGAGCGCGCCCGGCAACTGGCCTATCTGCCGCCCGATGGACGCGCCGCCTGGCCGGTCAGCGTCCGGACCGTGGTGGAGCTGGGCCGGGCGCCCTACCTGAAGCCCTTGCGGACGCTGGCGGAAGCGGACGCCGCAGCAGTGGATCGCGCGATGGCGCGGACCGGCGTAACCGAACTGGCCGGGCGTCGTTTCGACACCCTGTCTTCAGGCGAGCGGGCCCGTGCCCTGATCGCTCGGGCTCTCGCGGTGGAGGCGCCTGTGCTCGTTCTCGACGAGCCGACAGCGGCGCTCGACCTGCGGCACCAGCTCTCGATCATGGACATTCTGCGGAGCGAAGCCGAGCGCGGTGTCGTTGTTCTCGTCGCGATCCACGCACTTGAGCTCGCGGCTGCGGCGGCCGATCGCGTGCTGCTACTCGAGAACGGGACGATCCGGGCGGACGGCCCGCCCTCGGATGCGCTCTGCGAAGAGAATGTGCGCGCGATCTTTGGCGTTGCGGCGCCGGGCGGGATTTCGGCCCACCCCTACAGCCCGCTCTAGTCGAACACGATCTCGGGGGCGGGCTTGGAAGCGGTCTCCGCGCTTTCCAGCGCAGACCGTGCGACCTCGCGGAATGCCTTTCCGACCGGTCCGTCTTCCAGCGCGGCCGGTTCGCCTTCGTCCGAGCGCTTTCGCAATTCGGGGTGGAGGGGAATGTCACCGAGCCAGGCAAGGCCGATCGCCTCGGCTTCGGCCCGGGCACCGCCTTCGCCGAAGATATGGCTCTCGCCGCCGCAATGGGGGCAGATGAAGACGCTCATATTCTGGACCATTCCGAGCAAGGGGATATGGGTCTGCTCGAAAAGCGCCATGGCTTTCCTGGCGTCGTCGAGGGCGAGATCCTGCGGCGTCGATACGATCACCGCGCCATCAACCGGCAGGTCCTGGGCGATGGCCAGCTGCGCATCGCCCGTACCCGGGGGCATGTCGATGATGATGACGTCCGCATTGCCCCAATTGGTTTCCGTGAGGAATTGGCGGATGGCACCCTGGACCATGGGGCCACGCCAGACGACGGGGGCGCCGGGCTTTACCACGAAGCCCATCGAGACCAGCTTGACACCATGGGCCTCGATCGGTTCGACGCCGGCGTCGGTCTTTCGCAGGCCCGGGACATCGTTCAAGCCGAAGAGGCGCGGCGCCGATGGACCGTAGATATCGGCGTCGAGCAGGCCGACCTTGAGCCCGTCACGGGTCAGCGCAACGGCGAGATTGGCGGCGACGGTCGATTTGCCGACGCCGCCCTTGCCCGATGCCACCGCGATAATGCGCTTGGCGGGTTTGGCCGGCGGTGTCGCGTTCTGACGTGCAGCAGGCTTCTGCGGCCGGGCCGGCTTGCTCCCGGCCTCGCGGTGCGCCGTCATTACCACGCGGACGCGTTCGATGCCGTCGATGGCGGAGACGGCCGCCTCGATTTCCGGCTTCAGCCGATCGAGATCGGGATTGCCGGCGACGGGCGGCGCGAGAACGACCGTGGCCGTGTCGCCCATGATCGCGGCGGATTCGATGCGGCCCGCATCCGGAAGAGGGCGGCCGGACTGCTTTTCGATGATCGTGCCGAGGGCGTCGCGAAGTTTCGGGTCCATTCCACTCACTCCCTGTGTTGAAGCAGAGTTAGGACATCATCCCGCTGGCCGGTAGGGGGCGCACGCAGTCTTTCGATGGTTCGGTCAACTTGCCGGGCCAGGGATGTGTACGAGGGGGCGATGGCGAGCCAGAGCCTCGAGAAAGCGCGCATCCTCTTCCCTGTACCGGGTTTCCCATTCATCAGTTCTCGAAGTGCCCACCCTTTCGATTGGGCTGTCTTTGACTGTCGGAGTGGCTGGCAGCCCGAGCACGTTCGAGAAGAGGCGCACGATCCGTTCGGGCCGGGCGATCAGATCTTCGTAGTAAATGCGGACGGGCTCAATGCCGAGTGAGCCGAACTCTCTTTCCCATTTCAGTTCTTCGTCCTGGAGGAATTTGATCCAGCTGCGGATTTCGCCGGCATCGTAGAGCACGGCATCTCGTACGGTCCGGGCGTCATCATTCATCTGGAAGGAGTGCAGGACGCCGGACTGATGGGCGACGTGCATGGATATGGCCTGACGAACGATATTACGGCGGCGCAGGTAGAAATACCGCATCTCCGGATCAAGCAGTTTCTGGCGCCCGGTCGCTTCCCGTCCCCATGTGATGTGCGCCAGCGCGAGTTCGACGCCGCTAACGCCGTTCGGCGATGCGTGACGGGACAGGATACGCTTCAGCAGCGAATCCCAGTCCGTTGCGCCGGTTTCGCGCGCCTGGGTCTCCGCTTCCGGCAGGCCCAACCATTCGTCAGGAAAGCCGAAACACTTCGTTTCCTTCAGCAGGTGCGTCAGGAACGTGCTGCCGGATCTCGGAACAAGGCAAATGGCGTATGGAGTCTCTGCCGCCTGTTCGGAAAGCCCGAGCGGGTCGCCACCAAAGTCCGTGCAGGCCCGCTCAAGATGGGCGAACATGCCGGACATGGTCTTGTAGGGCAGGTTCGCCGATTCCGGAATCACCGCGCTTGGAAGGGTGCTGCCGATGCGGACTTTCGGCACGGACGAGCTTTTCTCGGTCATGAAATCCTGAGACTTGATGGTGGGCGATACTGGGATTGAACCAGTGACCCCTTCGATGTCAACGAAGTGCTCTCCCGCTGAGCTAATCGCCCATCCGTCTCAAGAGAGCCGGGTTTCTAGCGCCCCAACCGACCGAGTGCAAGTCACCTTTAGCCGGGATGTGCAGCTGAATTGCAGCGCTCTGCCAGTACGGTGGGTATTGCCCGGAATATCGAAAATCCAGCAAAAAACGTGCGGATAAATTTTGTCTGCGGAAGGGGTTATGACTTTTTTGCAACTGTCGCGCTGGAAATGAGGCGAAACGGTGACTACCGCTTTTCTCTGGAAACCGCGTTCGACATAGTAGGTTTAGGCAGGAGTCTTCCTGACCAGTCCGATTCCGGAGAGTAAGTACCGGAACGGGTGACACGAAAACAAAGGGGTACAATCGTGAGCAATATCTGGGATCGTGAGCGCCTGTTGCGCTCGACTATCCTCGCTGGCTTCGCTGCCGCTGGCCTGACCATTTCGCCGGCTTACGCGCAAGACCAAGAGGACGACGAAGATGAGCGCGCCGAAGAGACTGAAGACGCAATTGTCGTCACCGGTTCTCGTATTCGCCGTGACGCCTTCGCTTCTGTGGCACCGCTTCAGGTGATCGACTCTGAGGAAATCCGCGATGCCGGTCTGATCGACACCGCGCAAATTCTGCAGACGTCGTCTGTTGCCCAGGGCGTTCAGCTCGACAACACCATTTCCGGCGCCTTCGTGACCGATGCCGGTCCGGGCTCCAACACCATTACGCTCCGCGGCCTGAACCCGGACCAGACGCTGCTGCTGATCAACGGCCGCCGTGTTGCTCCGTCGGGTGTGGAAGGCGCGCCGTCGCTGCCGAACCTGGACATCATCCCGGCTGACGCCATCCAGCGCGTCGACATCCTGCTGGACGGTGCCTCTTCGGTTTACGGTTCCGACGCTGTTGCCGGCGTTGTGAACGTCGTTCTGCGCGACCAGTTCGAAGGTTTCCAGGTTGGCGGTTTCGTCAACTCGCCGGAGCAAGACGGTGGCGGCTCGCACCGCTGGAATGCCATGGTTGGCGACTCATCGGAAAACGGCCGCTTCCTGTTCGCGATGGAATATTTCCACCAGGACAGCATGCAGGTCCAGGATCGCGACTGGAACTACGATCCGACCGATGGTCTGTACTGCTCGCGCGACATCGAGATCGCGGCTGACGGCTCGCTGCTGTCCGAGTGCGAAGGTTCGATCATCAACCGCGTCCGTACGTTCTCGTTCTTCGAAGATGGAGCGTTTACAGGCGATTTCTCCTTCCCTGGAGTAGACGTATACTCCACGCCGGGCACGACTAACACTACAGGCCTTCCGGTCGGTTGGTCCACGGGTGATTCCACGGACGAGCGCTATCGCTCTTCCTATCTGGATCAGCGCACGGACATCATTCCGGATTCGCAGCGCTTCAGCTTCCTGTTCACGGGCGACTACACGCTTGACCGTTTCCTCGGTCAGGAGAACGTCACCGTCTTCACCGAGCTGCTGCACACGAATACGCAGACGAACTACAAGGCTGGCTATCACGGCCAGATCTTCCCGACGGTTGCGGCCTCCAACCCGTTCAACCCGTTCGGTTTCGACGTCGTTCCGATTTTCGCCTCGCCGATCGAGCGTTCGAACATCAACACCGAGATTCAGTACACCCGCTTCATGAGCGGTCTGCAGGGCGACTGGAGCTTTGCTCCGTCCTGGTCCTACGAAATGTTCGGTGGCTACACGCGCTCTATGGGTTACTCCTCGCGTCCGGCCGTTGACGAGGATCGCCTGACGGCGGCCGTCGCGACGACCCGCGTCGAAGGCGGCGAAATCGTCTGCGGTTACGACAATTCCAACGTGACCCTGTTCGGCTTCCTGTCCCCGAACGAGTGTGTTCCGGTCAACCTGTTCGCGCCGAGCCTCTACCCGAATGACGGTGTAACGGCTCCGCATTTCGCGACTCAGGAAGAATACGACTTCCTGCGTATCGACCGCACCGCGACGACGGTCGTCGATCAGCTGATCTTCGGTGGCTTCACCACCGGTCCGCTGTTCGAAGTCCCGGCCGGCACGGTCAATGCGGTGTTCGGTATGGAATGGCGCCGTGACAGCCTCGACTCCGGTACGGATACGGTTGCTGCACAGGGTCGTGCGGCCGGCTTCTTCGCCGACCGTCGCTCCGTTGGTACCGTCGACCTGATGGAATATTATGGCGAACTTTCGGTTCCGATCGTCTCGGGCCGCCGTTTCGCCGAGGACATCACCGTGGAACTCGCCGGTCGTCTGACCGACCACGAGCTCTATGGTCAGAACTCGACCTACTCGGCGCGTGCGTCGTGGGTCGTGAACGATGCCCTCACGTTCAACGCGACGACGGGTACGTCCTTCCGGGCTCCGAACCTGCGTGAACTTTTCCTGGGTGGCCAGACCGGCTTCTCCAGCGGCTTCGCTGACCCCTGTGTGGTTCCGCCGGCCGCCAACAATTCCGGCACCTACGACCCGTCGGAAGAAACCCGCGACCCGGTCGTGCTGGCCAACTGTATCGCTGAAGGCGTCGACCCGACTGCGCTTGGTCTGACCGGCGTCTCGTCGATCGAGTCCTTCCGGGCTGGTAACCCGAACCTGGAGCCGGAAACGTCCGACGCGTACAGCATCGGTTTCGTCTTCGACCAGCCGTTCACCGACATGTTCGACGCCTCTGTCCGCGTGAGCTATTTCGGTATCGAAGTGGACGACTCCATCTCGATCCCGGGTACGGCTTTCTCGCTGGCTCAGTGCTACAACTCGAGCAACTTCCCGAACGACCCGTTCTGTGCACGCCGCGAGCGTGACCCGAACACCGGTCAGCTGCTCTTCGTTGACAATACGCCGTTCAACGTTGCCACGCAGGAGACCAACGGTTGGGACTTCAACGGTCGGTTCAACATGGACTTCGACTTCTTTGGCGGTTTCAACTACGACATGAACGCCACCTTCACGAAGTCGGAAGAAGTCCTGTCGCAGACCACGGCTGAGTCCGACGTCAACAACTTCGTTGGCGACTGGGGTAACCCGGAATGGCGCGGCACGATCAACAACCGCTTCACTCGCGGCGACTGGTCGATCCTTCTGCGTAACCGTTATCTTGGTGAGCAGGCGTCCATCCGTAACGTGGTTGGCGTCAACTACGGCGAGCGTATCGAAGCCCCGTCCGAGCTGGGTGGCGACGCCATCGATAGCTGGGATGCGGTCTGGTACCACGACCTCTCGGTCAGCTGGGATCAGGACACCTGGTCGGTTACGGCTGGTGTGAACAACCTGTTCAACGAAGAGCCGGCCATCGTCGACCAGAACGCTTCTGGTGCGGTGCAGGCCAATGGCAACGAAGTCCTGGGTTCGGGTTACGACATCCTGGGCCGTCGCTTCTTCGTCAACGTTCGCAAGGCCTGGTAAGACCGGACCGAACGAACGAATGTTTGGGGCCGCCCGTCGGGCGGCCCCTTTCATTTGCGCGCTGCGTTCGCGCGTCTGCCGCAAAAGAAAAGGCCCGCCGGATATCCGGCGGGCCTTTTCTGTGTCGGAATTTGCGCGCGATCAGGCGGCCATGACCCGGGCCACTTCATCGACGAGCTCGCGCAGGTGGAAGGGCTTCGACAGCACCTTGGCGTTGGTCGGTGCGCCTGATCCTGGATTAAGCGCCACAGCGGCAAAGCCTGTGATGAACATGATTTTCAGGGCCGGATCGATCTCGGCCGCCCGGCGCGCGAGCTCGATCCCGTCCACGCCCGGCATGACGATATCGGTCAGCAGAAGGTCGAATTGCGCCGGCTGGTCTCCGATCGCATCGAGGCCCTCTTCCCCGTCCGAACATACCAGCACCTCGTGCCCGGCGCGCTTGAGCGCCTTGGCGAGGAAGTCGCGCATCGAATCGTCGTCTTCCGCGAGAAGAATCTTAGCCATTCTGGGTCCCACCCTTACGAATACTCAAAGTGACCACATCCTCGCACGATCTGGTAAAAACCGGCTGAACACGCTGCCGCGCTTGACCGGCGACGTGCAGCTGATCACAGTTTTACCATGACCGCTCCGGACACATCATCGCTCGCCGCAGGCGTTTCGGCAAATGCGGTCGGCCAGGAAAATGTCGTCCGGGTGCAGCGCCCGACGGACGGTTCCGGAAAGCCGATCATTTTTGCCTCGCCTCATTCGGGCCGGAACTACCCCGACGACCTTTGCGATATGTGCGTCCTGCCTCTGGCCCAGCTGCGCCGATCCGAGGATGCCTATGTCGATCTCCTGATTGCGCAGGCACCGGAATTCGGAGCCTGCTCCGTATCCGCCCTGTTCCCGCGAGTCTTCGTCGACGTCAATCGCAGCGAATGGGAACTGGACCCGGGCATGTTCGCGGACCGGGTGCCGGACCATCCCGATTTGCGCTCGCAGCGTGCGACTTCGGGACTCGGTGTGATCCCGCGCGTCGGCGTGGAGGGGCGCCCGCTCTATCGGCGCCGCCTCCGCTTTGCCGAGGCCCGGGCGCGCCTGGCACGCTATTACGAGCCATACCACGATGCTCTCTCATCGCTTATCGGCGATATGCGGGCACAGTTCGGCGGTGTCGTCGTGATCGACATGCATTCCATGCCCGAACACAGTGCGGACGGTGCGGACTTCGTATTGGGGGACCGCTTCGGCACCTCCTGCATGCCGCAGCTCACCGATGCCGCGGAGGCTGCGATCGGGGCGGCCGGATGCGTTGCAGTTCGGAACACTCCTTATGCGGGCGGGTATACGACCCGTCATTACGGGCGTCCCGAAACGGGGGTGCATGTGCTCCAGATCGAGATAAATCGCAGCCTTTACCTGGATGAGACCCGTGTCGCCCTGTCCGATTCCTGCTCCACATTCTCGTCTAAATTAAACAGCATTATCAAAGCGTTGTCTGATGCTTCCCCGGAGTTGATCGGAGGGTGATTCTGATGCCCATCTAAGGCGAGCCGCCCGCCCATCGCTCGCCCGGCACGCGCTTTGCTCCCCTGTGAGGTGAGCGTCCCGCAACGGCGCAGATTGAAACGCGAAGATTAGGCGGCGAGTAGTTATGACGAACGATATCGACCTTCACGTGGGCAAGCGGCTGCGCCGTCGGCGCCGGCTCCTCGGCCTGACGCAACAGCAATTGGCGGAATCGGTGGGCATCCGTTTCCAGCAGATCCAGAAATACGAGTGCGGCGCCAATCGCGTCAGTGCGAGCCGGCTCTTCGAGCTGGCCGAATCCCTGGATGTGCCCGTGCAGTATTTCTATGAGGGCCTCTCACGGCGCGATGACGCAAACGGCGAGACCACGCTTGCGGCCGATATTCTCTCGCAGAAGGAAACGGTCGATCTGATCCGGGCCTATTACCGGCTTGGGGAGCGCCCGCGCAAACGCCTGCTGGAACTGGCCAAGTCGCTTGAGCCGGAAGAGGCGGCGAACGACGCAGCCTGAGCTGCGGGACAACGGGACGATTGAACGGGGCGTCTGGCGCGCGGGGTAACCGCGTGCTAGGCGCCTTTTCATGTCCGAACTCGACCACTCCGACGATCTGGCAATCGCTGCCGCCATGGCCGACGCAGCCCGAGAGGCTATCCGTCCCTATTTCCGCACGGCACTCGATGTCGACAACAAGCTGGGCCAGGGCTTCGACCCTGTCACAGCGGCCGACCGTGCATCCGAACAGGCGATGCGTGCCATTCTGGGGGAGCGGGCGCCGGAAGACGGCATTCTGGGCGAGGAATTCGGCGAGCAGGCCGGTCGGAACAGGCGCCGCTGGGTGCTCGATCCCATCGACGGAACGCGGGCCTTCATAAGCGGCCTGCCCAGCTGGACCGTGCTGATCGCGCTGGAAGTTTCCGGACGACCTCAGCTCGGCGTGATCGATCAGCCCCATCTCGGCGAACGCTTCATCGGGTGGCCGGGCGGAGGTCGGCTCGAGCGGGGCGCTGAAATCCGGTCATTGAAAACCCGGAGCGGTGTTTCCCTTGCCGACGCCACGCTTTCGACGACGGATCCTTATCTGTTCGACGGCGCTGAAGCGGAAGCGTTCGCGCATTTGCGCCGCCAGGCGCGCCTCTGCCGGTTCGGATATGATGCCTATGCCTACGCGATGCTGGCGCTGGGCGGTGTCGACCTCGTCGTCGAAAGCGGGCTGCAGGCCTATGACGTGCAGGCGCTTATCCCGGTGGTGGAGGGGGCTGGCGGGGTAGTCACGAATTGGAGGGGCGGGGATGCATCCCAGGGTGGCCAGATAGTCGCTGCGGCGTCCGGTGACCTCCTTGAGGAAACGCTCGCAGTGCTCGCACCGGCCGCGGAGTCCTAGGAATCCATCAGGACCCGCTGCGGGGCGCGTCCGAACTCGAGATAAGCCACATTGCGGTTTTCCCGGTCGCGCGGACGGAAGAAAGCGCGGTCTTCCTGAACCAGCAGAGCCGTGCGCTCGCCATCCTCGTCGACAGCCCAGGCCTCCGGAGCCGGGCCTTCGAAACGGAATTCCAGCGTTTTCATGTTCGGTGCGAACAGGGCGGCGACGCCGGCGGCATCACGAACGGCCCGATTGGCTTGCGCCAGCCCCGTGAGCAGGTCGTTGCGCTCGTAACGCGTATCTGCAGGAAGACTCAGCTCGAACTGCATGCTCAGGCTCATCCCGCCTTCGGGCTGATTGACCCAGACGGTCGGTGCCGCCTCGATTGCAGCGAGCGAGGGCGGGCTTTCGACCCGGCCACTCGGTGCCAACGCGATCGTGGTGACCGTGCCGTCTAAGTCGTACCAGAGCCGGATGTCTTCCGGCGGCACGCCGCGATCGGACCTGATTTCGTAGGCCAGCGTGAAATGGCTCCGGTTGGCCGCGTCCATTTCAAGATAGCGGTCCCAGTGCGGAAAGAGACGCGGCAGAGGTGCAGCGATCCGCTCGATATCGCTTTCCACTTCGAGACCGGCTTCATCGATCCCCGGGCTGGCATGACCATCCTGGGCCATGACCGGAAGCGGCCATGCCAGGATGGTCAGACAGGTCAGCGCAAGGCGCAGCATCAATCAGCGTCTCCGCTTTCCGGCGTGTCGGCGTCCGGCTTGCGGAAGAGCAGCGTCATGCGATCGCTCTCGCCGATGGCGTCATAGGCTTCGCGGTCGAAATCCGCGGCGGCTTCGCTGTCCGGCTGCGGGTTGCGGCGGACGGGCGGCAAGGTCCAGACACCGCGCGGATGATCGGCCGTGTCGGCCGGATTGGCGTTGATTTCCGAGGCAGCGACGAATTCGAAACCGGCCTCCTCGGCAAGCGCGATGACATAGTCCTGCTGGACGTAACCGGTGCCAGCCATGGGGTCCTGTTCGCGGGTCGAGGGCAGGCGGTGCTCAACTACGCCCAGCGTACCGCCAGGACGCAGGCCTTCGAACATTTCTGCGAACGCCGTCTCGGCCCAGCCGCCACCCATCCAGTTATGGACGTTGCGGAAGGTCAGAATGGTGTCGGCGCTGCCCGGCTCGATCTCGAGGCCGCCGGTTTCGGAAAACCCGGCCAGCTCGATATCACCATAAATGCCGGCATCGGCCGTGCGGTCGATGAAACTGGCACGCGAACGAGCCTGGTAGTCGCTCGCCGTGTCCGCCGGGAAATGGGCGGCGACGAAGGTTCCGCCATTGCCGTCGATCCAGGGCGCGAGAATGTCGGTATACCAGCCGCCACCGGGCCAGATTTCAACCACGGTCGAACTCGGGTCGACCTGCAGGAATTCGAGCGTCTGCGCGGGGTGGCGCCAGATATCGCGATCGGCACCATCACCACGCCATTCCGCGTCGAGGACCGCAGCGAGATCCGACCGGTCGGGGCCGGCATCTACCACCGCATCCGGAGCATTATTGCCGGCAGCCATGGTGCTTTCTTCCGTCGCGGCCGGATCGGCCTCCGTTTCGGACTCAGCTGGCGGCGTATCGCCGGAACCGCAGGCTGCCAGAAGGAAGAGGGCGCTGCCCATCATCGGGGCGAGAGCTGTCTTGCGCATGAACATGTCTCCGTTTCGGTTCGCTCCACTCCTAGCGAAGCCGGCTCTCATTCGCAATCGAAGCTTGGGGGTTGCGGAGCGAAAAACGGATACCCAAATACCTCCAGCAGGTCGCCGAAACGGGGCCTGCGAACCGGCTGCGGCATCTTGCGCAGCAGGGTTTCGTCCACCGTCCGGCGCAGCCGGACCTGTTTGTCGCTCTGAAGGAGGATAAGCTGAAATGCGTACTGTTGATTTTACCCCGCTCTACCGTTCCATCGTCGGTTTCGACCGGCTCGCGGACATGATGGATTCCGCGACCAAGACGGAGTCTCAGGGGTATCCGCCCTACAACATCCAGCACGTCGACGAAGATGAGTATCTCATCGAGCTGGCGGTTGCCGGTTTCGGCGAGGAGGACCTGACGGTCGAGGTTCAGGAAAGCGTCCTGACCGTCACCGGTCGTATCGCCGAGAAGCCGGAGGGTGACGAGCGTCGCTTTCTGCATCGCGGGATTGCCGAGCGCGCTTTCGAGCGCCGCTTCCATCTCGCCGATCATGTCGAAGTGGCCGATGCCGGTCTCAGGAACGGACTCCTGTCCATCCGCCTGATCCGGGAAATCCCGGAAGCGGCCAAGCCGAAGCGGATCGAGATCTCGTCCGGTTCCGGCAAGACCAAGGCCAAGCTTATCGAAGGCGGCAAGACCAAGGCCGCCTGAGCGAGCGCTCGCGATTAATCCCTCTCACACGACGCCTGGGGCGGTGGACGAAAGTCCGCCGCCTCTTTGTTTGTTCGCGATATGCAGGCGGATCAGGCCGCGTCGAGGTCGACAGCGCCTTCGATATCGTCGACCTGGTCGAGGAAGTCCGGACCGACATGGGCCCCGGTGAAGCATGAGCCCGTGAAGAGGCTGCGCCGGACATCGGCCCCGCTCATCCGGGCATAGGAGAAGTCGGCTCCGGTCGCCTTGACCTGGCGCAGGTCGCAGCCGCGCAGGTCGGCATAACGCACGCGGGCGCCGGCCAGCGATGCGGGCAGAACCCGGTTGCCATCCAGGAGAAGAGGGCCGAGCTGACAGTCGCGCAGATCTGCATTGGACAGGTTCGCGCCCGTCAGGTCCGCACCGCGCAGATCCGCGCCGCGCAGGCTGACCATGCGAAGGTCGGCATTTTCGAGCCGGGCACCCTGCAATTGCGCGCCTTCCATGTCGAGACCGTAAAGCGTCGCGCCGCGAGCGTGAAAGGCGGTGAGCGTTTTGCCCGACAGCGAATTGAGGCCCCGCAAATCCGTATTGTCGAACAGGGAGGGTTTGCCCTCGCGGCCGTCGGTCTCGCACCATTTCACGTGCGCGGCGATCTGTTCGGCGACCGGGTTCTCCAGATCGGACGGGTCGATGCCGACCGGGGCGCTCGTCAGGGCCCCCTCGGTGTTCATCCGGTCCTTCCGGGCCATCTGGGTCTTTACGCCGATCATCACGCTGTTGGAGAAGTCCGTGTCTGTCAGGTCCGCCCCGGAGAGGTCCGCTCCCTCGAGGTTGGCGCCCTGAAAGGACGATCCCCGCAGATTGGCGCGGATCATGCGCGCGCCGAGCAGCATGGCGTCGGTAAAGTCTGCGGTCTGGGCGGTCATGCCTGCCATTTTCGAGCGGGACAGATTGGCGCCGGTGAAATTCGCGGTATCGGCGTCGCTCTCCTGCGACTTGTGGGTCAGGATGGCGAGACCTTTTTCCTTGTCCATCTGGGCGATCGCGCCTTCGCGCAGATCGGCCTCCGTGAGATCGGCACCCGTCAGGTTCGCCCCCCGCATAACGGCCCCGCGCATGTCGGCCCGGCGCAGGCAGGCACCTTCCAGATTGGCGCGGCGCATGTCGGCGGCAAAGAAATTGGCGCTGTTCAGCGTGCAGCCCGACAGGTTGGTTCCCCGCAGGACCGCACCGCTGAAATCGGCGTCGGACAGATCGCGATTGGACAAGTCCAGGTCTTCGAGGATGCAGTAGGCGAAGTTTGCGCGGGCGCCGCCGGGCTGGGCCGACCAGAGTCGTTCATGGCGTTCGCACATGACGCTTACCTCAGCCTGGCTGAGGGGTTTGAACTCAATTTTCCGCCGGGTCATCGGCCGCCGCCTTATGGAAGGTAAATCCAGGCGGGCAAATTAGCGCAATGGGAGTTAATACTCGGTATGCCCTGTATGACAGGCCGTTTTGGCCTGCCCGGCGGCCAGCAGCTTCGCAGCAGCCTCGCTGCCGGGGCGGACGAAGATGCGATTGACCCCCTCGGCGCCGAGGCGTTCGAGCGCTGTGTCGATGTCCTCGCCGGGTTTGATACTGAGTTCGGCATCGTAGCGCGGGGCGCGGTCGTCGAGATAGACGGCAGGCCGACCGGCGTGAATGCGCGAGAAAAAGCCCTCGTACAGGTCTCGCGCCTCGCTTTCGCGCAACCCTGTTTCCACCGTTATGCCGGCCTCGCGCAGGCGCTCGATACCCGCGCCGTCGACCTGCGGATGGTCGTCGAGGCAGGCGATTACGACCCGGCCGACCTTCGCAGCGACGAGTGCATCGGCGCAGGGCGGGGTCTGACCGTGAAAGGCGCAGGGCTCCAGCGTGACATAGACGGTTGCGCCCGCCGCGCGATCGCCGGCCGCATCAAGCGCCACGCGCTCTGCATGCGGACGGCCACGGTCGGCGGTCGCGCCGGTCGCGACGATACCGGACTTGTCGGTGATCACGCATCCGACCGCAGGATTGGGGGCGGTGCGGCCTTGTTGTCCACGCGCCAGGGCGAGAGCTAGGTCCATATAGCGGCTGTCGCTGATCCGGTTCATACCTGACGGTCAGGGCAGAGGCGGGATTTCGGTCGCGCGGTCGGCATCGAGATAACGCGCGGCGATCGGGGTCATCCCGTCCTCGTCGAGGTCGATCAGGAGCGGATTGCCCGTCGGGATTTCGATACTGACGATATCGTCGTCATCCACCTTGAAGAGTAGCTTTACCAGGGCACGCAGGCTGTTCCCGTGGGCCGCGACTGCGATGGTCTCGCCGCGCGTGAGGTGAGGGGCGATTTCCGCGTTCCAGTAAGGCTCGACGCGGTCGAGCGTCGATTTGAGGGATTCCGAAGCGGGCAGGAGTTCGCGGGGGACGCTGGCATATCGCTCGTCGTTGAACGGGTGATATTCGTGCGTCTCCGGCAGGGCCGGCGGCGGAATATCAAAGGAGCGGCGCCAGGTCTTGACCTGTTCCGCTCCGTGCTTCGCGCGGGTCTCATCCTTGTCGTGGCCGGCGAGGGCGCCGTAATGACGCTCGTTCAGTCGCCAGGACTTCTCAACCGGAATCCAGAGCCGGTCGAGCGATTCCAGCGTGAAGTTGAGCGTCTTGATCGCGCGTTTCAGCATGGAGGTGTAGGCGTGAGACGGCTTGAAGCCTGCCTCGGCCAGGAGCGCCCCGGCGCGTTCGGCCTGCCGGACGCCCTCTTCCGTCAGATCCACATCTACCCAACCGGTAAACCTGTTCTGCAGATTCCACTCGCTCTGGCCGTGGCGGATAAGGGCGAGTTGGGGCATGACGGACCTCCGGAGCAGATAAAGTGCGGCAGCGATAGCCCGGCGGGGCCGCAGGAGCAAGTTCGACGGGCCGTGCGGACAGGTCCCGCCGTTTTCAATATGCAGTTTCAGCCCTTTGTGGTATAATTGTAGCGTTAAAGTACAGGATTGGCGCGCCCGAAGGGCGTGATCCGGCGGGTTGCAGACCCGATGGTCATGCGCACCCCTCCCGTCGGCTCCGGGGTTGCCCAAACGCCTCGACCGGTCTTCGCGCTTTGACCAGCACAGCGACGGACTATCGTACCGTCCCATCCGTCCCCCGATCGGGACGTCCAACGATCGTCGCCCTGGCCGCGCACGTCTCTTCCCCGGACGTGCGCGGTTCTGGTATGGGACCTCCACCGATATTCGCGATCGCCAAATTCAAGGAATTCGCATGCCCGATTTCGATCCCGCAGCCTCCGCACGCCGTGTCATTGCCACCGAACGCGACGGGCTCGACGCGCTGGCCGCGGCCGTAGGCCAGGATTTCAGCGATGCTGTCGGGTGCCTGTCCGCTATGAAGGGCCGCCTGATCTGTGCCGGTGTCGGCAAGTCGGGGCATGTCGCCCGAAAGATCGCGGCGACGCTCGCCTCGACGGGCACGCCGGCCTATTACGTTCACCCGACCGAGGCGAGCCACGGCGACCTGGGCATGATCGCGCCGACCGATGTCGTGATGGCACTGTCCAAGTCCGGCGAGACGAAAGAGCTGGGTGATCTGATCGCCTATTGCCGCCGTTTCGGCGTTCCGCTCATCGCCATGACCGCCGTTCCCGACAGCACGTTGGGACGGGCATCCGATTTCATGCTGGCGGTACCGAACGCGCCTGAAGCCTGCGGAGAGACCAGCGCGCCGACGACCTCGACCACGCTGATGATGGCACTGGGCGATGCCGTGGCGGTCGCCTTGCTTGAGTCGCGAGGCTTCACCGCATTCGATTTCAAGACCTTCCATCCCGGCGGTGCGCTTGGTGCGGCGCTGGCATCGGTCTCGGACATCATGCACACGGGCGATGCGGTACCGCTGATCGGCCGCGACGCCCCGATGAGCGATGTCCTGATCGAGATGACGACCAAGAGCTTCGGCTGTGCGGGTATCCTCGATGATGACGGTCGTCTCGACGGTATCATCACCGATGGCGATCTGCGCCGTCATATGGGTGACGAGCTCGTGCACCGATCCGCGTCCGAGGTAATGACGCGCGGCCCGCGGACTGGGGCGCCGGACATGCTGGCCGCGGACGCCTTGCGGCTCATGACGGCTGGCGAGCCGAAGATCATCCAGCTTTTCATCATCGACTCCAACGGACGTCCCGCGGGCATTCTTCACCTGCATGACCTATTGCGCGTCGGCCTCAAATAGGCCTGGCGCCCTGAATGACGCTGCCGGACGCGTCCCAGGACTGGCGAAGCAGGCCGTGCGGCGCTATGCTTTTGAAACTTGACGTTCGAACCCGTGCCGGCGGGCGCGAACCCCGGATGGTCCCCCGCTCGTTGCCGGGGCGATCCTCGTGAAGTCAGGCGAAGTGTGCCGGCGGGAGTGAGTATGCAACGACCTCTGACACTGCAGGTACGGGCGGCCTTGCGCCGCCACGTGGCTCTGCTTGCCGGTTTTTCGCTGGCGGTGAACCTGCTCCTGCTCGTTTCGCCGCTCTACATGCTCCAGGTCTATGACCGGGTGCTGACGTCCGGCTCCATCGATACGCTTGTCTGGTTGAGCGTGCTGGCGGTCTTCCTGCTGATCGTCTACGGCGCGGCGGAAGCCGGACGGCGGCGTGTGTGCGCGCTGGCGGCGGATGCGCTGGAAGCGACGCTGGTACCCAAGGTGTTCGCGCGTTTCGAGCTCGAGAGCGGCAGCGCGCCCCAATTGTCGCGCGAGCTCGGCGCTGTGGCGCGGATCCAGCAGGCGCTCCAGACGGGGGCCGCACTCCCCTTCGCGGACCTGCCCTTCACCCCCTTCTTCCTGGTGGTTCTCTTCCTCATCCACCCCGTGCTCGGGGTGATCGGCCTCGTCGGCGGCGCGATCGTGTTCGGTGTCGCGCTCTTTGCGGAATTGTCGACGCGTCAGTCCAACCAGTTCTCCCAGGCCGCCACCCGGTCCGCCATGGATTTCGCGACCGGTCTGGAACGCCAGCGTTCCGCCATGTCGGCCATGGGGATCGTGCCGGCAGCTTATGCCCGCTGGAAGGCGCAGCAGTCGACCGGCCGCGATTTCGCCATGCAGGCTGCCAAGCAGGATGGCAAGTACACCGCCATTTCCCGCTCCGCGCGGCAGACGCTCCAGATCATCGTGCTGGGTGGCGGTGCGGCACTGGCGCTGAGCCAGCAGATTTCGCCGGGCGCGATCGTCGCCTCGTCCATCATTCTGGCCCGAACCCTAGGTCCGATCGACCAGATCGTCGGTAGCTGGCGCAATACCGTTCAGGCCTGGGCTGCCTGGACCATGCTGCGCGACCAGCTCGACGGCATCGCGGATGCGGCGGACTACACGCCGCTCCCGCGGCCCGAGCCACGTCTGACCCTGGACCGGCTCTCCGTGACCATTCCGGGCAGCGAGCACCCGCTGATCCGGCCGTTTTCCTACAAGCTGGAGGACGGGCAGATCGTTGCCGTAGCCGGCGGTAATGGGGCGGGCAAGACGACTTTGCTGCAGACCCTGTCCGGCGCCTGGCCGCCCGGAAGCGGCGAGGTGCGGCTGGGCGGCCGCGTCCTGCACGACTGGCCGAGCGCCGATCGGGGCCGCTATGTCGGCTATGTGCCGCAGGATGTGGAATTGCTGCCCGCCAGCGTCACCGACAACATCGCCCGGCTCGGCGGCGCCGAGCCGGAGGCGGTCATGGCGGCGGCCAAGGCGGCCGGCGCTCACGAAATGATCCTCGGCCTGCCCGACGGATACGATACCAGGCTGGGGCCGGGCGGCGTGCATCTCTCCGCCGGTCAACGCCAGCTCATCGGCCTGGCGCGCGCGCTGTTCGGCAAGCCCGTACTTCTCCTGCTCGACGAGCCGACCGCCAATCTCGACGCAGCAGCGGCGCCGGTGCTGGTGAATGCGCTCTCGCGCGCCGCGGAGGGCGGCACAATCGTGATCGCCGCCACACATGATCGCCGCCTCATCGAGACTGCCCGGACGGTGCTGCTGGTCCGCAATGGCGAGGTGATGGCTGCGCCAGCGGACCAATTCCTCAAACTTGCGACCGGACCGGGTGCCGGAACGAACCGGGGAGCGGTCGGATGAGCGACGCCGCAGCCATCACCCGCCCCCCCGTCGACCCGTTCGCCGACCGTTTCGTGCGGCGTGCCGGACTGGTCTGTCTGATCGGACTGGGTGGATTTCTCGCCTGGGCAGGCTTCGTCCCGCTGGCCGAGGGTGTGCCGGCTGCCGGGCAGATCGTGGTGGAGGATGACCGCCAGGTCGTCCAGCATCTGGAGGGCGGAATCATCAGCGAGCTGCTGGTGCGTGACGGTGATCGGGTCGAAGCTGGGGAGCCGTTACTCGAACTGCAGGAGACGGCCTCGCTCGCTGTCCGCGACGAAATTCTCCAGGAGATCGCGACCCTGACCGGATCGCTACAGCGCCTCGAAGCCCTGCGTGACGGGCGTGACGAGCCGGATTTCTCGGCCCTGGAAGGGTTCGATATCTCGGAGGCGGAGCGCACAGAAATCCTGAACCGGCAACGTGACCTCTTTCGGCAACAGAAACAGGCTTTCGAAGCCGATCTCTCGGTACTGATCGCCCGGCGTGACGGCGCACGTTCGGCGCGCGCGCTGCACAATCAGCAAATCACCGTGACCCAGCGCGTGCTCGCGGCGGCCGAGGATCAGCTCGACCTGCTGCGCGAACGGGTTTCGCGCCAGATGGCCCGGCTCGACGAGCTGCGCGCGATGGAACGCGACGTCGCCGCCCTGGAGGCGGATATTTCGCGCTTGCGCACGGAGGCACAACAGGCGGCCACGCTGGAAACCGATCTGGAAGGCCAGATCGCCCAGACCGAAGCTAGCTTTACCCGGCAAGTCTCGACGGACCAGCTGGAAGTCCGCACGCGACTTCAGCAGGCGGAGGAGCGTTTGAATGCGGCACAGGACGTCCTCAACCGCTCGGTAATTTCCGCACCGAGAGCAGGTGAAGTCCTCAATTTGCGCTTCACCACAAGGGGTGGTGTCGTACGCCCCGGCGAGCCGATTCTCGAAATTGTCCCGGAAGTCGGCGAAGTGACCGCTTCTGTCAGGATACAGCCGGGAGACCGTGCGGCTGTCTATGAAGGACAGGCCGTTCGTACGCGTTTGACTGCGTTCAAGAGCTGGATGACACCGCGGCTCGACGGCGAGGTTGTCAGCGTCAGTGCCGATTTGAAGACTGACCAGAATACAGGGACGAATTATTACGAAGTCCGGGTTGCGATTCCGGCCTCGGAGACCGCGCGGCTGGGAGACCTGGCCATTATCCCAGGTATGCCGGTTGAAGTCTTTATCTTCTCGGGTAGCAGCCGGACGACTTTGGACTATCTTCTTGAGCCAGTCAGCGAGTCGCTTTTCCGCGGCGCGCGCCGCGGTTGAAGGAGTTTGTCGTGTCCTGCGTGAGATCCGTTTTCCTGGTTGCGGCATCGCTCACGGCGCTTGCTGGCGCTGCAGCGGACGCGCAGTCGGGCTCGGCGCGCGCATCTGCTGGCGAGGTCTGTCTCGGCTTTAGCGAAGGCATTCGACTCGCGGCCGATCGCGCCCCGGAAGTCAGCGCCGCCGAGGCCCGGCTCGATGCGGCCGAGGCCGATCTGAGGGAGGCGCGGTCACTGCGCCGTCCCCAGGTGTCCACATTCGGCCGGACCTCCTCAGGCGATACCGGCCTGACCTCGAACCGGCTGGAAAATCAAGTGGGAATCCAGGTCAGTCAGCGAGTGTATGATTTCGGCGATGCGCGACTGGCCATCGAAGCCGCACGCGGCGGCGTGGATCAGCGCGAATACGAGATCATTGCCCAGCGTCTGGCGGCGGCGACGACACTCGCGGACGCCTACCTCACGCGGCTCGAAGCGCTCTCCATGATTGAGGTGATCGGCGAGCGGCGGTCCTATTTTCAGCGTCAGCAGCGGGCGGTCGCGGCACTTCTCCAGCGCGGAGGAGCGACACGAGCTGACCGGGCGCAGATCGATGCACAGCTCGCCAGTGCGGACGCCGATGCCATGGAATTACGTTTCCTGGCCGACCGGGCGGAGACGCGTATCCGGGAATACTCCGGCCGGTCGGGCACGAATCTGTGCCCCGGCGACCAGGTCGAAACCGAACTTCGCCGGGCACTCGGCCCGCTGGACAGTATCGATGGTGTGATCTCTGCCGCCCTGAGCCATAATCCGGAAATCGCCGCCCGGACGAGCGCTGTCCGGAGTCTGGAAGCTCAGCGCGAGCGCCAGCGCCGTGCCCGGCTTCCCGTGGTCGAGGCAGTCGGCATCATGTCTTATGTCTATGACGACCTGAGCGAGGATTGGGATGCCCGCGACCGTGTGGGCGTGGACGTATCCGTGCCGCTCTATACCGGGGACGCCCTCGGTGCGCGCGTCGACCGGGCGCAGGCCGAACTCGAGCTAGAGGAAAGCACGCTTCGCGCCCTGCAGCGCGGCTTGCGCGAGGAAGCGGAGATCGCTTTTCGGCGCATGTTGTCCCTGCAGTCGCAACTGGTCCGTCGCGAGGCGGTCGAGGACAGTCAGCGTGAATATTTCGAGGCGATCGCGGGCGAATTCGAATTCGGCCTCGGCACTCTGCCTGATCTGATCGATGCCCGTCTGGCGTATGAAGAGGCACAGCTCGATGTGATCTCGGCGCGATACTCGATGCTGCGCCAGCAGCTCGCGCTTCTCCAGATCACGGCGCGAATGCCCGTTGGTCCGCTTCAGCAAGAATGGCGGGCTGAAGGCGAGTGAGATAGTCTCGAAATACCCGACTTGGCTTCGCACCTTGTTAAAGCTGGACGGGCTAGAGAATTGGCGGCAGCTTGGCGCGTCGGCGCTTTTATAACTGCCGAACATTAGGTTTCCCGATTGCGAAAGGGACCGCAATCGGTAGCGGGCACGACGGCGATGGGGCGTTGTCAGTCCAAGCGGTTCAGCCGGATGGACACCGGTTGGCCGAAGTTGATTTGGAAGGGGAGTAGCATGTTTAACCCGCAGTCCGAACGCCGAGGCGCTTTGCGCCGGAAATTCCTGACTTCTGCAGCGCTTGCCGCTGGAGGGGCTGCCATGCTGGCTGGAAAGGCCAGCGCTCAGGCGGAAGACGGCGTGCCTGACGGCTATGTCGCCTCTACCGAATTGCGTAATGTGGAGAGCATACGTATTGCCGCAGACGGCAGTGCCGAGCTGATCCTCAATAGCGGCCGTATTATCGAAATCCCGGCAGGCGATGTCCTGGTTATTGACGGGAAATACTATTTTGCCGAAGGCGTTATCGAGGCTGCCGGTCTAGGCGCTGGCAGTGCTGCTGCGGGTGGCGCTGCTGCCGGCGGCGGTGGTGCCGGTGTACTAGGAGCTCTCGGCGGTGTCGGCTTGCTCGGAGCTGCGGCCGGTGGTGGCGGCGGGGGCGGTGGAGGTAGCAGCACCCCCACACCACCGCCAAATTCGAATCCTCCCGTTTTCAGCTCTGCCAGTTCTGCTAGCGTTGCGGAGAATAGCAGCGGAGCCATCTATACGGCGACTGCGACTGATGCCGATGGTAATGCGATCAGCTATTCCATTTCCGGTGGTGATGATGCTGCTGATTTTTCCATAAATTCCTCGACGGGCGAGCTGAGCTTCAATTCGCCGCCCGACTTCGAAAATCCCGCTGACGCTGATGGCGATAATGTGTACGAGATCACGATCCGCGCTTCGGACGGTGCCAATACCACCGAGCAGACCGTGACAATCACTGTCACCGATGTGGACGAAGCTCCCGAGTTCACTTCCCCGAATTCCGCATCCGTCCAGGAGAATGCCACGGCGGTCATGACCGCACAGGCCACCGACCCGGAAGGGGGAGCGGTCACCTACTCGCTCAGCGGGACGGATGCTGCCCTGTTCTCGATTGATGCGAATACAGGAGAAGTCAGCTTCATCACGCCGCCCGATTTTGAAAATCCGGGCGATGACGATGGCGATAACGTCTATGAATTCAATGTGGTTGCTTCGGACGGAACGAACTCAACCCCGCAGGCTGTTTCGGTCACGGTCACCAACGTCAATGACAACACTCCAGTCATGACCTCCAGTGCCACGCAAAACGTGCCGGAGGGGAGTTCGGATGCGTTTACCGCGACGGCGACGGATGCCGACGGGGATATACTGACATTCGCATTATCCGGAACCGATGCGGGTCTTTTCACAATCAATGCCAATACCGGTGACGTAACCTTTGTGACCGCCCCCGATTTCGAAAGCCCGGACGATGCCAATGGCGACAATGTCTACGATCTGACGATCACCGCGTCGGACGGGGTAAATTCCGTCGTTCAGAACGTAACTCTCTCCGTCACCGACCAGGCGGAAACCGGGGCTCCCGTTTTCCAGTCTTCGGCGAGTGCGACGGTTTCGGAAATACAGACCTCGGCTTATGTCGCCCGTGCAATCGACAATGAGGGTGACGCAGTCGTCTATTCCCTCTCAGGAACCGATGCCAGCCTGTTCGCGATCAACGCCGACACCGGCGAGATCAGTTTCGTATCGTCGCCGGATTTTGAAACGCCTTTGGACAGCAATGGGGACAACGTCTACGAGCTGACTGTGACCGCGTCGGACGGAACACTATCCGACACGCTTGATATCACTGTGAATGTTGCCGATGTAACCGAGGGAGTCGACCTTCCGCAGGATGACACGACCGACATCCAGATGGTGTCCGGAGGCGACTATATCGGCAATCTCGAAACCGTGGGAGACCGGGACTGGATCGCGATCGAACTGGTCGCCGGGCAACGTTACCAGTTCGATCTGTTCGGTTCCGGAGCCGGTGCCCTCGAAGACCCGCTGATAAGGCTCTATGATTCCGCTGGTAATCTTCTGGCGGAAAACGACGATATCTCGCTCGGCGTCGAGCGAGATTCCCGGCTCGGATTTACGGCCCAGACGTCAGGTACCTATTACGTGTCGGTCGGGGCGTATGATGACGGGTATTCGGGGCAGTACACACTTCAGGTCCGGCATACCGACCCGCTTCGCGAGTGGTCCTACCAGGAAATCGCCGATTATCTTAACGAGAATGGTTTCGGCGGGCTCCAGTGGAACAAGACGAGCGGCGATACCATTACCGTGAACATCACGGCCTTGACCGCAGACGGGCAGACTCTGGCCCGTGCGGCGCTCCAGCTCTGGACAGATGTGACCGGCATCAATTTCCAGGAAGTCGCGACAGGCGGCGAGATTGTGTTCGACGACGATCAGGAGGGGGCGTTCGCAGGCCCGGACACTGTTTCGGGTGGGTTCATTACCTCCGCGAGTATCAATGTGAGTACCGATTGGCTGGCTACCTACGGCACCAATCTGGATGGTTATTCATTCCAGACATATATCCATGAAATCGGCCACGCGCTCGGTCTGGGCCATGGGGGACCCTATGACGGTTCGGCCGACTATGCGGTGGATGCGATCTATCTCAATGATTCCTGGCAGGCGTCCGTCATGTCGTATTTCTCGCAGAACGAGAACACCTATATTGACGCCTCTTTTGCGTATGTCATCGGCCCCCAGGTCGCCGACATCCTTGCAGTCCAGGACATGTATGGGGCGCCTGCGACAACCCGTTCGGGCGATACGGTGTACGGCTATAATTCGAATGCCGGTAATGTGATCTATGATGCGTCGGCATTCGGCAATCCGGTCAGCTACACCATCTTCGATGCTGGCGGGAACGATACTCTGGACTTCTCGGGCGAAACCGGAGCCCAGACTCTGGATTTGCGGGAAGGGCATTTTTCCAGCGTTCAGGGCCTGACCGGAAATATCGGTATCGCGATCGGTACGGTGATCGAGAACGCGATCGGCGGACTGGGTAACGATATCCTGATCGGCAATGATGCTGACAACGTTCTGACAGGCAATGCCGGTAACGACACATTCGTGGCCTCCGGCGGAAATGACGTTTTCGAAGGTGGCGCAGGCAATGACATTGCGCTCTTCTCAGGTTCCGCATCCGACTACACAGTCACGACAAACGGGTCCGGCAATACGGTCGTCACCGACGATCGAGCCGGTTCTCCGGACGGTTCTGTGGAATTGATCGGCGTCGAAACTATCCAGTATGACGGTTCCACGTCGGATCCGGATCTATTCGCCGAGCCGTTCGGGACGAAGGGGCGGTCCGAAGGCTGGGATGTGTCCGCGCAGCCGACCGCCGAAGGTGGAAGCCCCACGATGGACGGATATATCGACAAGGAGGAGGGGCCGCGGCTTTACCCGCATCTGAGCCCGGAAGATGTCGCGTATCTCCAATCGCTCAGCGATGACATGACGGACGCGGTGCGGGAGTTGCAGCTTTCCCTTCGCGATGATCTGGCTGTCTTGCGCAGCGGAGAATGGGGCGTATTCGACGAACTCGTCGAAATCGAAACGCTGCCGCAGGCTACAATTGGCCCGGATGGTTTCTCGCCGCTCTCGCATTCCTCCGCCGAAGCGGTCGTCTTCGAAAAGCTACCGACCATGGACGCGTCAGGTTCGCCGGAAGAGGTTTCGCCCGAAAATCTAGGCCTGACAGTCGCTCAGGGCGATGACGGCTTCCTTACCATCGCCCCGACGGAAGAGGGCTGGCTCTAGGGGCGGACCGCTCGCGAGCGGCAGTCTTCCATTGAGTGCGATGCGCGAACGCGTGTAGCACTGACACTCGGTAACGCGGGCCGTGCCGTCACGGACCGCGAATTGGGTGAGGAGAGCGTGCCGTGACAGTATTGGTGACCGGAGCTGCCGGATTTATCGGTTTCCATGCGTGTGCGGCCCTGCTCGATGCCGGCGAGACCGTTGTCGGGATCGACAATCTCAATGCCTATTATCCGCCCGAACTCAAAAAGGCCCGGCTGGCCGAGATATCGGGCAATCCGCGCTTTCGTTTCGAGAAGCTCGACCTTGCCAATCACGAGGCGGTCAAGGCGCTGGTGCTCGAGGTCCGTCCCGACCGGATCCTGCATCTCGGCGCCCAGGCCGGCGTGCGCTATTCGATCGAGAACCCTTTCGCCTACTGCGCGTCCAATCTGACCGGGCATCTCGCCATGCTGGAAGCGGCGCGCGCGCTCGGGGACGATCTGCGCCATTTCGTCTATGCGTCCTCAAGCTCTGTCTATGGCGAGCGCTCGAACGTCCCCTTCCGCGAGGATGACGCCGCTGATACGCCCGCCTCGCTCTACGCAGCGACGAAGCGATCGGACGAGCTGATGTCGGCTTCCTATGCCAGCCTCTACGGCATCCCGGCGACGGGGCTGCGTTTCTTCACGGTCTACGGGCCCTGGGGCCGGCCCGACATGGCCTACTGGCTGTTCGCGGACGCCATGCTCGAGGGGCGTCCGATCAAGGTCTTCAACAATGGCGAGATGGAGCGCGATTTTACCTATATCGACGACATCGTCGCGCCGCTCCTGCGGATCCTCGACGACCGTCCGTCGGCGGGCCGTCACGAAGTCTACAATATCGGCGGCTCTTCGCCGGTCCGGCTGATGGACATGATCGCCACGCTCGAAAAGGCGCTCGGCCGGCCGGCCGAGAAAATCATGCTGCCCATGCAGCCGGGCGATGTGACCCGCACCTATGCCGACACGTCCAAGCTGGAGCGGGACTATGACTACAAGCCCTCCATCCGGCTCGAGGACGGTCTGGAACGCTTCGCCGCATGGTTTCTCGGCTGGCGTGCGCGCGCCGACTGAGCGGGTAGGCATCGCGCAGACCGACGTGTGAAGCCCGGGTGTGCAATGTCCCGTTAAAAATGCGTTTTACCGCGAGAAATTCGTGGCTTGCCGGGCGCACTTGCTATAACTTCCCACCGAAGGTTGCGGCGGCATTTCCGGGGGGACGACATGTGGCCTGCCCCACCCAAGTGGCCCAGTTTTAAAGTTAGGGCCCGGCGGGTTATGTGCGGCGGTCATGCCGGCACGCCCTCAACGTAGGGCGGCAGACAAGTCGCTGGCAAGAGCGCTTCAGGAGCTGGTGGTCTGTAGC